>JAHEEI010000255.1 GCA_024640785.1 Pseudomonadota bacterium
ACAGTGTCAAAACACTTAGCTATGAATATAAAACCAAAAACGTAATAATTCAAAAAACCCTTTTCCCTTACCATCATTTAAAAACAAAATAAGTGCTTCTTATTACATTCATAAAAACGTTTTATTTTGAAAAAAGGTCTATGAGAGGTATCACCCTTGGCACAAACCTTGTCCTTGAAACATCCCTAGATGGATTATGTAAAAAAACACCTTTTATGCGGATGTTTTTATTTATTGATCACTTAACAACTTCTCACAGGCATTCATAACACTTTGCACTGAAATCAGACGCATACAATTCCTGTGATCGCAATCTTTAAGGTAGCAGGGGGCACATTCAAGTGTTTCATTTTTAACTACAATACTTTTCTCATTCTGAGGACCAACATAAAACGGATCTGTAGGGCCGAAAAGCCCAACAACAGGAATATCCAGAGAAGAAGCAAGGTGCATGACCCCTGAATCAATTCCCACAAACAGGGCGGACTTTTTAATAACCGCACAGAGAGTCTGAAGATTTATTTTTCCTGAAAAATTAACGAGTTTTATTTTGTCTCCACCAACCTTTTTGGTAACATAGTCTTCGATAATCTTATTGGGAACAACATTGTCGGCACTCCCCACAAGCACTGGAATTAAACTGAATTTTTCATATAAGAGAAAAATTAAATCTGCAAACTTTTCTTCCTCCCAGGCTTTTGTCAGCCTTCGATTGGAGGCTCCCGGAGAAATGACAACAAACCTTTCTGGAAGAAAAAAAGTGTCAGCAGTTGCATCTATTCTCATCAGCCCGACATAATCATTCTGACTAACAGCAATACCCAGTGCTTTCAAGAGTTTAGAATTGTTATACCAGCTGTTATGTCCGGCAATTGTCTCTTTCACATTAAAAAATGGTTTCCAGGGAAAAGTAGGAAACCCTGCTTTTATTCCTGCATTACTGAAAGAAGCCATTCCAAGACATTCCTCTGAGCGTGAAAGGGATATTAAAAGGTCATAATTGTTTTTCCGAAGCTCCTTTAACAATCTTAATTTTGCTGCAAATCCGCTTTCCCTAAAAGATATCTTGTCAACATAGGGAGAGTCTTTTAGCAGTTCTGCCAGATACGGTTTGACAATCGAGTGAATAACTGCTTGGGGAAATTGATCACGCAGGGCTTTTAAAAGAGGAAGCGAAAAAACCAAATCACCAATCTGATTGAGATGGAGAATACATATTTTTTTACAGTCCATAAAACAATTAAAAAAAGAAGTTATCGTCTTCTAATATTGACAATTCGCTGATCTTTTTATCTGAACAGATAAAATCTTCTACCCACCAGTTCACATGATGATAAAAACACCCCACAATACCACATTCCTTTTCAGCATTAAAGCTTTTGAGGGAAATTGCCGTACTGTTTAGTGTCTCATCAAATAATTTCTGATCACAATAACCACAGGGTTCCGCAAGTTTGGCAATATCAACACCCCTGAACGCAGGACAGTGAAAAATTCCAGCAGAGGTTACAACTGTATTAAAAAAGTGCATGTGGCATGTTTTAGGCTGTTTTTTCAGATCCTCTACTTTGTTATCAATAATTGCCTGAAGATTGACACTTTCAAGCAGTTTTATACTTCCTTGGGCAACCTGTTTTGCCTGTTTTAAATTATGCTTTATATCAAAAATAATCTTTTTCTCTTTCTCTTTCTCAGACCCCTCAAGCAAAGACTCCTTGTGGGAATCCTCAAGCCGAACAAGACATGGCTTAAAAGAAACAAAATCAAAGGAATGTTCAGCTGCCAGCTTCACCGCACCTGCCATTTCCCCTATATTGGGATAAAGTCTTTTTCCATTCAGGAAGACTCCTTCCCAAACGATGACAAATGAATAACCCAGGGAGATATTAGGATTAGACTTTTTTATGTTTTGCGCATTCGTTAAAATATCTTTAAATAAGATTTTCTTTTTTGGAAGATGTGTTTTTTCAAAGGTATCCTGACATGCGGCATCAAGGGAAAGCCTCACCCAATCACCCTTATCAAGAGCAGGTGCGATCTTTTCTATTCTTTCCAGCTTCGAACCATTTGTAACAATACCAAGCTGCAAACCTTTATTTTTAATAAAAAGAGCAATTTCTTCAAAGTTCCTGTGCAGCGTGGGCTCACCGCCCCCAATAAGTATTACCGACAACAACCCTCTTGCATGAAGGATCTCCAGAGTTTTTCTCACATCATCTAACTCCAGAGATTTACCAAGATTAATGATTTCTGAATCAACACAATGCGGGCAGGCAAAATTACAGGATGAGGTCAAATCCAGATTAATAGATACAGGGGCAAAATCCGGCGGTTTATCACCTCTGTCTGTCAATCTAATACTACGCTGCCAGGCAAGGTAATTCTTGAAACGTTCAACAACTGAAGTCTGCCTCAGTTTGGAACTAAAATCAAACGCACTGCTTTTTAAACTTTCCATATTAAAACCTCTAATTCATTCTGAATTCATTATAAATTTTTTCAAGAAGATGCATATTATTTAAAATGTGTAACCTACCTATAAGTGGTTCGTCCTCACCTTTGATAGCGGAAATAAAATTTTTAACTGAAAGTTCAAGAGGGTCATTAATTTTAAGTTTTTTATCCTTACAGCAAAAATACATGTCATAGTTCTCCATATCAAGAACTCTTTTGACAATTTGCCCATTAAACCCAAACAGGAAATCTCTTGGCTGCTCCCTTTTGCTTTCAAGAACAACTTGAACTTTACAAAGAATACTTTTAGCCCTGTAAATAAACTCTATTGACATACCTTTTCCAGAGGACGTCATCTCAACAGCTTCCACGCTGCCTTCACCGCAAAGATGGTAAAGAATACTTAATGCATGTGGAACTGCTTCAGGGATAACCTCTTTACCAAAGCACAACGGAGACATTTTTATGAAGAAAGTTTCAATCTTTGGTCTGTCCACAAAGCCAGAAACCTTTTCATAAAAAGGAATCGAAAAAGGCCACTGGGAGTTCATTGCTATTTTTATATTTTTCTTTTCTGCTGCCTCAAAAATATTATCAAGTTTTGCTGACAGATTAATTTCTTTAGAAAAAATAAAAGGCTTTTCACAA
>JAHEEI010000256.1 GCA_024640785.1 Pseudomonadota bacterium
AATTGGTCGAATATGCAGAGATCGGCACTCCACGAACGATGCACCGGTACCTTCGCACACCATCGGGCACCCCTTACGGCTTCGCGCCGTCGGCAGCTCAGTTCTTTAGACGCCCACAAGTGCGATCTCCTCTCTTGAAAAACCTTTATTTTGTCGGAGCGTGGGTAGTCGGTGGTGGCTTCACACCCGCCATCAGTTCAGGGAATATGTGCTACAAGGAAATTATGGGACTCAAGTGATCCATCAACCGATAGCAATTTTTTTTAGCGTGGCGGGTCAGGCCTGACAATTATGCTTTTTGCCATTTGGTCACGATGCCTATATTAAATTTTCACTTATTGACTTTCGGTTTCTGCTATGAACCTTCAGTAGCAGTATCCTCCCAACAAATTACTATTGCCAGTGGATACCTTAACTGTTAATTTTTTCATTCCATACTCAACATTGTGGCAAGACAGATGCATTTTTCAATGTAATTCTAATCTTTGCCAATCCTTATTTTATCCGATTAGAGATTGACAACAAGGTTTACATTTTAACAAGTATTTGAAATAAAAATCCCTATCAAGTTTTTGGGTGCTTTCGTGCAAAAAAAGTTTACCCATAGGATTATATTTTTTTATTCTCTTAGTCCCTTCGGCTAATTCATATTATTTCCATGTAATTAATTGTTCTTGCTTAAACAGTTAGTTACGCACCAATAATATTGAAAAAACACCCTTCTGGCACAAATGTTGCTCTAATCAATAAATAAACTTAAAAGGCCACTTAAAAGAAGGCCCTTTGCAAAGTGCCCTATAGTCTCACGAATAAAGCCCAGCTTATAAACATAATTGGAGTAGCAGATTGATCTAACAGCTTCCTTATAATCTTTTTAAATCTTTGCAATAAGTCTTCTGAGCTTAACTGATAGAGGAATATATAAAATGGTCGATAATTATCTCAAAGATTTTGGTAGTGAGTCATATTGGGCAGACTTCAAAACCGAAGTTGGCATTACTCCAATTTATGGTTTTCCACCAGACATTGAACAAGATGCTCTAAACGGAGACATTAGGGCTCAGAATAATCTAGGTGTTCTCTACTTCTTAGGTAAATATCGGATCCGGGATTACAAAAAAGCTGCTTATTGGTTTAAGGAAGCTGCAGAAAAAGGATATGCTATTTCTCAATATAATCTGGGGATTATGTATCAAAAAGAAAAAGGGTTAGAGAAAGATAACGAGCTGGCTTTTAAGTGGTTTATGAAAGCCGCGGAGCAGGGTTATGCAGTTGCCCAGTACCAGGCAAGTAAATATTTTGCAGACAGTAATGGCGAGAAATGCAGTAAGAGTTATCAATATAACTGGTTAAAAAAGGCTGCTGACTCCGGGAATCCATTGGCTCAGTATGAACTAGGTAAATTTTCATCAGAAGAAATACTTGCCAAAGAAGTATTTGGTGAAAGCAATGAGCCCAAAAGTCAAGTCCAGAAAAAAATGAACTGGTTAGTGTCGTCTGCTTTACAGGGTTATGCACCAGCTCAGATTAAATTAGGTAATTATTATCAATATGGTTATGGATTAAAACAGGACAACAAAAAAGCTCTAATTTGGTATTTTAAAGCAGCATTACAGGAATACAGCAGGGGACAATATTATCTGGGTTACTGTCTGTATAACGGAATTGGAGTTCAGCAGAATCCTGAAGAGGCGGTAAAATGGCTTTACAGTGCTGCAATACAGGATGACATAAATGCTCAACTTGATTTGGGAAACTACTATCTAATTGATGCGGACAAGAAAGATAAAAAAACCTATCTTGGTGAGGCAGCAAAATGGTATCTCAAAGCAGCAGAGCAGGGAAATGTTGATGCTCTTTATCAATTGATAAAACTTTCCGAACAAAATTCTGAAATTTATAATAATTTAATTGATGCTATTCCATCTTTTCGTAAAGCAGCAGAGCAGGGAAATGCTGACGCCCAGTATCAACTTGGTCTGATATATGAACGTGGATTCGGAGATGAATTGCACTACAATTTCCTTGAAGCTGACACATGGATCCGTAAAGCAGCAGAGCAGGGAAATGTTAATGCCCTTTATCATCTTGGACAGGCTTTTGAAAAGGGAGAGAGAAATCAAGAAATTATTAAATGGTATTACGAAGCAGCTGAGCATGGTCATGAAACAGCGTGTTTTGTTCTGGGAAAGGCTTACTTACATGGGAGTTGTTATAGCATAAAAGTTAAGCAGAATTTTAATAAAGCTTTTAAATACATGATCTGCGCATCTGCAAAAAGAAAGCCTCAAATAATTGGTGAACTGGCTGTTTGCTACTTATGCGGATTGGGAGTTCAAAGAAATCTCACTTTAGCAACTGATATTTTTCAATCACTTGCTTTAAGAAAAGAGGAAATTCCTCCCATATCAATTGTGGCAAAAATGGCTTTGGCAAAAATGTATCTAGCAGGGGAAGGAGTCAATAAAAATGAAGAGAATGTTGTGTATTACTTGGATTCTATAAAAGATTTTCTTCCATATATTATTGGATCTGATCTCTATAAGTTTAATGGCTACTTAGAGCTTAATGATAAAGACCTTTTTCAATGGTTGGAGAAAAAACGGGATACGGGTGAGGTTAAGTCTCAATCAATTCTTGACCAATATTATTTAAGTCAACAAAATTATCACAAGTCTAAACATTGCTACCAATTTGTAGCAGATCAACGTGACTTGGGCACAAATACTTTTCTCACAGAAGAAAAACATAAGAATTATAATTATAGTGGCTATTAAAGCTTAGAGGATTTTCAGAAGACATTAAATTATCTTAAAATAGTCGGATATACTTTTTCTGGTACCAAATAAGAGCTAATAAAAAAGTGAAGCAGAAAAAATTTATACCATTCTCCCTATTTTATTGGGGTGTTTTTATTTCATATGCAGGGCATTATCGATTGTAAAGAGCTGCCATATCTTTTCAATTGTGAAAGGTTCAAAAAGGTTGTCATGTCCACTGGCAACCTTTAATCATTTTAGGGAGTGATAAATTCAAGATTGTGGCAAGCAATATGCAGTTCACACCCAGCTCAGTTACGAAACCG
>JAHEEI010000257.1 GCA_024640785.1 Pseudomonadota bacterium
TACGCCCGCGTCATCGAGATTCCTACGCCGCGCTGGACGGCTTACGTGGCGATGCGGGAAGCACTATGCCCAAAGAAGCGCCCATGACGACGCAGGAACGCGCCTACACCTCTCCCATCTTAGTATAAGCCGTAGATAAAAAAAATAGTATAAGAAGTTTTAAAAAGCAGGGCCTCAAACGACCCTGCTTTTTTATTTTATGATTATCAATATCTGCTATCTCTTTACAGTCGTTAATCATTCCTAAAATGTGAAGATAACCACCATACATGTTAACTTTTTTAGTCAACATGTCTCCCTAAAGGTTTGACTGTAAAGAGGGTCCAGATAGCTATATTTAATTCTCACTTACCGAATTGCAACCCATTTATCTTTTAAATGCTCCTTCACCGCTACTATAAGCACCTCTTCCGAGTGGAAAATTCCTGTGCAAAAACCATCAGCTAACATGGACTACATATCCATTCGAGACTGGAGCACTTAACAACCAGGAATACATCCTTATTCCATGCCATAGTCAACTATGACCTTTCGTTTTATGCTGGTCGGCTGAAACCCTTGCTATCGCTATCCGGGTCATTGTGGTCATAGTGGTCATACTTTTTTATTAAATTATAATAATATATACTGACCAACCGGTCATACTCCGCATAAGTTTATAAAAAAGCACCTAATTTTTCTGTGGCAGTTTTTGTCAGAAATAACCTTGCCACCCTGCCCACCCTGACCAACCCTTTAGCAGTAAGAGCTCCGCTGGACAGGATGTATAATTCATACCAGTCCAGTGGCTGACCATGTTTCATTTCTGTCAATAAACTCCTTAAAATTTTATTCTTGTATATTTAGTAAAATCATCTTGCATAGATTCGCAGCTATCAAAAGCAAGTAATTGTTTTCTGCTTCCATTGCTTGCCCGTGGTCTTGTTTGGCAAGCTTTACCATTCTTCCAGAATTTCCAGGTATCAGTCCAAAAAGCTTTTTCGGTTTTAATATTCCGGTCACCTTTGCAGAAGATATTTTTAAATTCATGATAAACTTCATACTTCCATGCTTTATCTGGCCAATCATCCGAAGCTTTACCATCATATGCCTTAACTGGTGCTCCTGTCGCAATGTTCGATAACAAAAAGCCTCTTGATAATGCAGAGTGCCAAAATCTCAACACTGGAGATATCGATTGTGTTACTTGCTCTATCAGGCCTGCTGTGTGTGGGGCTTTTCTTAGTGTGCTCATATCATACGGTTGCTGTAATAAATCATGATACATAGCTGCAACTCCGCCATTATCCATCTGATCACATAGGTTATTAAAATACGCTGTATCACCTTGTCTAGCAGATGATGGAGATAAGACACAGAATCGTCTCTCGTCAACGGTAGCTGGGCATACCCAATCTTCATTGGATGCCATAATGACATTGATAAAACTCTGTAATGCCATGCTATCAATGCCTTTCGCCTCAAACAACATGGTAGGCTCTGTTATTAATGCCTTGAGCTGTCCCTCTGCAGGCTTATCACCACCCCATACTGCCTCATCTAAAAAAACCACAAGGCACTTACTTAAATGGGCATTAAAATTGCCTGTAAACCCTTTTGGCGTTGATATTGGCAAGAATGCTTCACCAAATATTTTTCCAAAATAATTAGCAAATATACCTTTTCCTACACCTTTGCCACCCTTCATAACAATGGCGACACCGGGCCTTTTTCCGCCTGGATCTTGTACTGCCCTAGCCATCCAGCTAATTAGATAATCATATAAATCAGGGTCACCATCACAAATAATATCCCGCATATGTCTTTCCATGAGTGACCAGTCACCTTTTTTAGGCTTTAACGGAAAGCCGCGAAAAAGGTTATAAGAGTGCTTGGGGACGTTGTTCCCGGGGGCAAAAACTACATTGTCATAAGTCCTGCGACCTTTCCATTCTTGCCAAACCTTGGCAATAGGTTTTGATTTATGGTCATCACCTTTCTTGACCAAAACCTTTTTATTTGAAAAGAAGTTATTGAATGAAGTAATTTCTAAGAAATCTATAGTGTGTTTACCTTGGGAGTGGTCATACGACTCTTTTATAATCCTGTACTTTCCACCCAATAAACATGAAGCAAACTTTTTATTCATTTCATTAAGTTCAATTATTGTTTCTTCTGGGTAAGAAGAGTTAGCACCATTCAATTGATTTTCAAACATCTTAAATCTGTACTTAATACAACCATGAGCAAAAGAGTGGATACTAGGATTACCATCGTTCCAATAGAACTTTGCAGTGTTCATGGCGCCGTTGTAGTCTGGTTCAAGTGGATCAGCCAAAGACTTTTTATCGTAGCTGGCAGGATCATTAAGCACATCAGCAACGGTAACAGCTTTGCCTTTCAAGTGAGCAAAATAGAGTAGATCATTATTCGCTAGCACATGGTTTTGTCGAGACCGAACAATCTTTTTAGCCTCGTCTATGCTGATATTCCTCTCAGTGGAGAGCTTGAGTGATTCCTGATCGACATACTGTTCCTTAATAATGGCTTGAGACGGTCTTGCAAGCTCAGCAAGAAGCTCTTTGATGGCTTGGTAAGCCAGCTCTTCTTTCGGTGTCAGGTCGCACAATAGGGCCGTATTGAGCGGGGTTCCCTCATGGACAATCGGCTCTGGCAATCTCTGGACAAGTCCGTCCTTGCATACCGCACCGGCTGCAAAGTCCAATCGCTCAGGACTACCGACACACAAGTCAATCAATGTCCTGTACAGCAGACTTCCGGATCGTGAAATTTCAACCCGGCCATGTCCTGCCAGGAATAATCGCTTACCAAGAGCTTTTAGAAATCGCGAAATATCCCGGCCATTCTCAACAGCAAAATAAATATGTGAACCTGACCCTTCGCCACGGAGTTCTTTTCCGTTTTTATCAAAAATGCAGGCAGATGTTGATGGAGTACTTACATAACCAGCATACGCTATTTCTGGCATAATCACGGAAAGCAGCTTCATCAATTCAGCAGTACGATATGATTTTTTTGCCGAATTATTTTCAGCAACAGCATTTTTACGGGCCTTATCATGGTCAAACATCATCAACGCCG
>JAHEEI010000258.1 GCA_024640785.1 Pseudomonadota bacterium
CCACGAATTTCAGGCAAAAAAGATATTTTCAGACTATGGTATCCCAATTCCTGAGGGGGAAACAGCAAAAACACCGGAACAGGCTAAACAAATAGCGGAAAAGCTGGGAGAGACTGTTGTTGTAAAAGCGCAGATACACGCAGGCGGGCGAGGCAAAGGAGGCGGTGTAAAGCTCGCCAAAACACCGGACGAAGCTTTTGAAATTGCCGAAAGTATCCTCGGCATGGATTTGGTCACCCACCAGACCCGCCCTGAAGGCCAAAAGGTAAAACAGGTCCTTGTGGAAAAGGGCCTTAGGATAGAAAAAGAGCTTTATATCGGTATTGTAGTTGATCGGGCGCAGGGCTGTCCTGTGATCATGGCTTCTGGCGCCGGTGGAATGGAAATAGAAGAGGTTGCGGCCAAAACACCTGAAAAGATCATTAAGGCTGCAGTTGATCCGGCAACGGGTTTTTCTGGAATGCATGCCAGAAAAATTGCATATGGTCTGAACCTGGGAAAAGATCTCATAAAACCTGCTTTAAAGATCATTGCAAGCCTTTATGAAATATTTGTTGAAAAAAACTGTTCTTTGATAGAGATCAACCCGTTAATTATAACAAAGGGCCAGAAACTTCTGGCTCTTGACGGTAAGATCAATTTTGACGACGATGCCCTTTACCGGCACCCGGACATTAAAGAACTTTTTGATCCGTATGAACAAGAGCCCCTTGAGCTTCAAGCCTCAAAATACGACCTGAACTATATCAAGCTTGACGGAAGCGTGGGCTGCATGGTAAACGGTGCCGGCCTGGCAATGGCAACCATGGATCTGATAAAACTTGCAGGCGGAGAACCTGCAAACTTTCTGGATGTGGGAGGCGGCGCTTCTGCGGAACAGGTTGAAAACGCATTAAAGATCCTGCTTGCGGATAAAAATGTCAAAGTCGTTCTGATAAATATTTTCGGAGGGATTCTCCGCTGTGACAGGGTAGCAAAAGGCATTGTGGCGGCAGCTAAAAAAACAAACCTTAATCTCCCCACTATTATACGTCTTGAAGGAACAAATGTTGAAGAAGCAAGAAAAATTCTTCAGGAGTCTGGTTTAAACTTTGACTTTGCCATAACCTTTGAAGACGCCGCACAAAAGGTCGCTAACCATGCCGCACCATAGAACCCTTTATAACAGACAAGAATAATCAGAAGGTAAAAGTTCATGAGCATACTGGCAGGTAAAGAAACAAAGGTTGTTTTTCAGGGCATAACCGGAAGCGAAGGAAGTTTTCATGCAAGAGCCTGCATGGCTTACGGCACCAATGTTGTTGCAGGGGTTACTCCTGGAAAAGGGGGACAGCTTTTTGAGTACCACATTCCGGTCTATAACAGAGTTGCTGATGCAAAGGAAAAAGAAGGGGCTAATGCATCCTGTATCTTCGTACCACCGGCATTCGCAGCTGACGCGATCATTGAGGCTGTGGATGCGGAACTTGATCTTGTTGTCTGCATAACTGAAGGAATCCCTGTCCTGGATATGGTAAAAGTAAAAAAATATATGAGCGGCAAAAAAACCGTTCTTATCGGACCAAACTGTCCGGGCCTGATATCACCCGGAAAATGTAAAATAGGCATTATGCCCGGCCATATTCATAAGGAAGGATCTGTGGGTGTTATTTCCCGCAGCGGAACTTTAACCTATGAAGCGGTACACCAGTTAACTAGCCTTGATATTGGTCAGTCGACCTGTATCGGCATCGGAGGAGATCAGATAGTGGGAACTTACTATATTGATCTTTTAAAAATGTTTGGAAATGATGATCAGACAGAAGCTATTGTGATTATTGGAGAAATCGGCGGGACAGCGGAAGAGGAAGCAGCCGAGTACATAAAGGAAAGCATAACTAAACCGGTCATAGGTTTTATTGCCGGACAGACAGCCCCTCCTGGTCGACGCATGGGTCATGCCGGCGCAATTATTTCAGGCGGCAAGGGCACAGCCTCTGAGAAAATGGCGGCCTGGGAAAAAGCAGGAATACATGTTCAGAAAAATCCTGCAAAAATTGGAGAGACGGCGGCAGCTGTTCTAAAAAACTAAGCATGGCATGAAAGCGTGAGCATATGACCTAACAGCCACAGATCAGGCTTTTACCGTTCACATGTCGGCAGGAGGTGTTACACTTGTTATCTAAGAAGACCAAAACAAAATATACCGAGAAAAAGAAAAAGAGTAAAGATCCAAAAGTCACTTTTATGATTTTTGACAAATGGTGTAAAAGATGCGGAATATGTATCGAACTTTGCGCACAGAATGTATTTACTGATGACGAAGACGGCTACCCCAGAGCAGTTAAACCTGTTGAATGCAACCTCTGCGGTTTTTGCATTACAAGATGCCCGGACTTTGCCTTGAGAATAATAGAAGGTGCCGGCACCAATACAACAGTCTAAAAAAAATGAAAAGAACTTAAACCATTTTATTTATTAATTCACAAAGCGAGATGTAAATGGAAGCAAAACTGTTAATGGGAAATGAAGCGTGTGCAGAAGGTGCGCTGGCTGCAGGAATCAGATTTTTTGGCGGGTACCCGATCACCCCGTCAAACGAGATCTGTGAAATCATGTCAAATCGGCTTCCCCCTATCGGAGGCAAATTTATACAAATGGAAGATGAGATCTCCGGAATGGCCTCCATCATAGGGGCTTCAATCGGAGGGCTCAAATCAATGACCGCAACAAGCGGCCCCGGCTTTTCTCTTATGCAGGAAAATCTGGGTTTTGCTTCAATGGCAGAAGTACCCTGTGTTATTGTAAACGTAATGCGGGGTGGGCCCAGCACAGGCCTTCCGACCCAGCCGTCGCAAGGCGACATTATGCAGACCCGATGGGGCACACACGGTGATCATGTCATAATCGCACTCTGTCCATCCTCTGTTAAGGAAGTCTTTGATCTCACCATAACAGCAACAAATTTAGCTGAAAAATACAGGACTCCGGTAGTTCTTCTAATTGATGAAGTCATAGGTCATATGCGCGAGAAAGTCATTCTGCCTCAACTGGAAAGTATCGAGATCCTTGACCGG
>JAHEEI010000259.1 GCA_024640785.1 Pseudomonadota bacterium
AAATCAGGAACTTCGCCTGGTTGATAAACTTCCTCAGACGAATCTGATAAAATAAACATGCCAACAGCCACCAATGAAAAAAATAGAAACGGAAAGAGGAGACATCCCATTGCAGATTTATAGGCTTGTCTGTTACTTGCTGCGTATCGGCTTAGAAGCTTATCTACTTCCTCAGGCTGTCCAGCCTTCAGGGTCCATTGCCATGATGCACAGCCATCGAAGCGTCTATGTGATCTTAATGCGGAATGAAATTCGAATTCTACGCATAGGTTAAAATTACAAGTTAATTGTTCAGGTTCCCCGACTTTGCTCTGGGTTGGAAAGGCTTTATCTTAGATGCATTTCGCCTTTTAGTATCTGCCTTGATAATCCAAAATGGTGTCAGCGCATCGAGGACAAAGTGTATCATTCCAGCTTCCCCATTATATGCGTAAGACCGTCCGCTTTTCATAACCGGCTCACCAAGCTGTATGTCAGAAAATTCATGCAATGCACAGGATAACTGAAACCATTCACCTTCTTTTTTTGAATATTTTCCTGCCATCCTTTGAACATCAAAAACACTCACACTATCATCTGTTGCCCGCCAGTGATTGTAGCTGCCATGGCCTACCAGAACCACGCTTTGATACTTGTAATCCAGAAGGACTCGTTTGAAATCATCGCAGGTGGCGCTCAGAAAATATTCGGTTTTTAATCTCCTACTATTAAAATAGAGCGTCCAGGACGGATAGCTTCCAAGAAGTGCTAACGGCGGTAGCCAGTGGTCATTCCCCAATATGGCATGCGCAGACACCAAAATTGCGGCATACCGCTCTGTGCGGGTCCGCTCGTTAGAGGTATAGGCAATCGCAGCCATTGGGATATAAATTGCCAATGCGCCGATACAAAATACTTTGATTGCCTTTAAAAGCGGTCTTAAAAGCTTTACTTTGCCAAATTTTTTCTTTAATAGAATCTGAGTAAATCTATTTTTCATTGAGCCCATCTGCAAAATTCAGTATTTTCTTTGTCAAGGACTTCTATTATAAATCGTCTTGCATTGATTATAACAGAATAACTTTATTCTGGGAAACCTCGATTCAATATTAAAGAAGTCTGAGTTACCTTGATAATCACTTAAAACTTTAATAGCTGCTACCATAAGTCTTTAAGTGGCCGAAATTTTAAGGCATTCGACTTTTATCTTAATTCAGGGATGAATCTGTTTTACAGGATTCAGCCCCCTATTTTTTATGCATACAAATTTGTAAGTCCGGATGGTATTTTCTTTCGAATGAACTCGGTGATAGTTCAGCCAAATTTTTGAAGCTTGTAAAACGCGGCGGGACCGCCTCCTTGAGGTATTTAGATTTGACATTTACAAACCGACTGGGGTAAACGAAAGATAGCGTCTTTATACCTGCAAGAATTGTTAAATTTTTTGCCGAAAGTATATCCTATGGGAAAGTTATTTCTAAAGATAAGACTCGTTAACTTATTAATAGTATTAATTGTTCTCATTTTAACGCTCTTTAATGCTTGCCGGAAGGATTCAACGAGGAAAATTCCACCTAAAGCGATTAATGGTGTTATTGATCTGAATAATTGGGATTTAAATAAAGATGGCCCAATTGATCTCACCGGTGAGTGGGAATTTTACTGGGAGAAACACTTAAGCCCTAAAGACTTTTCTAACTCCAATCCACCAGAGAAAACCGGTCTCATTAGCGTGCCAGGGTGTTGGAATGGTTATTTATTAGAAGGCAAAAAGCTTTCTGGAGATGGGTACGCCACCTATCGCTTAAAAGTCCTGATGAATGATCAAAAAGGAAGCTTTGCTTTTAAGCTACTGGATATAGGTACCGCATTTACAGTTTATGTTAACGGAGAAAAGATCAGTTTTGCGGGGGTTTCTGGAAAGGCCTTTGAGGCAACAGTTCCTAACTTTTTTTTAGAAGTGTCGGATTTTATATCTGAAACAAATCAAGTCGAAATCATTTTACAGGTATCCAATTACCATCATCGCCTGGGCGGACCTTGGGAAGTCATCCGATTGGGGAGAGAAAAGGAAATAAGAAAAAGCCGAGAAAGAAGCCTTGTTTTTGATATCTTTTTATGCGGAAGTATCTTACTTATTGGCCTCTACCATCTGTGTCTTTTTTTTCTAAGAAGAAAAGACAGATCGCCTCTTTATTTTGGCATTTTCTGTTTCTTGATTGCTTTAAGACTTCTTGCTACGGGTGAAAGGTATTTCATACATCTTTTTCCTGGCGCAGACTGGGAGCTTGTGGTTAAGATTGAATATCTTTCTTTTTATCTTGCCGTACCCCTTTTTGCCATGTTTATTCATTCTCTTTTTCACCAAGAAAGTTCGAAGCGAGTTCTCAGAATAATCCAATTTTTGGGAATTAGTTTTTCCTGTATTGTCCTATTGACACCGGCCAAAATCTATTCACATACTGTGCAGTCGTATCAAATTATCACTGTCTTAGGCTGTATTTTAGGAATTTATGTCCTAATTTTATCTTTAGTCCGTAAAAGAGAGGGAGCGCTTATTTTTTCCCTTGGTTTTATCATTTTATTTCTTACAGTTTTAAATGATATATTGTATAGCAGGATGATAACTCAAATTGGTTATTTTGCCCCTTTAGGCCTTTTTCTCTTTATTTTTTTCCAGGCCTTTCTACTTTCCCGCCGCTTCTCAATGGCATTTAATACAATTGAAAAGCAAGGGCAGGAATTGAAAGAAAGAAATAAAGCTTATGGGAAAGAAATCAACGATCGCAAAAGGATAGAAACGGCACTGCAGGAAGCATACAGTATTATCAACAGAAGCCCTGCGGTTGCATTTCTTTGGAAAAACTCGGAAGGATGGCCGGTTGAATTCGTATCTGACAATGTAAAGGAGCTGTTTGGTTATGCTGCGGAAGAGTTTACTTCAGGCCAAGTGTCCTATGCAATGACAGTCCATCCCGACGACCTGGAAAGGGTAGCGAAAGAGGTGACAACTTTCAGCCAGGATAATAAAAGAATGGGTTTTATCCACGAACCCTATCGAATTGTTTCAAAA
>JAHEEI010000260.1 GCA_024640785.1 Pseudomonadota bacterium
CGCAGGTTCCAAGCCCGCAGCCTTTTTTTGTTCCGGTCAACCCCAGCTCATCCCTCAGCACATCAAGCAAAGTATGCCGGGGGTTTACTGCAAACTCATGCTGATCATTGTTAATTGTTAAGGTAATGACTTTTTTCAAAGCACTTAGCTCCTTTTTGCTTTCATTTGCTTCAAAAGATCATTCAGACACTTTTTAACAAGAGCCTGAATAAGGTCACGCTTGTAGCCGGCACGAGTAAAAAGATTTGTCACCGGCCCGAGCTCAGCCCGCGCAGTTTCCGCTGCAATTTCGATCGATTTTTCATTGAGCCCTGACTGAATAATAAGCTGTGCAGTTTTTTCTAAAAACAAGGGCGCTGAAGTCATGGACCCAACAACCAATCTGAGCAGGGCACATTTTCTGCTGTTTCCTTTGGTAGCAGCTGTAATACTCCCGATTGAAAAATCCAGCCCTTTTCGGCTGGAGGATTTAATAAATACCGCATTTATCGGTTCACCCCCTGACGGCACTGCTATCGATGTAATTATTTCTTCAGGAGCAAGCACAGTATGCTGAAAACCATTATTATTATAAAAATCTTTAACGGGAATAAACCTTTCACTGCCTTTTTTCACAACCCTAAGTGACGCATTAAGCGCCGCAAGGATTGGCGCTGTATCCGAACTGTTTATAGCATGACAACGGTCTGAGCCCTTAATCGCATGACACACACTACCGCCTGTTTTATGACAGGCTTCCCGTGCCTCCCGCCATAATTGGGATTGATTGTAATACCAGCACCGGGTATCAAGACAGATATTACCGCCAATGGTTGCCATGTTACGGATATGTTTTGACGCAACAGAAAGTACTGCTTTTTTAAGAACAGGAATTTTTTCAGAAATAATTGGATTTTTAGCAAGATTAGAAAGGGTAACCCCAGCGCCAATAACTATGTTTCCATGGTTATCTGCTGTGATTCCGGACAACTCCGGCAGAGCCTTTAGGCTGATTAGCGTGTCGGGACGAGAGAGGCCATATTTCATCCTGACCAGCAGGTCAGTGCCTCCTCCAAGGAGCCTGGCCTTTTTACCTGACATTTCAAGAAACGCCAGTGACACTTCCAAAGATTCCGGTTTCATGTGATCAAAACGCGGCAGCCTCAAAAAAAGCCTCCTGTATTTCAGATCTTTAAGTACTTAATACTGCAACACCCTCATACAATAAATCGACTTTATGTAATAAAAATGTTTATGTCAATAAATAAAATAGTCCAGAAATAAAAGAGTTTTTCGGCTATTAATTCAGAAGTTAAAAGCTGTTCATCAATAATCAATGGTAGGCAAAAACTTTTAACTATAAATCAGGTTGGTCTGACAGCACAGCCTTATGTAAACCAAATTTTATCTTTCTAAAATCTGAAAACACATGTGAGCCAGATAAAACGGGTTAAGTTGTTTCAAAGGGTTCTGTTCCTACCTCTACATGGCTCCGGTCATAGGTTTGGCCTAACAAAAACCCGACAAAAACCCAAACACCCGCAAGGACAGCACCAACAAATGCAACCGCTCCCAGACCCAGGCCAAAAAATTGTGTCAGTCCGGTAAATGCCCAGGCAGTGATCATGTCCCCTCCCCGGTATATAACAACATCGATAACACTTTTGGCCTTAAAACGGCTTTCACGGTCCACTACAGTAAAAAGCATTTCCCTCCCCGGCCGGGTAATCGCATAGTTGCCGGAACGGCGGATAATCTGCAAACCAACCACCACCCAAATCATGGGTGCTACGGCAATCACCAGTAAGCCGGCAACAATAATTATTGGAACAAGTGCAAGGGTTACTGCCAGACCAAACCTCGTGGCTAAACGGCTGGTAAAAAACATTGCCGTACCAATGGTCAAAATATTCACGGCAAGATCCATCCCCGCCCAGATCTGTGTGCGCGTGTTTTCATCCAACGCAATCATCAGATTCTTAAGCTCAAAGTAAACAAAGGTGCTAATAACGGTATAGAGAAAAATAAAAATACCGATACCGAGCAGATAGGGGTTTTTCACAAACAGCATAAATCCCGACAGGGGATTTCTCCCCAGCGTTTGCTGATAGTCCTTTTCAGCATTTAACTGTTCGTTGTGAAGCTCGGTATGCTTTAGCCGCTCCAGCCAGAAAATAATAACCATGGGCACCAGCAAAAGCACTGCCGATATTAAAAGGAGATTTCCCTTTCCCATCTTGTCCACCAGAACCAGTGCGAGCAAAGGACCGATAAGCGCTCCAAAACTGCTGCCGGAAGTGATAAACCCAAACAAACGGGAAGCCTGTTGTTTGTTGAAAATATCAGCCATAAAACTCCAAAAAACAGAGACATTGAAGAGGCTAAAAACACTGATCCAGACATAGAAAGCTTTGCCGATAATGGGTGTATCAGACATTACTTGAATCGCTAAATAGAAGCCGAAAAACGACAAGGCGAATAATCCGTAAATTCCGGGAACCAACAAACCGATCTTAATTCGCGAGCACGCTGCTCCATACAGCGTCACAACGATCAAACTGAATACAAAGGTGACCGTAAAAAGCGTGCTGAGCTCAGCATCGGACCAGTTGCTCGACATTGCATCACGAATAGGCCTAAGAATATAATACGAGGTCATTAGTGTGAACACGAAAGAAAAGGATAAAAGAACAGCCTTGATCTCATTATGTTCAACTTTAGAGGCAATCTTCAGGAAACGCAGAATAATATTTTTTAGAGTCATTTTTTAGGTCCATTTCCCGCGGGGAAAGGATAGGAGAATAAATTTCTTAAAAAAGATAAAAATTCTCCTAAAGTTTTGGGGAGATCAAGTTATAGATAGTCTTTGGTTAATTCAACAGATACATCCCACAACTTTTTCTCAAGCGCCCTGTCACTCATATGGGATCCTTCCGGGGTGAAAGGGTTGCAGTCCTTAAACAGATGGCCGGAGACTTTTTCCAGGTTTGGATTGGTCGCAACATAGCAGGTTGTTGCCACACCTTGTTCTACACTTCTCATAAATGTCCAGCCGATAAGTTTGCTCAACTG
>JAHEEI010000261.1 GCA_024640785.1 Pseudomonadota bacterium
TTTTGTTCTTTTTCAGTTCCAGACATCTCGGATAACATTCCTTACAATATGATAAGTATAGCGAAATCCGGCAACATTGAACAATTGATGATAGAGCATATTTTCAAAAGCTTCCCAAAGCCTTAATATGGAAAAAACCCGGGGGAACGGTAGCTTAACCAATTTGCGTGTGAGCGGAGTAATGATTGGAAATTTAACAGTAAGGTTGAAAAGCGCGCACAAGTTTTCAAACTCACGGGAATAAGGGGATTTAATTAATGCCGTGCGCATCACCTGGTCAAACGTATGAATGCTGAAATCATTGGGTAAGAGACCCCGCTCGATGGCATAATCGACCACACCGGTTTTGGGATAAGGGACAAGCACATTGGCTCGGATATAGTCTGCTTGGATTTTCTGATTGATCTCAACGGTCTGGAAGGCTTCTTCCAGAGTTTCATCCGGAAGACCCATTAAGTTAGTGATAATAAGCTTGATTCCATATTTCTTTATAATCCGGGAGTTATTAATAATGTCTTCTTCTTTCAGCTTTTTCTTTAAAATGCCGTTTCTAATTCTGTCACTGCCGGATTCGATCCCGAATGACACTCCCCAGCACTTGCTCTCATACATGTCGCGAATCATCTCTTCATCAACCCGGTCTATGCGGATGTTGCAGGAAAAGGGGATAGCAATTTCATGCCGGTATGATTCTAGAAACTCTGCAACCCATTTTTTGCTTAAAACGAACAGATCGTCTGAAAAATGAACCCGTTTGAGAACATAGTTATTTTTAACTTCTTTAATTTCTGCAATAACCCGAGCAACACTTTTTTTACGCACAAATTTTCCATGGCCCTTAAACATTTTAATATGTAGCGGATTATGACAGAAAGTACACTGATAGGGACAGCCGATTCCCGAAATAAACCGCTTAATGGGTAAGTCACGTATAAAAGCATATTTATAATAAATTTCTCGGTAAGGAAGGGGCAGAGCGTCAAAATCCTGTATTAAATCACGAACCGGGTTTTTAATGATCTCATTACCGGCTTTTACCCAAAGATTTTTAATCTGGGTGCAGTCTGTGCCGTTTACAATTCCATTCAACAGCTCGCATGCCGAGTGTTCACCTTCACCGACACAAACATAATCAACATAACTAAAATCGATATCTTCAGGGAAAAGCGTGGGATGTACACCACCAAATATAATGGGTTTATTAGTGTGTTCTTTGATTCTTTTTGCAGTGGAAAAGGCCCATTTTCTATTGCCGGTCATAAAAGAAAAACCAATCAAATCAGGATTGTATTTTTTAACTAACTCTAGATAATCAGGATGTTCATCTGTTAAGATCAGATCAATATCATGACCTTCAGCTTTTAGCATGCCGGCTATTGACATGACTCCGATGTTTTCATTAACACCGTTATCTTGAATAAATAATAAACTTCCCATAATATGTTTTGATAGCTTTTTGGTTTCTCGTTAATAAAAGGAAAGGGTAAAAGAAATACTGTAATATACTAAATAATTTAACAAAAGCAACTTAGCGCTTGTTACTGGCATGGTAAACTAGTGAAAAACGATACTCAAAATTAAATTCATTGTTACCAAAATTTTAGTTTGTGCTATTGTCAAAAAGTTTAATTATATTTTCCGAGCAAGCTATAATATTTTATCAGGAGTAAGTCCCAGCCGCAGACAATGATATTTTTAAGCACTTTAACTTTTGAACCGCCCACATGTTTCCAGTAAACGGGAATCTCTTTAATTTTAAAGCCTTTTCTATGTGCGATATAGAGATCTTCCGCATCAAAACTCCAGTTTTTTAGCAGCTGCCGGGAAAATATTTTTTGAGCTGCTTCCAGCCGGTAACATTTAAACCCACAGGTAAAATCAGAGATGGAAAGTCCCAGCAGAAAGTTGGCCAGTGTTATATATCCTTTTCCAAAAAATACTCTTTTAAACGGAGCGAAATGTTTTTTTGTCCGTACCGCCATGTATATATCAATTTCGGGACTGAACGTCGGAATAAAATTATCGATTTCCTGAATAGCTGTTGAACCGTCAGCATCAATAAAAAAAACATACTCGCCTTGAGCGGCAAGCATTCCGTCTTTAACGGCAGCACCTTTTCCCTGATTTGTTCCAGGTTCTAATATCTGGAACTTATCCGGAATATACTGCCCAAGAACTTTTTTGGTCAGTTTGACAGTTGCATCAATACTTCCATCGTTGACAATGATTATTTCATAAGAATATGTTTGCCCGGCAAGAAAAGTAACCACATCCGTTAAAAAAGCTTCTATCCTTTTTTCCTCATTATAAACAGGAATGATAATGCTTATAAAAACTGCTGATTTATTAGGTTCCATAGCTAACCTTTTAACTGGCTATTATATGTTAATTGTTCCGAATCCTTAGAATGAACCTCTTCTCTTTTTGGGTTTACATAAAGATATCGGGCGTTATACTTGTCACGAAGAAAAAGTCTCTCAGCTTTTTTAGCAAAGTATGCATATTTCTAACAAAGACAGAGATATATTGTTCTGTGCTTTAGGATAATATATTCTGATTTCAGGTCTGTCAATAAAAACAATATGTCAGTTAACCGTCAAAATAAAATGACATTAAGCTCGACCTCAAAAGAATCTTTTCTTTTTTAAAACCGAATTTATAAACGATATTTTTAATGCTTACATATGAAAAGCTGGCCACATTTTTTGATACCACATTCAATAGCTTTTTTATTGACTTATAACCGTAGCCCATTTATACTTGCTATGCAATAAACTATCAAAGTTATCAAGCTTTAGCAGTTTTAGTTTAAAGAGAAATAAAGGATAGATTGTTTTATGTCCCTAGACCTTATCCTCATAAATCCTCCTCTGACAATGGAAGAACGTTACGGAAAGTTTGCGGCGCTTGGTAGTAATACACCTAATCTGGGTTTATGCTATCTAGCCTCATCTGCCAGAAGCAAAGGCTTTTCCGTAAAAATATTTGATGCCCCGGTCCAAGATTTAGACATTAATCAAACTGTTTCTCTTG
>JAHEEI010000262.1 GCA_024640785.1 Pseudomonadota bacterium
AAAATACCGGAATGGCTGATGATCTTTCTTGAAACATTTTTGGAAGAGGATGTTTCGCTTTTCTTTTTTTGAACAGGTGTTTTTTTTGTTGTTTGTTCAGTTGGCGCTTTTGTCGCAGGTTCTACCCATAATACTCTTTTTGCTCCCGGGATAAATATTTTATCACCGGCCTTAATCTGTGAGGTCTTTTTAATATTGTTCAGCTCAGCAACATCCTGAAGGTTTACGTTATAGGTACCGCATATTCTCCAGAGGGTTTGATCTTTTTCTACTGTATGATATATCCCTTCGGATTTTCTGACTGGAAGAGGCAGAGGCCTTTGTAAACATGCCTGAATGAAAAAAATCAGGGAGAGAAGTATGATGATATTAAATATTTTAGATAAGCTGGTGAACTTCAATTAATACCTGTTCTTTATCTGCGCTATTGCCTCTTTAACGGCGTCTTCAGGATTTACCGCTTTAATGATATCTGGAGAAATATCCCAGGTGTTAAGACCGATTACCGGTTTATTTAGCTTAAGTGCAATGGCGATCTCTGAAAGGGTTCCGTATGACCCTTCTACGGCGATACAGGCCATTCCGGAGCGTACCACGATGATATTTCTGGCATGACTCATGCCGGTTGGAACGGCAATGTCAATGTAGGGGTTGGCATCAGAAATATCAAATCCCGGAAGGATGCCAATAGTCTGCCCGCCATTTTCTTTTACGCCTTTTGCGGCATGCTCCATTACCCCTCCGAGCCCGCCGCATAACAGTACGCAGTTATTTAAGGCAAGGTGTCTGCCGACTTCGTATGAAAGTGAAGCCGTACTCTCAGAGCATGTTCCGGCACCGATTACGCTGATCTGCATCCTGTTTAAATTTGCCATTCTTTAAGGACCTCCAGGGCCGAGTAATCTGTTAGATCCGTATTAATCGGAGTGATGGATGCATAATTATTTTTAACCGCATCGGCATCAGATCCTGCGATATCGGCATATGAAGTGCCATCGCCGCCGATCCAGAAATATTTTTCTCCGCGGGGATCAGTTCTTTCAGTGATGATATTTTCATACAAGCTTTTGCCCTGATGGGTAATTTTTGCTCTGGTTATGCTTTCACCTTTTGTGTCCGGGATATTTATGTTTAAAAATGTGGTTTCAGGAAGTCCGTTTCTAATAACTTTTGGTATAATATGTTTTGTAAATTCAGCAGCCGGCTTAAAGTCACAGTTTTTTCTTGATGCAAGAGATACGGCCATTGCCGGAATGCCAAGAATGGTCGCTTCAAACGCAGCCGCAACGGTTCCGGAATAGGAAATGTCATCGCACAGGTTTGCCCCGCAGTTGATGCCGGAGATCATAATATCCGGTTTTACGTTCATTAGTTTGTTCACCGCAATGTTTACGCAGTCAGAGGGGGTTCCATTTACCATATAACGTTTATCAGAAAGCCGAGAGGCTTTTAAGGGCATGGTCAGGGTAAGGGCTCGGCTCATGGCGCTTTGAGGCCTGTCCGGTGCAACGGTCCAGAGCTCGCCGATATCTTTTAAGCTGTCTTCAAGGCATTTAATTCCTTCAGAATTAATGCCGTCATCATTTGAAATTAGTATGATCATTCGGCGTAGTTAATTATCGAGTGTTACATTTATAATTATAAATTAAGTAAAACAGCTGTCAATTAAAAGATTATACATATATATTTGTAATAACGAAATTATAAACAACTTGTAATTAATTGGGTAAAATGTGTACAATTAATAACACAGCAGAAATTATAACATGAAATAAATTTAAGGAAAATATTTTGGTAAAATCCATATTGATTCTAATTGCCATAACCCTTATCCCAACCCTTGAACTTAGAGCATCCATTCCCTGGGGTATTTTTCTGATGGCTGACAAGCTGACCTGGCCAGTTGTGGCAGTGGTTTGTATAATCGCAAACATTATTCTTGGCTGGATTGTCTTTGCGATTATGGGTCCGGTCTTTGAAATCCTTAGAAGATGGGAATGGTTTGATAAAAATATCTGGCCGATTCTTGAAAAAACTCAGCACAAGATACATCCATATGTTGAGAAATACGGTGAATTCGGTGTGGCTGTTTTTATTGGTATTCCGCTTCCCATGTCAGGGGTATATACCGGCGCATTTGGCGCTTATCTTCTGGGAGTGGATAAAAGAAAGTTTGCCATAGCCAATGTGATTGGCGTTTTAATTGCCGCTGCTGCAGTAACTACACTTTGTCTGTTGATTCTTTACGGAGCAGTTGCTGAAGATAGTTTTATTGGAAAGCTCTTTTTAAAGAGATAAAAGGGTTATAGATAACAAGATAAACTTAACATTTGGGTTTGTTTTTTCAACTCAGTGGTACTGCTGAAAAGAAGTCAGAAAAAATTTCTAAAGGTGAGAATAAACCCTAATCAAAAAAAGCCCGCCTCAAAATATTAAGGCGGGCTTTTTTTGATAAGCTCTCTTTAAATTACTTGATCAGCGGTGCGATGACCAATGCTACAACAGCCATCAGTTTAATAAGAATATTGAGGGATGGTCCTGAGGTATCTTTAAAAGGGTCGCCTACGGTATCCCCGATAACACCGGCTTTATGCGCTTCTGAGCCTTTTCCGCCGTGATGTCCTTCTTCAATATATTTCTTGGCATTGTCCCAGGCCCCACCGGAATTTGCCTGGAAGATCGCAAGCAGTACACCGGTTACGGTTACGCCTGCCAACAGACCGCCAAGAGCTTCCTTGCTGATAAATCCAAAAACAACCGGAACAACAATAGCCATAAGGCTTGGTACGATCATTTTTTTGAGTGCAGCGGCTGTTGAGATGTCAACACATTTTGCATATTCAGCAACTGCCTTTCCTTCAAGCAATCCAGGGATCTCTTTGAACTGTCTTCTAACTTCTACGATCATGTCTTTTGCGGCTTCACCAACTGCCCGCATTGACATCGAAGAAAAAAGAAACGGCAGCATACCGCCGACAAAGAGCCCAGCCATTATGGTGGGCTTGGTTACATCCAGCGCGCCTACGTCAG
>JAHEEI010000089.1:0-376 GCA_024640785.1 Pseudomonadota bacterium
TCATATATAGGCCTTGTTATATATACACAGGAAATATTTCCTGTAACACTTGCTGTAAAAGGTGAAAGTAAAAAGTTGAGTTGCTGCGGTTCTTTAGGCTAGGGAAAAAGAAAGTTATGCGGAGATTCAAAATACCACTGTTGTTTTTATCTGCGGTACTTGTTTTATGCCTAAACTCCTGTACCCTAGTTTCTACTTTCAGGAACGACCCGGTATTGCATCTGCAACGAGCAAGCCGGTTACTGGAACAGGGAAATTTGAAAGCTGCTGTGGTTGAGCTAAAAGGTGCAGCAGATGAGAGCAATGAACCGGATTTGACTCTTTCAGAAATTCGAATACTTCTTTTTACGACGGCTGAAAAATACCGTGCGATAAA
>JAHEEI010000089.1:394-10388 GCA_024640785.1 Pseudomonadota bacterium
CCTATACTGAGAATTTTGATCAACAGAATTTTGAGGCATTTTTGAGGATAGGCCAGGCATATCAGCGAATGGGAAACCCTGTGGGCGGTCTCTATTTCGCAAATAAGGCATACGCTCTTGAGCCTAGAAACAGAGAAGTGATCGAGTTGATAGATCATTTAAATCCGATTTAAGTGAAGGCTATGATATCGGATCTTGTCCCGGAAAATGGACACTATTGTTTAGGGAAAGCAATTGCAGCATCAAATTCTATTGGTCTCATTCAGCCCTCGATACATGCTTGACACTTTTAGTCTATGAGAATTAAAGATTTTTCATGAAATGTTTATTTATGCTGAAACCGTTAAACCATAGCAGTCTTTTTTTAACATAGCCCCGAATACGTTTTTTTCTCTCTGCATGAAAAATAAAAAGCCTGCGGCTGTTTAAACTGCGGGCTTTTCTTTAATTAATCCGTAGATCTTCAGGATACTTGTTTTTATTCTTCTTTCTTCCAGAGGATGTTTCTAAAACCCTCACGGTAGCTGAGCCTTCTGATCTTATATGGCTCTATGGTCAGGATGTTAAAGTTGTAGGCGTTGGCTGCATCATCCAAGCCCTGATCTTTCAGCCCTTGCATCGTCCTTGAATGTTTCCGTATTTCTTTGAACCTTTCGATATTGGCATTCTTTTTAAAGTGGGTGCATTTCCCCCAGACCTGCAGGCCGGATGCTCCGAAAAAATCTTCAGCCGGATGATAAGGATCGGCAATTGAATAGGAGACATTAGAATTTACCTTAAGGTTAGCGATTTTTCCGCCGCCCTCACAGAAAGTATGAACAATCAAACCATTATTGAAATATTCAATAGGAGTGCATCTGGGCACATTATCTTTACAGGTGGACAGATGAAGAACATTATGTTGATTTAAAAAATTAATCACATGTTCAAGGAAAGCTTCTTCTGTGATTGATTTGATCAGCGTAATTCCGCCAAGCTTAAAGGCTTCTCTTTCTTTTTCATTTGGCTTAGGTACGATTATTTTCCCCATTATGTTTCCTTTTATATATTTATGATTTATTAAGTGCTTTCTTAAATTCTCTCAAAAGGTGTTCCCTTGCATCTTCTATCGTACCTTCAAATTTTCCGCCACCAGCGTTTCGATGACCACCAGCTTTAAAACCCGATCTGCATGCCAAATCAGCGATGCTTATGGTATTGCCGTAATTTCGGGTGCGCCATCCAACCCTTATGGAACCGTCCATATTATCCATTAGAATAATACCGTAATTATACCCTTTGATTTGGCGTTCTATAGTCTCTTTGTAGAACTTATCAAAGTCCGACCAGTTTTTGCCGAAGAGTTTTTGAAGCTCAAGAGTTAATTCCTTATTTATTGTAAGCAAGCTGAGTTTATATTCAGGTAAAAATTCCGTATGTTCAACTGCCCAGACCATAAAATCAATCTCTTTTTTATCGTAGTTGATATCCATTGCTTTGGCATGGTCAGCTCCTGCAGCTATAAGTTTATCTGCGAAACAGTACTGCCCCGGGTATAGTTCATATTTGAAATTTCCAGAATCGTAAAGCAGAGCAAGATAAAGGTATTCAGCAATTTGCGGGGTAATTTTAATTTTGGACGGTTCAATAAATAATTCAAAAAATAGCTGCGCAGTAGAGGATGTCATGGCATTGAGACAGGTCTCAGGGATTGCTTTAAGTATATCGCCGGGCATGTGATGATCAAGGTTAATGATTTTTTTCTTGTCAATGGCAGCCAGTACCTTTTCCAACTCGTCTCCAAAAAACTGTGTCCAGTCACAGCCGTCAACCAGAATAATTGTGTTATAACTTTGAAAATTCGGGATTTTAAGTTTTGTATAAGTTACAGTATCAATTCCAGGGAAAGAAGTCATTTCTGGGGGTATTTTTGTGAAGCTTATTATATCTACGGATTTGTTTTTTTTGTTTAAGAGCCAGCTTAGTGAAAGTGCGGTGCCAATGCAGTCTGGGTCTATTGGTTTAGAAACTATAATTAATATATTTTTTGATGAATTGAGTAGATCATTAACATTATCTAAAATCTTTGCAAGGTGAAGGTAATACATATTTTTAATTTTCAAAATAGGGTTGTAAGTAGTTTTTATAAGGTATTTTTATAATCTTGTGCAGAAATAAGAAATTCGTCAAGTGAATAATAAAGTAGTGATAGTTCCATGGTTTTGGCATCTTTTTTGAATTTAGAAAATTCTGGTAATAAATGCAAAGTATTGAATTAATTTATGTTAAATTATAAAATAATAGTTCTAATTATTTGTTTTAAAATTTATTTTTTATTGCCATGATGAGCTATTTAAATTATAATTTAAAATTTTAAATTGTATAAAATCTTGGAGAGCAATATGAATATAAAATCTTGTTTGCCAGTGCTGATATACAGTCTGTTTTTTATGTTTGTTGGTATGTCTTATGCTGCGGATAATACGGATTCTTTACTGCCGTTTATGGTGAAAGCTAAAGCAGCTGTTTTAATAAATGTTAATTCCGGTCAGGTTGTTTTTGAACAGAATGCGGATATTCCGATCCCTCCTGCAAGCCTTACAAAATTGATGACTCTTAATCTGGCTTTTGACGCGGTAGAGGAAGCTTTTATAAGCCTTGATGATGAGGTCCGGATCAGTGAAAAAGCCTGGAAAGCAGAAGGATCAAGGATGTTTCTTGAGGTGGGCAAGACGGTACCTATGGAGACATTGCTGAGGGGCATTGCTGTAGTTTCTGCAAATGATGCCTGTGTTGCCGTTTCAGAGCACATCTCAGGTGTTGAAGAGGTCTTTGCCGACAGAATGAACGAAAAAGCATATCTTATTGGGATGGACAGCACCATTTTTAAAAACAGTCACGGGTTGCCTGTGGAAGGGCAGATAACCACTGCTCGTGATATGGCAATTCTTTCAGTTTACTATATCAGACATCATCCAGAGGTTTTGAAATATCACAGTATAAAGAAGATGACTTTTAATAAAATTACCCAGCCCAATCGAAACGGACTTCTCTGGCTTGATTATGGTGTAGATGGTCTTAAAACAGGCTGGTTTTCAAAGGCAGGGTTCCACATTATAGCGACTGCACAAAAGGGAGATGACAGGTTTGTTGCGGTGGTTATGGGAAGTAAAGGTGAAAGAGAAAGAGAAAATATTGCATTAAAAATGCTTAACTACGGGTTCAGGAATTTTAATACAGTGAAAGTTATAAATGCTGAAGAAAAAATAGCAGAGATGCGTGTATGGAAGGGTGATTCGTCTGAACTCCAGCTTGGGACGATAATGACTGCCTCAGTAACTGTTCCAAGGGAGGCAAAGGGGGATATCCAGATCAATAAAGAGTTTCCGGACAGGATATATGCACCTATTGAAAAGAGGAAGAAAATTGGAGAGGTAAAGGTTCTTTTGAACGGCTTGGAAATTAAGACATATCCGCTTGTTGCTTTAAATGAGATTAAAAAAGCTGGTTTTTTCAAGCTGATGTATCACAATTTACTGTTGCTATTTATACTGCCTCCATATTTGGGTGGAATTGTCTTGGTCTTGATTTTGGTTTTTATTCTAATTTTGGTAAAGTCTGCCATGAGAGTGAGAGGCAAAGACGAACTTTCAGGCCTTAGATAACTATAATTTCTTATTTACAAAAATATGAAGTGTGCTGCGATTATTCCTGCAAGATTTGGGTCTACCCGTTTCCCGGGTAAACCCCTTGCTACCATAAAAGGTAAACCTATGATTCAGTGGGTTTACGAAAATACGGCTTTCTGCAATCTGGTTGATAAGACAATCGTGGCAACGGATAGTGAAGAGATAAAAAACGCAGTATGCGGATTTGGAGGAGAAGCAGTAATGACTTCACCAGATCATGAGACCGGAACAGACCGTATTGCAGAAGTCGCGGGAAATATTGATGCGGAGCTTATCATAAATGTTCAGGGAGATGAGCCTCTACTGCCTGCTGCCGCTATTGAGCAAGCAATATTGCCTCTTGTAAATAACAGCAGTATTCCGATGACAACACTAAAGACAAAAATATTAAAAAATGATGAAATAACAGATACTAATATAGTTAAAGTTATAACTGACATTAATGATTTTGCTCTCTATTTTTCACGCTCTGTTGTCCCCTTTGACAGGGATGGCAATAATGAGGTTGACTTTTACAGGCATATTGGGCTTTATGTTTATAGAAAAGATTTTCTGCTTAAGGTGTCCAAAATGGAGCAGTCTTTGCTTGAAAAAGCAGAAAAACTTGAACAGTTGAGAGTGCTTGAAAATGGTTACTCGATAATGGTAAAAGAGACCAATTATTATCCAGTTGGTGTAGACGTTCCTGATGATATTTTAAGGGTTGAAAAGTTAATGGATTGGTGAAATTAAAAAGAGCTCGACTTTTTTATGAGGGGGAATGATAAAAACATGAAACCAAAACTAATATTTGTTACTGGCGGTGTACTTTCTTCGCTTGGGAAAGGAATTGCAGGAGCTTCGCTTGGTGCGCTGCTTGAGGCAAGAGGTCTTAAAGTTACCTTTCTAAAACTTGATCCATATATAAATGTCGACCCTGGCACCATGAATCCGCTCCAGCATGGTGAGGTTTTTGTTACTGATGACGGGACAGAAACGGATCTGGACCTTGGGCATTATGAACGCTTCACCACTGCAAGGATGGGAAATAAGAACAACTATACGACCGGCCAGATATATGATGCTGTTATTACCCGGGAAAGAAAGGGTGGGTACCTCGGTGCTACGGTCCAGGTCATACCTCATATTACCGGTGAAATAAAAGAGAAGATCATGCAGGTGGCAGAGGGTGTTGATGTTGCAATCATTGAGATCGGAGGAACAGTGGGTGATATTGAGTCACTTCCTTTTCTTGAAGCAATCAGGCAGTGTAAAAATGATGTGGGTAAAGATAATGCGATTTATATACATCTAACCCTAGTTCCTTTTGTTGCTGCTGCCGGCCAGCTTAAAACAAAACCTACTCAGCACAGTGTTAAAGAACTTCTTCAGATAGGAATTCAGCCTGATATCCTGATCTGCCGTTCTGACAGGCTTTTGCCTCAGGACATAAAAGATAAAATAGCGCTGTTTTGTAATATTTCTAGAGATTGTGTTATAACCGCAAAAGATTGTTCAACAATTTATGAAGTTCCGCTAAACTTTCACCGGGAGGGTCTTGATGAAAAAGTGGTTGAGCTATTAAATATCTGGACAAGGGCACCGCATCTGGAGATGTGGGATAATATTGTGAATATTATTAAGAAACCAGAAAAGAAAGTAACAATTGCTGTTGTGGGTAAATATGTAGATCTTGTGGATTCATATAAAAGTCTTAATGAGGCTCTTCTGCATGGCGGTACAGCAAACAACTCCAGGGTTGATTTGAAATATATTGATTCTGAGACCATAACAGAAGATAAATTTGAGTCTTTATTTGGAGATATTAACGGGGTTTTGGTTCCTGGCGGGTTTGGAGATCGAGGCATTCCCGGAAAGATTGAAGCAATACGCTACTCACGTGAAAATAAAATTCCTTACTTTGGCATATGTCTCGGGATGCAGCTTGCAGTGGTTGAATTTGCAAGGAATGTGTGCGGTCTTTATGGTGCAAACAGTATGGAATTTGATTCTAAAACCAAACACCCCGTTATTCTTCTTTTAAAGGAGTGGTTTGATTATCAAAAACAGGAAATGCAAGTCCGTGATGAAGGTTCGGAATATGGAGCAACCATGAGACTGGGCGAATATCCCTGCGAGCTCAAGGATGATTCAAATGTTTTTAAAGCTTACAAAAGCAAAAACATTATGGAACGTCACAGACACCGTTATGAATTTAATAATGAGTACAGGGAGTCTCTTGAAAAAGCAGGACTTGTGATATCTGGTGTGTGTCCTGATGCAGCACTGATAGAAATTATTGAGATTGAGGATCATCCCTGGTATTTAGGATGTCAGTTTCATCCTGAGTTTAAATCTCGCCCTCTTGATCCTCATCCGCTTTTCAGGGCTTTTATTGCGGCAGCATGTGAAAAGAAAAAGAGCCTTATTGTTAATTAAAGTTGTGTTTAATAAATATTAATATTTATTAAACTTTTCTAATCTAATATCTAATTTGTAAATAAATATGTCATCAGTTAATGAAGTCAAAGCTGGAAATGTAAAGATAGGCGGGGACAAACCGCTTGTTCTTATAGCCGGTCCCTGCGTTATTGAGGATGAGAAAAGCACGTTGGCTCTTGCGGAGAAGATAAAAGAGATAACGGTTAAAGCTGGTATTCCTTTTGTGTTTAAGGCTTCCTATGACAAGGCGAACAGGACTTCAATTGATTCTTTTCGGGGACCGGGTTTGGATGAGGGGCTCAAGATATTGTCGCGGGTAAAAAACGATATTGGTGTTCCGGTCATTTCTGATGTTCACAAAATTGAAGAGGTTGAACCGGCTTCAGAAGTTCTGGATATACTTCAAATACCGGCGTTTCTATGCAGGCAGACGGACTTGCTTGTTTCTGCAGCGCGTACCGGAAAAACGGTTAACGTTAAAAAAGGACAGTTTCTTTCCCCTAGTGACATGTTTTCAGTTGTAGAAAAACTGAAGTCCGAGGGGAACCCAAACATTATTTTGACGGAGAGAGGATCCTCTTTTGGTTATAACAATCTTGTTGTTGATATGCGATCGTTTATTATTATGCGTGATATAGGGGTTCCAGTTTTTTTTGACGCTACTCACAGTGTGCAGCTGCCCGGCGGCAGAGGGAATGCTTCAGACGGGGACAGGAGATTTGTCTTGCCGCTTTCAAGGGCCGCAGCTGCTTTAGGAATTGATGGGCTATTTCTCGAAGTACATGAATCACCGGAAGATGCTTTATGTGACGGGCCGAACTCTCTTCGATTGTCAGACTTGAAAATGCTTTTAGATCAGGTTTCAGCTATTTCTGAAAAAGTTAAAAGCTTAAACTAGTTGCTTTTAACATCTTTTATAAATAGTCAAAAAAACTTATTTTTTTGTAATAATGATTTTTTTATGGTTAGGTATCATTTTCCTGCTAGCAGTTGTGCAGGTTTAAGCGAAACACTCAGTTTAGAGGAGATTTAAAAAGTAATGATAGATAGAGCAAAGAAAATACTTGAAATAGAAGCTAAGGCAATACTTGATCTCAGAAATAAGCTGAACAGTGACTTTAATAAGTCCGTTGATATGATCCTGAACTGTGAGGGTAAGGTCATTGTTACAGGTATGGGAAAATCAGGACTTGTCTCAAATAAGATTGCATCTACTCTTGCATGTTCAGGAACACCTGCTTTTTTCCTTCATCCAGGAGAAGCTGTTCATGGCGACATGGGAATGATTGCAAATGATGATGTTGTCATAGCAATTTCAAACAGTGGTGAGACAGAGGAAGTTGTCCGTATCCTGCCGATAATTAAGCGGAAGGGTATTAAACTAATTGTAATGACAGGAAATATAAATTCAACACTTGCTAAAAACGGTGATGCTGTCCTTGACATAGGGGTAAAAGAAGAGGCATGCCCGATGGGCCTTGTGCCTACAGCAAGTACTGCCGCAACAATGGCAATGGGTGATGCCTTGGCTGTGACTGTTCTTGTGAAAAGGGGTTTTGGTGAAGAAGATTTTGCTTTACTTCATCCGGGCGGTGCACTGGGTAAAAAACTTTTAATAAAAGTTGAGGATCTTATGCATTCTGGTGATTCTGTCCCGGTTGTTTTTGAAGACGATTCTATTCAGAAAACTCTGATTGAGATGTCATCGAAAAGGCTTGGAATGACAGCAGTTTGTAACCAGGAGGAAGGACTTGTGGGAATAATAACTGATGGTGACTTGCGGCGTGCGCTTGAGCGGAAACAGGACTTTAGATTAACCAAAGCAAGAGACGTGATGACGACATCACCAAAATTAATTACAAAAACAGAGTTAGCAGCCAAAGCTCTGCGTATTATGGAAGATTATTCAATTACAGCTCTTTTTATACCTTCAGAAGAAGGCCAGAAAAAGATCAGCGGGGTTATCCACTTGCATGATATTTTAAGGGCCGGAATTGTCTGATTGTAGTTATCATAAAGATATTATCATAAAAGTCGGATCGTGGTAATGTATAAAAGAATAATTCAAAAGGACGAAGATGTTAAGGGTTGAGAAAGTTCGTAAAGTTTTTTTGTGTTTCGCCCTTTTGGTAATTCTTGTTATTGTTTTAATATCATTTAAAGGTGGCAGTAAGAAAGAGATAAACCTTGAGACACAAAAAAAAGAAGTTGCTTCAGATCCGGCGGATGTAAAACTTTTAAATGTTACATACAGTACTGTTAATGAAGACAATATCAAAGAATGGGACTTAAAAGCAGATTCTGCAAGTTATTTTGAGGACAGGGAACGCCTGTTTCTTGAAGAGGTTGAAGTAACACTTTACTCTGATGACAAAATTTACCATTTGACGGGGGATGAAGGCTTGTTTGACACTAAAACTCGGGATATTGAAATTAAAGGCCAGGTCGAGGTTGTGATGCCGGACGGCACAGAGCTGTTCACGGAGACCCTTAACTATGACCATCAAAAAAAGTTAATGACATCAAAAGATAAGGTATCGATTACAAGAGGAAAAGTTATCATCAATGGAATTGGTGTTGTCATAAACCCAAAAGAGAAGAAGTTGTTGCTCCTTGACAAAGTGAGGGCTTTACAAAATGCAAAGAAGAAATAGATTTACTTGCATGCTGATTTTGGTAATGACGGTTTTTCTTTATGAATTTGTTAGCGCTGAAGAGGGAATCCCGATTAAATTGGCAGTTGTACCTTTTGATGTTTACAGTGCTGCCGCAGAATCAAAACTAGGGAAAGATTTTGCTGTAATGCTTTCTGACAAGCTGGCTTTTAATCCTTATATTTATATAAGTGAGATAGAAGATGTTCTGTCTGTTGTTAAAAAAGACAGAATTAATTTTGATGCTGAATATCTGAAAGAAATCGCAAAGCTTCTGGGAGCAAACTTTGTTTTGTTTGGAAGTGTAACGAAAATTAACGAATATCATAGTATTGATGTTCAGCTTTTTAATGTTTTTCCGCCGGAAGAATATTCAAAAGCATTTGTGGAGGGAGCAGATATAGAATTACTTGTAGAATCACTCGCTTCAAAAATTGAGGCAGATGTTCTTGAGAAAGCTGAGTATATTCCTTTGTCCCAAAGAATGAATATCAAAGCAAAAAAAGATGTAAAAGTTGATGAAGATTTTATTTTTGAAATGGAAAATGAAATAGGTGAAGTGAAAAAGGGATTTCAGCCAAAGCAAAAGCCGTTTGAGATCAATGGGTTGCCAGAGGTCGCTTTTGAAGAAAAGACTGTTTTAGAACAGGCCGCAGAGATAGATGAAAATATGTCAGATAAAGATCAGATTGTTGAGTCCAATATTTCCGAATCAGCGGATGTGAGTAAAAAAGAATTTTCAGCCGAGGAAGTAAAAGATCCAAAAATGAAAATAGGGGATAGATCTTTTAAGTTTGACGGACCTGTAAACATAAATGCGGATTCTCTGGAATATGACAACAGTGCAAACAGGGTTTTATTTAATGGAAATGTTGTGGCTCGGCAAGGTGATATTGTTATGTTTACTGATAAGATGGATGTGCTTTACAATGATAAAGGTGATATTCGGGAGATTGCTTCAAAAGGAAACGTGAAAATTATCCAAGGTGAAAAGATTGTAACTGGGGATAATATTATATTTTTCAACCAGGAACAAAAGATTGTTGCGACTGGAAATCCAAGGGTATGGCAGGGAGATAATGTTGTTCAAGGGAAAAAAATCACAGTGTTTTTAAAGGAAGACAGGAGTGTGGTTGAAGGCGGTCCTGATGGGAGAGTGAACGCCACTATATATCCAGACAAAGCCAAACCCTAAATATTTACTTCAATTGTGATCTGATTTATTAAAGAATGTTATAAAAAACATGGCAG
>JAHEEI010000089.1:10419-10938 GCA_024640785.1 Pseudomonadota bacterium
AAGGGCTGGTTAAATATTTCGGTAAGAAAAAGGTTGTAGATAATATCTCACTGAATGTCAATAAAGGTGAAGTTGTTGGACTTCTTGGGCCAAATGGTGCGGGAAAAACAACGACTTTTTATATGATTGTGGGAATATACAATCCTGATAGCGGCAAGGTTATTTACAATAATGAGGAAATAACAGACTATCCCATGTATGTAAGGGCAAGAGAGGGAATCACCTATCTTCCCCAGGAAACATCAATCTTCAGGAAACTTACTGTTGAAGATAATATCCTGGCAATTCTCGAGACTCTTCCTATCAGCCGTGAAGAAATGACAGACAAGCTTCATGAACATCTTGAAGAACTTAATATCTCTCATATTGCTAAAAGAAAAGCATATCTGCTTTCCGGTGGAGAGCGGAGACGTGTGGAAATTACAAGAGCGTTGGTAACATCACCTGCGTTCATACTTTTTGATGAACCCTTTACAGGTGTTGATCCAATTTCAGTACAGGAAATACAGAATATAATTT
>JAHEEI010000263.1 GCA_024640785.1 Pseudomonadota bacterium
GCAAGCCTCTAAGATGGCAGAGGATGACAGCCTCCGTTTATTGGAGGTTGCAGAAAAGTCAAGACAGGTACTACTTAGTGTTCTTGAGGATGAAAGGATAGCTCGAAATGAAATTAAATTGCTGAATAAAGGACTTGAAATGCGGGTTAAAGAACGCACGCAGCAACTCGAGGCTGTAAATAAGGAACTCGAAGCATTCAGCTATTCGGTTTCTCACGATTTGCGTGCACCACTCAGACATATTAACGGATATGTAGATTTACTTACAAGTCATTTTCCAGACGTACTTCCGGAAAAAGGAAAGAATTATTTGGACACTATTGCAGATTCTGCCAAGCAAATGGGTGTCCTGATTGACGACCTGTTATTGTTTTCCAAAACAGGCAGACAGGAGATGAAAAATTCTAATATTGATATGAATTTGGTATTAGATAAGGTGTTCAGTACAATTAGTCGCGATACATATGGACGAAAAATTAAATGGATCACCGCGAATTTACCCCATGTATATGGTGATCCGGCATTGATTAAACAGGTATGGATCAACCTTCTAAGCAACTCTGTAAAGTTCACGCAGAATAAAAATAAAACCATTATTGAAATCGGATACAAAGAAGATGAAAAAGAATTTGTATTTTTTGTGAGCGATAACGGAGTAGGGTTTGATATGAAGTATGCCAACAAGCTGTTTGGTGTTTTTCAAAGATTACATTCCAAGGCCGAATTTGAAGGCACGGGAGTCGGACTGGCCAATGTTCACCGCATCATCGTCAGGCATGGAGGACGTGTTTGGGCCGAAGCAAATCAGGGTAAAGGTGCAGTATTTTATTTCTCACTACCAAAATTGCAGAACAAAAAGCAATGAAATTGATAAGAAGAATTCTTCTCGTGGAGGATGACCCGAAGGATACTGAATTGATTCTTGAGGCTTTGTCTGAGAATAACCTTGCCAACCGGGTAGTAACCGTATCCGATGGAGTAGAAGCTCTTGAATATCTTCGTTACGAAGGAAAGTTTAAATTACGCGAAAAGGAAAACCCTGCCGTAATTTTATTAGACATTAAAATGCCCAGGATAGATGGTATCGAAGTATTACGAGAGATACGGAAGGATGATAAATTAAAACAACTTCCAGTGGTTATGCTTACTTCTTCCCGTGAAGAGCCGGATTTGAAGAAAAGCTATGAGCTTGGAGCAAATGCTTTTGTTGTGAAGCCCGTGGATTTTAAAGAATTCATTGATGCTGTCAAGAAAATTGGAGTATTCTGGGCTGTAATTAACGAAATGCCTCAACAAAGTGCAGAGTAAACAGGTATAGGGATTATTCGCTTCGCTCCTGATCACGGGGGAGGGGCCCTGCACAGATATAAAAACCAAAAAATGCACTTTCGTGCATTTTTGTTTTTATTTACCTATCCTCGCTCAAGCGAGCTTGGCTCGGCCAGACACAAAAAAACCCGACCAAAAATTGATCGGGTTTGAATTGCTTGGCGGAGGAAGAGGGATTCGAACCCCCGGTACCTTGCGGTACAACGGTTTTCAAGACCGCCGCATTCGACCACTCTGCCATTCCTCCGGGCGCGAAATTAGTAAAAAAATGCAATCCGGAGACTAAAAAAGCAGGAAGAATATGGGTGTTTGCAGAGACAGGCAGGCTGAAACTGTGGAAATTTTAACTTGACATTAAGAGATGTTAGTATTGACGGACTATTCAGAAGGAATAGTCGAAAAACGAGAAATTGATTCAAATTGCCTGAATTCAGAGAGGTTTTTTTGACGGTTTTTGGAAAAAGCTCAGCATTTATACACATTTCAGCGATTTTTTTACCACGGTATCTTGTCAGGGTATGAGAAAAAATTATATTTGTATAGAATTTGGCTAGAAAAGTTAAGAAAACATTTTACTAACCCTTAAATTTTATTTACTATGAACAAAGCAGAATTAATAGATGCTATTGCTTCTGAGTCTAATCTGACTAAGGCAGATGCCAAAAGGGCTCTTGATGCTTTTATTACTACTACTACTAGTGCATTGAAGAGTGGTACTCGTGTTGCCCTTGTTGGATTTGGATCATTTTCAGTTTCTGAAAGAGGAGCCAGGACCGGCCGTAACCCCCAGACTGGTGCAGAGATTAAGATCAAAGCTAAGAAGGTTGTGAAGTTCAAAGCTGGAAGTGAGCTAAGTGACGCTGTCAAGTAAAAAAAATTGAACTGGATGAAAAGGGGGCTACAGGCTCCCTTTTTTTTTGCCTAATTTTGAGATATGGATCAACTCACGCTGGATTTGATTGCCCATATGTCTGAATGCATTACTGAAAACAGGCTTGCACTTTTCAGGCGGGTCCTGTCTGAACGTACCAGGTACATCACCATTTTACTTGAGGATATTTATCAATCACAGAATGCATCAGCCGTTTTGCGCACCTGCGATTGTACAGGAATACAGGATGTGCATATTGTTGAAGAACGCAATGAATATGAAATCAATCGTGATGTGGCCCTGGGTGCTGATCAGTGGCTCAGCCTGAACTATTACAACAAAGGGGAGGACAACATCGAACACGCCATTGTGTCTTTAAGAGAAAAAGGCTACCGGATTGTGGCAACATCTCCCCACAAAGATGGAGCTACACCTGATAATTTTAATCTGAAGGGAGGAAAAGCAGCGCTGTTGTTTGGAACAGAACAGAATGGCTTAAGCGAACGGGCCATTGAACTTGCCGATGAATATATGCAGATTCCCATGGCCGGTTTTACGGAAAGCTATAATATATCGGTTTCTGCTGCGATTAGCCTGTATACCTTGAGGAAACGCCTTGAAGATTCGTCCCTGCAGTGGAGGCTCAGTATTGAAGAGCAAAATGAACTTTTGCTGAACTGGTTACGAACCTCAATTAGATTGTCTGATCAGATTGAAAATAAGTTTATTAAGGATTATCATTCTGATTTTTAGACTTAGCTTGTCGTGGATATACATTCTTTAGTTATCTTTGATAAACAGTGGCTTTCAATGGATGAGC
>JAHEEI010000264.1 GCA_024640785.1 Pseudomonadota bacterium
CCGCGAACGGAACACCTTACCCTGGTGTTCGCAGGCCGGATGTGGGTGATCGGCGGGAAAGACGGAAGCCATTTTATGGGAACGAACGATGTCTGGTATACCACCAATGGCGAGGACTGGACCCTTGCAACGGAAAATGCCGGTTTTTCAAAAAGATTTTCTCACAGCGGTGTGGTGTTCGATAACCGGATGTGGGTAATCGGAGGGAAGTATCAAAGCGATATTTGGTGGTCAAACAACGGTTCCGACTGGACCCAGGCGAGCAAGGCGGTGCCGTTCGGGTCACGCTATGGGCACACCGGCCTGGTCTACAAAAACCGGATATGGGTCATCGGCGGGTATTCCGGCTCCGGGTATCAAAATGATGTGTGGTGGTCGGTGAACGGTTCCGACTGGACGCAATCCGTTGCGCATGCCGGTTTCGGTCCGCGGGCCTACCATACGAGCCTTGTATACGGCGGTAAAATGTGGGTCATCGGCGGATATGAAAACACCCCGAAAAATGATGTCTGGTATTCCGATGATGGGAAAAGCTGGGTCTGCGCATCTAAACATGCGGCGTTCGGTGTGCGCAACAGACATGCCAGTACGGTCTTTAACAGCCGGATGTGGCTGTTGGGCGGAGGCTTTCCTGGCGATGTTTGGCGGACAGGATCAGGTGGGTATTGATATTTTAAGGAAATAAAAAAAAGAGCCTGAACTAGAGACTGAACTGCTCCAGACTCTTTTAAATATGGCGGGGACGAGGAGACTCGAATTCGAGACCTTCTGCGTTACAAGACCCGGCTAGGCGTAATTACATCACTTTTTAGGTAATTCCTGACCTTTTTAGGCCGTTTTTGGAACTATCTGAGAATAAAAGTTCTTCCAAAAGTACTTCCTTTTGTTTCTAGAAAATAAAAAGTCAAAGCCAATTTTAGGACCCCTGCCTTATATTTTACAAAATGTTTACAAATATTACTTGCCACAATCAGAAAGGGACATTTCTTCCTGAAGGGCATCTTTTTCCTCTCTTGTGATTAACCCTTGCTTTAAAAAAGATTTGAGGACACTTCCAATAGCTATCATGTATTTACCATGGTTTGCCCAGAGTTCTGTTGTATCTTTTGGACCTTCACACGGTACGAGCTGTTCAAGGGAACAGCCATTTGACAGGTCAACTATTTCACCAATAGGAGTGAATCCGCAGTCGTCAGAAACATTTAGAACTTTATCTCCATCAATATCTAGTATTGCTTCTTCAATTATGCTGACAGCAATTTTCCACCATTCATAATCATATCTACTAATTTCTACATGATACCCGTCACCTTCATCGTATTCGGTAAAAAAATCATCAGGATAATTATAATTATTCATTACCCATGTGAACATGTCCGCAAACGGCATACCTCGTAAAGTAGCCAGGTTTTGAAAATCCCTTGTAATAAGTTTTAAATGTCTGTTAGCGTAATCACATCGCCATCCAACATGGTCTGGTTCGTCACTAAACATATCGTTTACGCATTCATCATCTGTTACATCTGCATCTCTGCAATCTTCCCAATCTGTTCCTGAGGGATCTCCAGCCTTGTCATATGAAACAGGACCGGTAAAGAACAAAACTATTTGCTCTCTTTCATATCCAAGCTCATCAATTAAAACTTCTTCTATAAAATTATCATGGTCATCGATTAGAGTGTCATTATCTGGATACCCTTTAGTGAAATCATTGCCACAATTTAACATAAGCCCCACATCGTTTTTGGCTATTGCATAAATAACGTAATCCGCACCAGCGTATAATTTAGGATAAAGCCTTCCTTGGTTTTCATATCTCCAATTGCCCGCTGGAAATTCATATGCATGAAGAGGCCCAGCCTGTGAGTCAGGATAATACCATTTAAGAACGCCACCAGCGTATTCTAGAGGGGACAAGGGTTCATAAAAATCACACCCCATTATTTTCGTGCTGTTATCATTTGCATCGAGATAATCGCCAGAATAGGAGTCTGATATCAACATCATTTTACATTGTGCTTTGGCTTGAGTAATATTACAAAAACAGAAAAATGTAATTGAGATTAATAAAATAAATGTTACTGAAAATCTTCGCTTCTTCATAACTTTCCTTTTAAATATAGTTAGCACTCATTAAGAACTTTTAGCGGGTAATAATATAATAATCTTATCTGGGTGTCAATAGGTGTATCATCTCATTTTATCTGGGGGCATAGACCTGTATGAGTCAGGGGGTATTTAAAAGGAAGTATCTGCTGTTTGTTCTGAAAGCATTGATAGCTATAACTTTTGAGGCGAATAGTACGGAAAGTAGATTTTTAAAAAATAGAAAAAAGCCTAGATTGCTCTAGACCCTTTTAAAAGTGGCGAAAAATTTAAAGTCCCGCTTTATAGGACATTTAACACAATTAAATCGAGCATTCTTGCTCACAAGAAGCCTGCCCACACCCGCCACAACCGGGTGTTGCATCACAGGCATCTCCTGTCCCATCATTGTCAGCATCTAACTGGTTCGGATTGCAAGTATTGGGACAGTTATCGGTACTATCAGGTATTCCATCGCTGTCTGTGTCTGTAATTGAGGCTATTGAATCCCCCAGGTTTATTCTGGGTTTCGTGATGCCGGCTTTTTCGTCCGTAATCCAGTCACCGTAGTCAACGAGTTTTGCTTTAACCTGAGCCGGCGTCAGAAAAACGCCCTTTTTTGCCTTGTTTGCACTTTGAAGACAGGCCGCGGCGCCAGCGGCATAAGGGCAGGCGGCCGAAGTTCCGCCAAAGTTGGTTGTGTAGTCCCCGCTATTATAGCCGCCGCTGCCGGTGATATCGGTAGTGTAGGCATTATGAGAGGGCGCAAAGAGGTCAAGAAAGGAAGCGCGGTTGGAGTAAGATGTAACCTTATCCGCACCAGTCGTGTCCCAGGCCATTTCTTCGTCCGTGTCACATCTGGAATCAGAATAAGTCACAGCACAGGTTTCCGCAGGAACAAAA
>JAHEEI010000265.1 GCA_024640785.1 Pseudomonadota bacterium
CTGGACCTGGGTTATCGTCTGGGCGAGATAGGCGCTCTCAACCTGAGCTATGGATATCACAAAGACAATACTAGTTTACCCGGCGCTTTAAAGGACAGTGATTTTAAAGCGGGCTGGAACAGGAAAGACACCAAAAATCCTTACGATTATGCGGACACGGAGGATTATTACATTAAATTCAGCCCTGAGTTCTATTTCCTTTCTGACAGCATTTTTAAAATGGACCTGTCCTATCGCAACCGGGATGTCAAAAATTTTGCAACAGGAAACGGTTCTTTTGGTGAATGGTTTTTTGACGCTGATAGCAAGATAAAAACAGTTGCCATAAATCCGCAGTTCATTATTCATGAGATAATTTTTGAAAAACAAAACACCCTGACTCTCGGATACGACTACATCAAGGCCGAAAAAGACATCGGCAACTTTTCATCCTCTACTGGGAAGGAAAGTGCTGACCTGGATAAAAAAAACTACGGATTTTATATTCATAATGAGCTGATGATACTTCAGGACCTCGGTCTGTCCGCAGGATACCGGTATGACCGCGCTGAATTTGAATCCGACACATCCGCTAAAGATGCCATTAGCAAAACTTTTGATGAAGAACTCTTTACAGCAGGGATTAACTACAGGCTGAGCTCCAGATCAAATATTTATGCGACCTTTTCTAAAAGCTTCAGATATCCGGTTCTGGACGAAACGTTCGATTACCAATACAATCTTGTTTACGGACTGTCCCCCCAGACATCAGACGATTTTGAGATTGGCATCCGACATTCCATCACCGACACCCTGGTAAGCAGCATCAGCCTGTTTAAAATCGATACAGAAGATGAAATTTTCTACAACCCGGATCTGTATAGCAACATGAATCTCGATGGTGACACAGAACGCGAAGGAGTGGAGATTTCCCTCAAAAACAATTTTAAATGGGGAACCGCCAGCATAGCCTATACATACACCAGGGCTGAAATCGATGGTGGAATGTATGACAACAATGACATTCCCAATGTACCCGAACACCAGGCCAGCGCCACAGCAGTTATTGATCTCTGGAAACCGTTTACTCTTTCAATAAACAGTACCTACATCGGCAGCCGCCCCTTTATCAGCGACTTTAATGATGCCCTTAAAGATCAGGAAGATTACCTGATTGTAAATGCAAAACTCCAATATAAATGGAAGAAGTTAACCGCATTCCTTGACATCAACAATTTGTTCGACAAAGAATATGATGAGTATGGCGTACGGGCAAATGTATTTAACCCAGACTTCAGTCTGGCAGGATACGAAAGGGGGTACTACCCATCACCCGGAATTAATTTCATGGCAGGAGTAACTCTGGACTTTTAACCAAAACCCTTTAAGACACCAAACTTCCAGATAACGAACGTCTGTTTGGAATGAAAACACTCAACAATTTTCAGACAGGCGTAAAAATCTGCATCGTTTTTTCCACTACTTCTCGTGACCCGAAAATTATTTCCTATTAATTATACTGTCCCTTAAACTCTTCTAGTTATGCCTTGATTTCACATTTCATATGTGCCCTCAGACCCTCCAATAAGATCTTTTTCCCATTGGACACTTCCTTCTCTTTTATTGTATAATTTATAAGTGCCTGCCAAACTGGGAGAGCACCACGATGTCCCCTGTAGCTTGCACCTGGAAATTATTATTTATAGAAGAATAATATGAATAAAATATAAATCTAAAAGCCATCAGGTTCAGACTGTTTATAAAAACCGTGATAAGGGCCGGAGCTTTTTATATTGCTGTTATGAGTGATAAGCTGAATATAGGGCTTTTTTACTTTGTGGTAGCTATTGTTTTTGCCGGCCTATTTGTTTTTCAGCTAAAGCATTATCAGAAAAAAAGATGGAATCGAGAATACTCGCGACTGAAGTAGAAAGGAATCAAGCCTAACTTGACTCATGTTGACTGATAAGTTAAAGGTTGTAAATCCGAAGACACCGTACTGATTTTAGTTGTAAATAAATTTTATTTCTAACACCGCTTGAAAATCGATGCACTTAAAGACGCACGTCTCATCTCCAGAATTCGATGCTAAAATAATCTATTCCCCAACTTGAACTATGTTAACCTGCGAAAAATTTACGAAGGTGATCAGGCGCATTACTGTTTTCTTTATTTATATTGTTTTTTAATTAAATACTCCCTTGACTGCAATGATATACTTTTTGATATATCTTTTAAACTCGTAAATTTTCAGTCTACCCACGATAGTTGTTTTTTTATGGATTCTCCTCTTTACATGTTTCTCAAACTCACCCGAAAAAACACCAGCAGGCTTCCGGTAATATAGGCTCCGAGGACCCACCAGACATAGGCATAGCGCGACAAGAGGTGCAGAGCCCGGGGCACTTCCTGATCGCCATATTTCAGCCTGTGACGTAAAATCAGTGCAGAATCAACAGCCATGGCCAACAGACACGAGTAGCCCAACAGCCCATGCTGAGAAATAAATCCCTTGCCGGAACCTATGATCATGCAAAAGGTGGCTGCAATATCGAAAAAGAGTCCCAGACCGAGAAAAAAAAGGATAAAGCGCGTTACCCGATGTTTGCGCTGCTCAGCAACAATGCCGATCCCGTAAGAAAAAAGAGCAAGATGAACGATAATCGTTCCAATCATAATAATAGGTTTCATAATAGCTCCCTTATTTTTGCTGTTAAATTCAAAAATTGACCGTTAAATTTTATAAGCAAATCCCAAAAAACTTACAAGTTATTCCAATTTCATCAGCTTAGCTAAGTACAATCCCCTAATTCTTCTTGAATATCAGAAGCTTCTGCCATTTTCTGACTCAGCTGTAAGCGAATTCTGGATAACCTAGTTTTATTCCTCCTTCCACTCCCTTATCCTGAACTGACACTCCTCATCCCCATCTCCCATACGGGAGATCACTTCCCATCGCCCGCGTTTATCCAGCGCGGCAAACTCAACATCATACTTGCAGAT
>JAHEEI010000266.1 GCA_024640785.1 Pseudomonadota bacterium
ACGGTATCCTGCATGCAACTATTCTTAAAGGAATAAAAGAATCAGTAAATGCTGCAGAGTTCAAAATAACAATTCTATTTATAAAGTCTGGCCTCCTGACAGCAAGCCCCATGCCTATTGACCCACCCCAGTCATGCACCACAAGATTTAACTTTTTTAACTTAAGCTTATCCAGAAGCCTTGAAACATTATTAATATGGGTATCAAGCGTATAATGATAATCCTGAGGTTTGTCTGAAAAACCGCAACCGATATGATCAGGAACAATACAACGGTATTTTCCTGATAATGCTTTCACAAGATTCCTGTAATAAAATGACCAGGTGGGGTTTCCATGGAGCATAAGAACAGGAAATCCGTCACCCTCATCAAGGTAGTGCATCTTAGCCCCGTCTAAATCAATAAAATTTGATTTAAATGGATATTCTTCAGATTTATATTCTGTATCTTTAGCTGTCACCACCTCACCCCGAGCATCATACAGTTAATTCCGCTTCCGATTCCAAGAAGTGCTACAAGATCATTTTTTTTCATAAGCCCCTCTTCCTCACCAATTGATAAAGTTGCAGGAAGTGAAACAGACCCCATATTGCCCAGGTAGGAAAAGGTTGACATGTCCTTGTCCACATCAATCTCCAGTGTTTTAAAAAGAAGGTTCCTGTGAGCATTTCCAACCTGGTGACAAAAAAAGCGCTTTACATCATCATTTTCAATTTTAAGAAGTTCTTTTGTACTCTCCCAGGTCCTTTTAGCAAGGCTGCATCCTGCATTAAGAAGTGCTTCAGAATCTGTATTCATAAGAAGCTTATCTGGATCAATGTCACCGCTGTCCCTTCCGACAAGATCACCCTGACAGAGATTATTGTATTTAGATTCAACAAGGTATCCACCGCCCAAAAGATAATGCTCTGTTTTTGAGATGGATGAATGAACCAGAACAGCAGCTGCTGCCCCGGACCCGATTGTGAGTGAAGCAAATGAATTTTTAATACTTTTACGGGTAAGCGATTTGTCTTCAAGGAGAAACTTTACCGTGGATTCAACCAGAGGCCTGCCGTTCTCTCCAGCCACAACAAGGGCAGCGCCTATGACTCTTCTTTCTATCATATTTGCAACAACCATCATTGCGTTCATAAAACCAAGGCAGGCATTTGAGACATCGAATATCATAGTTTTCTCAGAGAGTCCGACTTTTTCATGAACAACAGAAGCCGTTGCCGGCTCAAGAAAGTCACGGCATACAGAGGAGTTAACCAGACATCCGATATCTTCTTTTGAGATAGCAGCCTTTTTAAGCGCCTTAAGCCCAGCCTGAGCAGCAATATCACTTGGAACGGTTCCGGGCTTACAGAATCGTCGCTCCTTTATTCCGGAAAAAAGCTCTAATCTGCCGTAGGGCAGTTTAAGACGGTTATAAACTGGAGAAAGTCGCTCTTCAATCATTTCTGAAGTAACTATTTCATCCGGCAAAACATTTACTACTGCTTCTATGCAAACATCCTTAAAAACCATCTTTAGAATTCCTAAATCAAGTAATAGTTAAAGTCTATAACATATAATCAATATAATTTTTTTCAGAAGACTAATTAAAAAACATCAATAAAACTGGATACATTATTTTACTTGCATTCGTCAATCGAAAGTTTATAAAATAAGAAAATCGGCAAGAAACTCCTATCTTTATAGAGATCAAGTTAATGACAATTCAATAAAAAACGATTTTTAATTAAATGAAAAAAATTGTAACGATTACAAATCTAATTATTGTACCATATCCCTGTCTTTAATAAAGAAGTTAAACAATTTACTTGACAAAAAATTAAAAATAAACTATTATTATATATTTAGTTCTTTGACGTGAAAAAAACTATCTGAAACAAATAATATAACTAATAGACGAAGCATAAAATATAATACAATGCTTTGATTTAACATCTTTTTTATAAAATAAACATTTACCGACTTTAGGAGCAAAAAAATGTACGCGATAGTAAAAACAGGAGGTAAACAGTATATATGTATCCCTGGCGAAAAAATGACTATTGATAAAATCGAAGGTGAACCAGGAAATGATATCCAGCTTAATGACGTTCTTATGACAGTAGATGACAATAATAAAGTCGAAATCGGAAGGCCGGTACTTGAAAATGCGATCGTTTCAGCGGTAATAACTAAACAGAAAAAAGGTAAAAAGATTGTTGTCTTTAAGTCAAAAAGAAGAAAAGGTTATCGCAAAAAAACTGGGCATAGACAGTTACTAACTGAAATAACAGTAAAAGAAATAACATTATAAACTGTATTAACCTAGCAGTTTCAAAAACTATACGTTTTTTGCTTAAGACCCATTATCAGGAGGTAATTACTTTGAGAGGATATGAACTCTGTTTAATCTTACAGCATGATACTACTGAAGAAAGTATCGATCAGAAAATAAAAAATCTCCAGGAAAAAACAGTATCAAATGGCGGAGATATAATCAAAATCGAAAAATGGGGCAAACGAAGCTTAAAGTACGCAATCAAAAAACAGCAAAAAGGATATTACTGCTTTGTTTCAGTGACCGGAGATAATAATACCCTGCATGAAATCGAAAGAATGTTTAAATACGATGAATCTGTCTTAAGATATAGCTACCTACGTTTAGATGAATCTGAAATAACAGCAATTCAGAACAGCCAGGACTCAGCAAAAACTAATGATGATGTGCCAGTAACAAAAGCTGAGTCAACACCAGAAGAAACAGATGAACCGACAGCCGAAACCTCTGACAACAACAAAACAGCTGATATAGAAATATAAGTTATTAATATAAAACTGTTATACAGGTTAAATAAGTTTTTATTCAACAGGAGGTAATTACTTGAAGAGACCAACACGAAAAAGAAGACAGGTATATCAAAAACAGAAAATGTGCCGTTTCTGTTCAGACAGCAATCTGCAGATAGAATACAAGGACTATTCAACACTCCGACACTTTGTA
>JAHEEI010000267.1 GCA_024640785.1 Pseudomonadota bacterium
CAGGAAACCTGTGTTGAATGCGGAGCCTGCGCACGTGTCTGCCCTAATGCCGCAATCACCCAAAAAGCCCCGGTTACTGCTGAGTAGTATTGTCCTAAAATTTCTAATTAGAAGTTTTGCTGGAAGTGCATGCTGCATTTAAAAATTTGGCATGCACTTCTTATTGCTGGAGCAGGGTACTGTTAGGTTTTATAATCTTATCTTTCTCAAGGATTTAGAACAGTGAAAACCATGACAAGTAAACCCAGCTCTCTTTATTGTCAGGAAGGCTCAGATTTAATCATACCTTTTTATCAAGAAGGGCACCTATTTTTTTTGAATTTCCTGTCTTTTGGCTGGTTTCATAACAGCTTCACTCCCATTTCCTGAAATTTTTTAAGAGATATTTCCTCGCTGAATTCTTCGAACAGAATGAACCGAAATTAAAGAAAAAGATAGATTGTTTATAGCTAATATCGGTTTTAATTTTTTTTATTATCCTGTTGAAAGATCTGGATTTTTTTTGAGAACTGCTTAAACAGACCCTAAAATAGCGCTTTAAAAGTTTTAACATTTTGAAATTTCTTCATATTTAATAATAGTTCCATTCTGGCGCAGTTTGCTTTAAAGTCTTTATTTTTAGGGGTATAAGACCTTTTTCAACACTCTTCTCCACAGGTATTTAACAATTTCTGTGGAGAAATTTCTGGGCAGGCAATGTGATGGAAACCAGGAGGGTTATAAATATATCAGTGAGTCAAAAAAGTTTTTGTAAAACTCTTTGAAGTTATTATTTTGAATAGATTTACGCATTTTTTTACAGAGATCCAAATAAAAATGGATGTTATGAATTGTCATTAGGACAACAGCTGTTATCTCATTTGTCATAAATAGGTGTCGCAGGTATGCTCTTGAAAAGTTTCGGCAGGTATAACAGGTGCAGGAAAGATCAATTGGGTCCATAGCCTCTTTGTAACGTGCGTTTTTTATTCTAAGTCTTCCTTTTGAATAAAAACACATTCCGGTACGGGCGCACCTTGTTGGGAGCACACAGTCAAACATATCAATGCCTGAACTTACGGCTTTTACAATATCTTCAGGAAAACCAACACCCATAAGGTAACGCGGTTTATCCTGCGGAAGGAGCTCCGCTGTTTTTTCAATAACAGGATAGGCTTTTGTCATTTCTTCTCCGACAGAAAATCCGCCAAGTGCATAACCCGGCAAATCTATCTCAATAAGTTTTTCAGCGCTTTTCTGTCTCAAATCGTAGTGAAGACCTCCCTGAACAATGGCAAACAGGTTTGAGGTGGTGCTGGACCACTTGTCAGCAGAACGTTTCGCCCACAGGATACTTCTGTTAACTGCTTCTTCTATCCTGTTTTTGGTCGCACTCGAAGGAGGGCACTCATCAAGCTGCATCATGATGTCAACGCCGAAACCCTCCTGGGTCTCAATCACATTTTCAGGGGTAAAGAAAAAAGAGGTTCCGTCAACATGAGAGCGGAAAACAACGCCCTCATCATTCAGATTCCTAAGATCGGCAAGAGAGTATACCTGGTAGCCTCCGGAATCCGTGAGGATCGGCTTTTCCCATCCTATGAATTTATGAAGGCCTCCGGCTTTATTAATAACTTCACAGCCCGGACGTAAATACAGATGATAAGTGTTGGAAAGGATGATCTGGGTGTCGAGGTCATCAAGGTCTCTCGGAGTCATTCCTTTTACGGCACCCTGCGTTCCTACCGGCATAAATACCGGGGTCAGAACATCACCATGAGCCAGGGATAATTTTCCTGCCCGTGCTTTGGTTGAAGTGTCTTTATGCTCTAGAACAAACGCCATAGATTGGATCTTTCAGCGGTTAATTTATTGTCCGATCATGATACCATCAGATATTGTAGGCGGCAATATTTTTGACAGGCAGGGTGAAAAGTGCTGCCTTTTATCATTCAAGGCCGAGGGATTTCATCATTTTTACCCCGATGGAATCTTTGGCGTGGACGGCACCTTCGGGACATAGTTCCTGGCAGCAGAAACATCGGATACATTTATTATGATCAATGGATACCGCGGCCTTGGATTCAGGAAGGCTTATGCTCTGGGGCGGGCAGGCTTTCATGCATATTCCGCAGCCTTTACAAAGGTTTTTATTAACAAAGGGCTTTACCGTGCAAAGAGGCTTTAAAATCCAGAGAATAGGCCGGAGAACCAGCGGACCCTCAACAGCCATGGTTGAAGCAGGGTTAAAATCTTTCATCTTAAACAGATCTACAGGATCTCCTTTAATAGGAATATCCTTTAAATCTGTTTTAAAGCCCATTTCACTGGCTACTTTCAGACAGTGGTTGCTGTTATGTTTTATGCCCGCAATTTCAGTGCACACACTGTCAAGGCTCAGCATGTCTTCTGATGCCGCAATAAAGCCGAGATTTCTGGGAGTTCCGCTGCTCGGGCCGTTGCCTTCCATTCCGACTATTGCATCCATGATCGAAAGGGAAGGTTTTACTGTGTATGCAAGCTCAATCAGGAGACGTGCAAAATAATCATGGTCTCTTCCGCTTTGAAGATGCCAGCGCATTTTCTGTTTCCCTACAAAAAGTCCGTAATTGTTTTTCACGGAAAGGGTCAGGACCATCATTGCATGAGTTTTAAACTTCGGCAGGTTGATAATGATGTCTGCATCGATTGCTTCTTTTGCAATGGTAAAATTACGGTGCATAAAATCTTCAGGGGTTGATACCTGCACACTTTCGCTGAAGTCGTTTATTTCCGCACCGGTTTCTGTTGCCACAGAAAGGATGCCGGCTTTTTCTGAAACTTTTCGGGTGCTGCCCAGCGCCGGGGAATCACCAATAACTACTTTTGATGCGCCTGCCGCCTGGCAGATTTCAGCAACAGCTTTTACCATAAGCGGATGTGTGGTAACCGCTTTGGAAGGGTCTGTTCCCATTAGCAGATTCGGTTTAAGAAGCACTTTTGCCCCGTCAGGAATAAA
>JAHEEI010000268.1 GCA_024640785.1 Pseudomonadota bacterium
AGCCCGACATCTGCTCCCTCTTCCGCAAAACGCAAAGCAATGCTTCTTCCGATTCCGCTTCCTGCACCGGTAATAACAGCTGCTTTGCCTTTAAATCTTCCCAAATTTTTTTCCATATTAATCTCCCATCTCCTTAAGTACCTATATTTAGAAATTAACCTAATAATAAAAAAGCCCCCTCAGGGTATATAAAAAAAGAGTGTGTTCTACAGGTTAACTCACCCAGTCTATAATATGATCCTCTACCTCATCTTCAGAGACAGATTCCTCCATAACAACCCTGTTTCTGACGGAAATCCCTGCCCTGTGCACTGATTCAGGATCAAAAGATAACAGCACATGCCATTTTTCAAGCTTCCGCCCTTCAGCAACCAGCCTGTAAGCACAGGTTTTTGGCAGCCAGAAAAAACCCTTCGCATCTTCCGGACTCAACCTCAGGCAATCAGAAACAAGCGGATCAGACCGTTGATATTCTCTGCATTTACATGATTTCTCATCAAGGTATTTGCAGGCAATATCTGTATAGTAGACATCCCCGGTATCTTCATACTCGACCTTTCGCAAACAGCATCTTCCGCAACAATCACACAGGGATTCCCACTCATCTTTTGATAATTCTGAAAGACTCTTTTTTTCCCAGAATGGGAGATTATTTTTCTGTTGAGACATGACAAGACCCGGATAACAATTTTCTTTTTTATCAAAATAATCGCTGTAAACCAAAACAATATTTAAGAGGCGTCCAAGACTGCAAAAGGCTTAATGCCTGAATCAATCCTCAAAAGTTCTTATTTTAATAATTGTGAAGATGAAATGTTGTTTTTATGGCTGTATAAAAACCAGGAACCCTGCTGTTTAACAACAATAAAGTCCTTCAACTGTTCCAATGTCCCGGCAGGCAAATCACCTCGTACAATAATGTGGTCAACATCTTTGTACCGACCGTCATACCCATTGTTTTTATCCTTTCCTATCCATTTAATATACTCCGGAAGTATTTCTTTGCTTACTTTTCGCCCTACTGGAAAAGAACGGTCATCAATTAAACGGGTTGTGCTGACCCCTTTGGTCCAGGCTGTATAATAATCAATAAAATTATTATAAACGGATACGTTACGAAAACGGTAATTATAAATTAATGCGGCAACAATATCCTTTCGATCACAGTTAGAAAAAAAGGATTTATCAAAACCTTTATTTTCCTCATTGAAAGCATCAAAATTTTGAATCCATAAAACACAATGGATACTAACAGTGGCACACATTAAAATCTTGCTGAACTGGGAAATCCTTTTTGGAGAAACAATACTTCCCAGCAGAATAACTCCTAAAAACAGAAATACCGTAAACCTCTGATAAAGAAAACTATACCCTGGAAGTTCAACCGGCATTAAGATTGAACAAATAAGGCTGCAAAATAATAAAATTAAAATACAAATAGCGGCAGGAGATTTCGTCAGTGATCGAAGTGTCGTTTCTTTTTCAAAAAGAGGTTTAATAACAAATAGAATTATAAACAGCGAGAAAAAAGCTGCCAATACATATCCGTATGTTCCACCAAACAACCTGAAATTATCATGAACAACAATTGCACCACGCTGCCAGAACATTTTTAAAAAAGTAGTCTGATAGTATTGAGATATAGTGCTGAAAAACCCTGGTCCTTCATAATTCCGAGAATCAGTTACCCACCAGAAACAACATAAAAGAATAGCAGGAACACAGGGCAGTACCTGGGCTATGATATCTCTCCTGTTATTTTTCCGGATATAAAAATACAAAATGCATGAAAGATAGACCATAAATGAAAAAAGTGCGGCCATCACATGCATAAAAAAGAGCAGCACCATCAGAACAGCGATGACACCTCCGGTTAAAAACCGTTTGTTTTCAATATAATTAATAGTGAATAAAACCAAGAAAAGTACTGCTGGGATAGAAATGGTAAACCCGGTAAGACCATACCCCACATTAATGTTATATAAGAGAATAAAGGCAAGCATTGCATACCAGATATTTCCGCCACATCTGATAATCAGAAAATTTATGCCAAGCATGAAAAAAATAACATAAATAAAATAAAAAATTTTATTGGCTCGCTGAATATCGGAGAAAAGCTTTGAGCCGCAAAAAATCATATAAAAAATATTAGGCTTGGGGAAAATATTAAAAGTATAGTATTTTTCAAGATGGTTGTCGGGATCTCCATAAGAGTTATAAATTGAAGAAAGGGCTTGATGATTGGGGATATCTAAAAAAGGATAGAGGCGATGAGTTCCAAAGTTGTATAGATAAGCACAGAGAAAGAAAATAAAAATTGCCCAAAATATTTTATTTTGAGACACAATTGCAGTTAACGGTTTATTTGGGAACACAGATTTTCTTCACATGTGTTGTTATGATACCTTTATAGGCAGATACTTTTTAGGTTTAAAGTATAGAAATTGAAAATATGTATGTCAATATAAAAGTCGTAAAAAAGACAACTAGCAGAACTCAAGAACTTTCCATGCATTTGTTCTCAGTATTGGTGACAGAGTTTTAGGCGTACTGCTGGGAATATTAATTCTGACTTTTGTTCCACTGTATTTCCATAAGATACAGGCAGCTATAACCAGATGAACATTAGGATTGGTTTTTTTGAAGCTTCCGTACTTGTGAAAGTAATTTTGGCCATACTCTGCAATTAGATCCTAACCTGGATAATTACAGACTTTGATTTATGGCTAACACCTATTAAGTACTAAGTTAAAAATAGAAATTTACTGCATCCAAATATATTCTGCCTGGACATTTAAATAAAAAGGCAGTGCCTAATGCACTGCCTTTTGTTTAATGCTATAAAAGTTGACGGATATTTTTTTACTAACTGATTAACATTCCTGCTCACAGGAGGGCGAACCGCAACCATCGCTGCAGCCCTTTCCATCCGTGTCACACACATCGCCT
>JAHEEI010000269.1 GCA_024640785.1 Pseudomonadota bacterium
ACCTTCTGAAAGTATTTTAAAGGCAATAGAAATTGGCCACACTGTTTTTGGTGAGAACTATGTACAGGAGGCTCTTGAAAAAATACCATATATAAAAAGTAGCGCCAGACGGGATGTAATCTTCCATTTCATAGGAAAACTGCAGAGCAACAAGGCAAAGAAAGCTGCTGAACTGTTTGATGTTATTGAAACTGTCGATAGTATTAAATTGGGACAGATACTTGAAAAGCATTGCGCAACATTAGATAAATCACTGGAGGTTTATATACAGGTTAATATCGGAGCTGAAAAACAGAAATCAGGGATTCGACCTCAAGATTGCGAGATGCTTTTACGTGGACTCACACAGTGCCAATTTCTGCGCATCAGAGGTCTTATGACCATGCCGCCCTATTCTGTTGACCCCGAAAATGTCCGCCCCTTTTTCAAGCATCTTCGGCAACTGTCTGAAGAACTTTCAGCCAAAGGTTTATTGGGTCAGCATGGGCCGGCCCAACTTTCCATGGGAATTTCAAATGATTTTGAAGTGGCTATCGAAGAAGGTTCAACGGTAGTCCGCATAGGAACAGCATTATTTGGTGCAAGACCCCTTTAAACTTAGCAATAATACACTTTGCATTTTATGACACTGTTATCGTAACTTCTTGTAAACAGCACCAAGAATTCTTTCATCAGGAGATATAAATGAAAATAACTATTATTGGGACAGGGTATGTCGGACTTGTTTCCGGTACCTGCTTTTCCGAGTTTGGTCACGAAGTCATTTGTATAGATAAGGACAGCGGTAAAATCAGGGAACTGCAGACAGGTACAGTCCCGATCTATGAGCCTGGGCTGCAGAACCTTGTGCAGAAAAACATTCAGGAAAACCGTTTGAGATTTGACACTGATGCAAGAAAGGCTATCCCATGGGCTGATACGATATTTATTGCGGTTGGCACTCCGTCAACCAGGCGGGGTGACGGTTACGCGGACCTTTCCTTTATTTATGAAGCTGCCAGAGAAATCGCTCCGCTTATCACAGAATATAAACTGATAGTAAATAAAAGCACGGCCCCTGTTGGTACGGCACGGCAGATTGCCAGAATTATCAGAGAAACCAACCCGAAAGCAGAATTTGATATTGCATCTAATCCTGAATTTCTCCGGGAAGGTGCTGCAATAAACGACTTCATGCGACCGGACAGGGTGGTGATCGGGGTGGAGAATGACCGTGCTGCAGAGCTTCTGCGGGACATATACAAACCTCTCTACCTGATCGAAACACCTATTGTGCAGGCAGATATTGAAACCGCAGAACTGATTAAGTATGCAGCAAATGCGTTTCTTGCTGTAAAGATCAGCTATATCAATGAAATTGCAAGCTTATGTGAAAGCCTTGGTGCTGATGTCATCACGTTGGTTAAAGCAATAGGTCTGGACGGCCGGATTGGCTCAAAATTTCTTCATCCTGGCCCCGGATACGGCGGATCATGTTTTCCCAAAGATACTCTTGCACTTATCAGAATGGCACAGGAACAGGGGACAGGGGCACGCATTGTTGAAGCCGCCGTTGAGGTCAATGCTGCCCAAAAAGCCAGGATGATTAAAAAAATCCGTGATTCTCTGGGAGGCAATGAGGCAGGAAAAACTATTGGCATTTTGGGGCTTACCTTCAAACCTGAAACAGATGATATGCGGGATGCCCCTTCTCTCACCATTTTGCCTGTTCTTCTTGAAAAGGGCGCAAAAATTCAAGCCCATGACCCTCAAGGAATGGATGAGGCAAGACACTATTTGCCGGTAGGAATTGAATACAAGGAAAACCCTTACCAGGTCTGTGATGGCGCTGATATAGTTGTCCTGATGACTGAATGGAATCAGTACCGGGCGCTTGACCTCGAAAGGATTCGATCCCTTATGAAAAAAGCTGTTTTTGTTGATTTGCGGAATGTATATGATCCGGCAAGTATGAGTGCACTTGGTTTTACATATTCGGGTGTTGGGAGATCCTGATATTTCATTTTAAACAAAAAAGCTCCTTCCGGAATAATTGGAAGGAGCTTTTAAACCAGATAATTGTATATGAACAAATATTATTTCCCTGATGCCCTCTTGGATGCCTTCAGCGGATTTACTCGAACCGTTTGAACAAGTATTTCAGGTTTGGCATGGGTGGCGAAATTACAAATACCGTTTCTCCATTTGGCCTCTGGATTTGCATAGGTCTTACAAAATTTTTCATTGGCTTCAGCAATTATTCTCTCACAACCGTCACACTTTTCTATTATAGGCTTAAAAAAACTCTGCATGATTTCCGACTCCTTCAAAAAATATATAGTTGTATTTTAAATATCTTCTTCAATTTTTAGCCGCATTTTTTAGAATTATATTCGTGCGCATTAAACATTGGCTTAATCTTTGCATTCAAAAACTTGGCAAGCCAAGCCCAAATATGGGCAGATACAAAACAATATATTCTATCTAATTATTTGATTTTTGTCAACTGCCCTACAATGCCTATTTTTTGCATTGCCAAGATCATTTGAACTATTGTTTTAATAAATTATTTCGTTTAATATTAAAAACTTGTTACATAGGAATAATATCGGATCTTGAGTTTTTATTTCCTGTTAACTGAAAATTGACCTGAAGTGAGGGGATTATGCCACATTTTATCTGGAAGGGGAAAAATTCATACGGTGAAAAACGCAAAGGCATTATTGAAGCACCTAATATCGATTCAGCCCGCGGTCATTTAAAAAAGATCAGAATCACACCGACCAAACTCAAAGAAAAACCCAAAGATCTTCTTGAAAATATTGAATTTTTCCAACCAAAGGTTACCGGCAAGGATGTTGTTATTTTTACTAGACAGCTTTCCACCATGATCGATGCCGGTCTTCCTCTTGTCCAAGGCCTTGAAATTCTAGGCAATCAACAGGAAAAC
>JAHEEI010000270.1 GCA_024640785.1 Pseudomonadota bacterium
GGAATACTTCGCACAGTAATTGATCCTGAATGCAACAATTCGATTGTAATGCGCGCAAGTGGAGGGCCGAGTATTTTAAAGGATTTGTCTAATGAACATCTTGCAGTGGATGTTGAGGACGCTCTTAGAATGAATGTAAGTGCTGTTGCTGTACAGGTTTTTATCGGTGGGAACTTTGAAACTCAGACAGTTAATAATATGACACGGCTTATTGATCAGTGTAACCGCTATGGAATTCCTGTTCTTGCTGTTACCGCTGTGGGTAAGGAATTAACCCGTGACGCGAGATATATCGGGCTGGCTACCAGAATTCTCGCAGAACTTGGCGCATCATTTGTTAAAACATATTTTGTCCCAGGTTTTGAAGAGATAACTGCGTCTTGTCCTGTACCCATTGTTATCGCCGGAGGAAAAAAACTGGCTGAACTTGATGCTCTGAAAATGGCCCGTAATGCTATCGATCAGGGTGCCGGGGGTGTTGATATGGGAAGAAATATTTTTCAGTCAGATGCGCCTGTTCCAATGATTAAGGCTGTTCGTAAAGTTGTTCATGAAAACTATACCCCTGAACAGGCATATGAACTATATCAGGAACTTAAAAATTCATGAAAGTAGGTGTGTACTACAATAATAGTGATGTTAGACTTGAAGATCAGCCTGTTCCTGCAGTTGGCGATGATGATATTCTTGTAAAAGTTATGGCAAGCGGGATCTGCGGGAGTGATTTGTTGGAGTGGTATCGAGTCAAGCGTGCTCCAATTGTCCTGGGCCATGAGCTTACCGGCAAGATCGTTCAGATTGGAAAAAACATCAAGAAATTCAAAGTTGGAGATAGAGTTTTTTCAACACATCATGTTCCCTGTGGCGAGTGTTGGTACTGTTTAACAGATCATGAAACTGCCTGTGAAGTTTTTCAGGGCACAAATAATTTTGATCCGGGTGGGTTTTCACAGTTTTTGAAAGTTAGTGGCAGAAGTGTCAAAACGGGAACACTTACACTTCCCGATAATATGTCTTATGAGACTGGAACATTTATAGAACCGCTTGCAACAGTTATAAGAGCTTTTAGAACAATTGATATACAACCTGGTGAAAGTATTATGATCTTTGGAGCGGGCCTTGCGGGCATCCTCTTTGTTAAACTCGCTAAAGTTTTTGGTGCTGGCAATATTATTGTTTCTGATATAAACAAATATAGAATGAAAATGGCTAAAAAATCAGGTGCCGGGCTTACCATTCCTTTTGGAAAAGACATTCCGCAATTTATCAAAAAAAATAATTGCAGGCTTGCTGATAAAGTTATTATCAGTACAGGAGCTTTGGCAGCGGCCGCGGCAGCACTTAAATGTGTTGATAAAGGTGGGACTGTTCTCTTTTTTGCCGTTTCAAAACCGGAAGATAAAATAGCTGTTGATTTTAATCATTACTGGAGAAATGATATTAGTTTTAAAACTTGTTATGGTGCGGCTCCTCTGGATAATAATCAGGCATTGGAGCTTTTAAGAACTGGAGCTGTATCTGTTGAGGAGATGATAACACACAGATTTAAAATTGAGGATATTGGTGATGCTTTTAAAACAGCAGCGTTGCCAGATCACGCTTTAAAAGTAATAGTAGAGCCTAATTAATAAGCTTGAACTTACACCTTTTGGAATAAGTGTAACGGTTCTTGGAAAATCAGTCGAAGTATACTGCAATAAATTCCGCTTTAAACCAGTTTAACAATTTGAAAAGATGAATTTGAGCTTACGGTCTTAAAGAGAGAAGAGAAATGAAGTGGAATTTTACTTGCAAGCAGGTGGCAAAAGGTGAAAGAGCTTATACTCTCCAGGAATTCAGGGAAGATTACTTTTGCGAAGTTAAAGATAATTTCGATGACTATGATCCGGAACAGCTAGATGCGATATTTTCACTGGCATATGATGTCTGTTATTGCACTGCCATTCGTCAGGACTTAAATACTCTACTAAAGCACTGTGAGGATAAGGGTCTACAGGTTGATATCAAATATCTGGAATTAATCCAGAATTCCAATCTTGAAAACATTGAAATGTTAAAAGCCATATTCGCTAAAAAGGTTTCTGAGTTTATGGACGAAGGTCTTGATGCCGAAGCATCCTTAAAAAAACTGGAAGAATATCACAACAATGTGATCGCTGATTAGAATAAAGTAGAGTGGTTAAGCAGTTTTTAATTTTTTGTAAAGATCAAATCCGTGTAGGATTATGGAGGTTGCTTCGTTCGTGCCGTAACGGTCAGTACTTATTTCGAGGTCAAAGTTGTAAAGCTTGTCTTTAATGCCTATTTTATTTGCGAACTCCTTAGTAAAAGAGTCTCTTTCTTTATCGTTTTTCTTGAGAGTCGCAGTTGCTTTTTTTTCACTTGTCTGCTCATATTTCATCATGTTTTTTATCCTTGTTTCAAAACAAGCTTTTATGTGAACATGAAAAGCATTTGGGAGTAAAAGATGTGCGCCACGGCCAAGGAGTATGGCATCGTTCTGTGCGATCACATAAAGCGCCTTCGGAAGTAAATAAAAATAAGAATCTTTGGCAGCTTTACCCATAAAATCAGACACAAACGTTTCGATTATGTTTTGTGCTTTTTCGTCTAAAGCATCAAACATTTCTGCTTGATAATCCCAGCCAGACTGGTCAGCGATAACCTCAAGTATTTGTTTTCCCCATAAAGTGATATTCAGCTTAGCTGCTAAATCCTCGGCAATTATTCTTCCCCCGCTGCCTTTTTGTCTTGAGATGGTAATGATTTGTTTAGGTTTTTCAGCCCCAGGTTTCTTTGTTTTATTTTCTAACGTACTTATATATTTTGAAATCACATCTTCAATATGTTTTTTTGTAAATTGTGAGCTCATAGCTGTGCCTCTTTAAGAATTTATTTTAAAAGCAGATAATT
>JAHEEI010000090.1 GCA_024640785.1 Pseudomonadota bacterium
AGTAACCAGTGTCAAAAGAAATATTGTTTATTTTATGCAGGATGAATACAGAAATCCGAAATATCTTGTTGAGGCTAAAAGCAGGGTTGAGGAAATATCCAATTACCTGAAAAAGCTGAAAAAGGTGAAAACTGTTGCTATCAAGAGTGCTACCGGTGAACTTGATCTTGAAGCCACTGTCAATATCAGAGAAAAGAAGAATAGAAATAGCGCGCTTGTTGAGATTTCCCAAGGTATACAGGCAGCTGAAATCGAACAGGTAAAGGAAATTATTGTTTCAAAAATGCTTGATTACCTTTCTTTTGTTTCCACTAGAATTGACCAGATTGAAAAAGTAACTTCTCCATATATTAAACAGGAGCTCATTAAAGAAATAGAAGATTATTCCCTGAACATTCTTATCCAGGCAAAAGCATTTTACAAACTTGTGACGGGAAAAACAAATAGGTAGGAAGTTTCCTCCTTTTTTTGGCCACTAGCATTTCACCTTATTTCAAAAATCTTTCAGGTTGGAAAAAATAATAAATATCAGCAGCCCTCTTTTTAGTAACAGACGGAATCCGTTCAAGTTCTTCCAGAGAGGCTTTCTTTGCGTTTTTCAAACTTCCAAAATGTTTTAATACAATAGCCGCTGTCTTTTTTCCGATACCGGGGATATTTTCGAGGTCAGAGGTAAAGTCCTTCGATCTTTTCAAGACCTTATGATATGAAACCGCAAACCGGTGAGCTTCATCTCTTAACTGCTGCAGAAGAAAAAGCGCCCGAGATCTTTTCGGAAAGACAACCGGGTTTTTTCTTTTTGGGATAAATACTTTATCATCCTCTTTTTTTCCAACACCTTTGTCCTTCCGTCCTTTTGCCAGGGCTGCTGCACATATTTCATCAGCGGAATGCTCCTGAAGGACTTTAAGAAGAATGCCAAGCTGACCTTTGCCGCCGTCAACCAAAATAAGGTCCGGCGCAGACCCTCCTTTTTTTAAGCGGTTTAATCGTCTGGTTAAGACCTCACTCATCATTGCATAGTCATTCGATTCTTCAATGTTTTTAATTTTAAATTTTCTGTAACCCTGTTTTGACGGTTTTCCGTTCACAAAAACCACCATTGATCCTACAGCTGAAGTTCCCATGATATTTGAAATATCAAAACACTCTATCCTGGATGGATATCTGTTTAGATGCAGTCTTTTTTCAAGATCCATTAATATGTCTTCCATGTTTTTTTCCTGCGACCTGTTTTTTTTAAACATGATCTTTGCATTGTTTTCAGCCATATCAAGAAGCTTTTTTTTTGCACCCTGTTTAGGCACGATAATTTTTACTGAACAACCTTTTTTGTCTTTGAAAAACTCTTCCAAAAGGTTCCTTTCTTTGCTCTCAAAAGGCAAAAACACTTCATCCGGGATGAGCTTATGCTGAAGGTAGTACTGAGAAATAAAAGAAGTCAAAACCTCTTCGTCTGAGAGAAGAATGTTTTTTAAAAAAAAGTGTCGACTTCCTGTCATTCGTCCAGCCCTTAAATAAAGGGCTGTAATACCTGCCTGATTGTTTTCACGAAAAAAGGAGAACACATCACGGTCAGTAAAATCATTATGCACAATTGTCTGCTTCTCAAGGGTCTTTTCTATTCCTATTTTCCGGTCTCTTAACTGCGCAGCAAGTTCAAAGTCAAGGCATTCAGATGCTTTTTCCATTCTTTTTTTCAGCTGAGGAATTATTTCTGTTTTACGGCCCTGCAGGAAAAGCTGCACATCCTTTACCACCTGAAGATAATCTTCTCTTTTTACCCCTTTTGAGCAGGGGGCAAAACACTGTTCCAGCTGATAATACATGCATGGTCTTTTGTTGCTCATTTTTTTGGTGGAGCATTTTCTTAAAGGAAAAAGCTTTTTAATAACCCTTAATGTCTCACGGACTGCCTGAGCAGAGGCAAAGGGTCCAAAATACATATTACCGTCTTTTTTGGGTTTTCTGACGGTAGTAAGGCTTGGGAATAGTTCTTTAACGGACAACCTTAGATACGGATATTCTTTATCATCCCTGAAAACAACATTAAACCGGGGACGATATTCTTTTATAAGATTATTTTCAAGTATCAGGGCCTCTTTTTCAGTTGCAGTTACGATGGTATCAATATCATATACTTTTGATACCATCACCGCTGTTTTTCTTTCTGTACCTTGCTGTTTTTGAAAATAAGAGGTTACCCTGTTTTTAAGTAATTTTGCTTTGCCCACATAAATAACCGCGTCTTTAATGTCCTTCATCAAATACACGCCGGGCTTTAAGGGAAGCTGCTTTGCTTTTTCAAGCAGCTCTTTTATTGAAGGGAGTTTTTTTGTTTCCATCGGGAAACTCCTGATTTTCAGGAAGGGGGATTTTGAAATATTATTCTATATCAATACAAAACAAACCACAAGTCCGGTTGCGATCATCACAGAAAAGATGGGGAACGAATACTTGATAAGCTTCGGTGCGCCTGTAAAGGTAATAAGCATTTTAACAAATGTATTTGAAAGGGCCGCAAGTGTTATGCCTCTAGCTGCAACCGTGTCTGTTATGGTTTCGCCTGCCAGATTAGAAAGAGAAAGCGTTATGGGATCCACATCGGTCAGTCCGGTAATAATACTTGAAAGATATATTCCTGCCGTGCCGAAAAGATTCTGTGCACCTTTTGATACAAAAAGGATAATTGCGAAAAGAAGACCAAACAAAATAGCGGGCCAGAGCTCAAACGGATTTGAGGCTTTAATATCCTCTTTTTCAGAGGGTCTCTCAAGGTGCTTAAGTTTTAAGAACCAGACCAAAGCGCAGCATAGCAGACCTGATATCCCGGCACAAGAGATCGGGATTAAAAGAATTTTCCCGACAGAAGAATTCACTGTAAACGCTTCTGAAAGGACCCTGATGAACATAATGGCGGAGGCAATCACGGTTCCAAGCGCAAAAAGAGGAGCAAGGGTGGATTCCTTTTTACTTTTCGCAGTGAAACTCAAAGTAACAGCTGTGCTTGACCCGATACCGCCGAGGATCCCGGCAAGCAGAATTCCCTGTTTAGCCCCGAGTATTTTTATGAGGATAAAACCTATAAAATTAATACCCGAAATAAGAACAACCATCAACCAGATGTTATGCGGATTTAAGACCTCAAGCGGACCGAATGTTTTGTCCGGAAGAACAGGAAGGATAATCAGGGTAATCAGCCCGAACTGCAGTGCCGCAGCAATATCCTGATGCCCTATTTTTTGTGAAATTTTTTCAAGGGGTTCTTTTGTTGCTAAAAGAAGGACCGTTACAAATGATAGAGCAGCGGCAAGGGGGATCATCTGCCACCAAACCAGTCCCCCAAAAAGAAAAGCAAGCAAAGCCGCGATCTCAGTTGTAATTCCCCCTCTTTCCGGTGAGGCAAGAATATGCGCCGTAATCACAAGCGCCGCAAGAATCAAAAAGGCCGCTACAAAGACCCATGAAACAAAAAGCTGACTGATCATTGCACAGGTACAACCCATTAAGGATATGAGGGGAAAAGTTCGAATGCCGGCAAAAGCTTCGCTTTTTTCATTTTCACGTTCAACGCCGATTATAAGACCGAGCACCAGCGCAAGGCCGAACCTCTGGAAAAGGATGGTTATTTCCGGAATAGAGCTCATAAGCTATTAATTCTGAGTTAAAGAATAAAACTATTTTTTTTCTCGTATAAAAAATTCAAAACTGAGAAATATGAGCGCTAAAAAGATAAACCACTGGAAACGTTCTTCCCATCTTTTCTGACGGGTGGATTTTAGTTCCTTGCTTTCCATTTTTCCTTTTATGGCACTTTTATATATTTTGTCAAGATCCATATCGCCAGTAACAGACCGCACATAACTTCCGCCCGTTTCTAGGGCTATTTTCTGAAGAGTTTTTTCATCAAGTTTACTTAATACCACGTCTCCTTTTCTGTTTTTTAAAAAACCGCCTGATCCGTCTGAAAGAGGAAGGGGCGTTCCGTCTTCTTTTCCAATACCGATGGTAAATATTTTTACACCCTCTTTTTTCGCTTCTTTTGCCGCTTCAACAGGTTTGCTCCCATGATCTTCACCGTCTGTTATAATAATCAAAGCCTTTGCTTTTCTTTCTTTTCTTGAAAAAGATTCCGTTGCTTTTCTTATGGCGCCTCCTATTGCGGTACCCGGAGCCGGGATAAGGTCCGGATCAAGATAATCCAGAAACATTCTGAACGCAGCATAGTCCAGCGTAAGAGGACACTGGACAAAACTTGTCCCGGCAAAAGCAATAAGACCTATCCTGTCGCCTTCAAGCATCTGACAAAGATCATAGACTTCTCTTTTTGCCCTTTCAAGGCGGTTTGGACTTACATCCTCAGCCAGCATACTTTTTGAAACATCAACCGCAACAACAATGTCTATTCCGGTTCTCTTAATGTCTTCCCAGTGAAAACCCCATTTAGGGCGCACCAGAGAAATAATTAAAAAAATAATGCCGACAAGCAAAAGAACGACCTTAAATTTTTGTCTTCCCTTTTGAACAGATGGAACAAGTTTTGAAAAAAGCAAATCGCCGCAAAATGCTTTTACAGCTTTCTCCTTCTGGGTAAAAGCATAAATATAAAAAAAGATCAGGCCCGGGATCAGCCATAAAAGAAAAAAATATGATAAATTGCCGAACTTCATGTTTACCTATTAAATGTTGATAATTATCTCCAAAACAATGCAGCTTGGAAGCAAAAAAATCCAAAAGGTAATGTCTTTTTATTTTAATACCCGTTCAGACAAAACTTCAACTGCTATTTGTTTTTTTTAATTAAACTTACCTCTTCCTTTCACACTGACGCCTGACTCAGGGTATTTTCCTTAATCTTGTATTAGACATGATAATCTCAATTAATAAAAAGAGTAATCCGGGTAAAACAAAGTAAATAAAGAGTTCATCATATTCCATATACTCTTTTATCTTTACCTCTGTCCGTTCCATCTTGTCAATCTGCTCATAAATATTTTTAAGCGCTTCGGTATTTGTCGCACGAAAATATTTACCCCCTGTCTTTTCAGCAATCTCTTTAAGCGGTTTTTCATCAAGATCCACTTTTTGATACACATACTGCTTTCCAAAAAAAGAGTCTACCAGGAAAGGGGCTTCTCCTTCTGTACCGGCGCCTATGGTATATATTTTAATGTTATAGTTTTTTGCAATGTCAGCAGCCGTAATCGGATTCAAGGTCCCTGAATTGTTCCTTCCGTCAGTTAATAGAATAACAACCTTTGATTTTGATTTTAAGTCCTTTAATCTTTTAATGCAGATCCCGATTGCAGACCCAATCGAAGTTGAATCTCCAGCCATACCAACTTCAACACCGTCAAGCAGGCTTAAGAGAACGCCGTAATCGAGAGTCTGGGGACACTGGGTAAAAGCCTCTTCTCCAAAAACCACCATTCCGATACGGTCGTTTTTTCTAGCCTTTATAAACTCTCCCACAACCCTTTTAACCACCTTAAGTCTTGTTGTCCGTTCCCCCTTATCTATAAAATCAAGCGCCTCCATACTGCCTGAGGTATCAATGCACATCATGATATCAATACCTTCTGTTGAGATTTCTGTTGACTTGATACCGGACTGAGGTCTGGCAAGGGCAACCACAAAAAGAGCCACAGCAATTATCCGCAAAAGCACCAGGCTTTTTTTAAAGCCCAGAGAAGCCGGGGTCTTGAGCTGCTTTAAAACCATTACAGATGAAAACCGAATCTGGCTACTGCCGATCTTTTTCCACTCATAAAAGAGCATCGCGGGGATAAGGGCCAGCAAAGAAAGCAGCCAGGTGTCTTCAAAACGAAACATAGGTTAAGTCCTGGTATCCATATCGAGCTTATTTGGTTTCTTCTTTTTCTTCTTCCTTTGTTTCCGAGATGACAGAAACAATTTTCTGTCTGTTTGTATCGATCTCTGCCTGCTGTGGAAAATATTTTGCAAACTTGACAAGGTCTGAATATTTCAGAAATTCTTCAGCTTTTAATTTTACCGCAGAATCTATTTTTTCGAGTCTATTGATCTCTGGAACAAGCTCAACTGTCGTCTGTTCAACCGCCGGAATATCAAATCTGTTTTCGATATATGTCCTGAAAATTTCAGAAAGCCTGAAGTAATATTCCTTAACAATCCCGCGTTCTATCAAACTGTCCTTTTCAAGTTTTTCAATATCCTCAAGAGCGATAAGGTGTGCCGGTTTTCTTTTTTCAAATGAATTTTTCTTTCTTTTTCTAAAATATAAAAAAAGACAGCCCGCAGCTGCCAGAAATACTGCCCCAGAACAACCGGCTAGAATAAAAGGTTTCAGGTCCCTTTCCATTTTCTGAAGGGGTTTGATATCAATAATATCAACTGATTTTTCACCTTCTTCATTAGTAAGCGAAGAAATGACTTCCAGGAAAATCTGGGGGGTTTTAAGCTCTTTTTTATCACCTGTTTTTTCAATATATGAAACAGTCATCGAAGGAATGATATAGGTTCCAATAATGTCAGGCTGAAGTTTGAACCATTTTTCATAAAACAGCTGCCCGTCTCTTTCAACAGGACCGTTTTCTCCGAAGTCAGTGATTCTTAAGCCGGCAATATTTACACCGGCTTCAGGCATGTTTACCTTAATCTCGGGAACATGCTGAACACTGAGGGTGTAAATTATGGACTGGGATACGGCTGCCTTTGTTCTATCTGTTTTTGCAATTACTTTTACCGGTGGAGCTTCTGATATGACAGTGCTTTTTGTCTTATTTTCACGGTTCTCTGCGCAGGATAAAACAAAAAACTGGGTGACAAAAACCAATAAAACTAAAAACCTTCTCACTGGGCAGAGCCTCCTTCAAAAACCTCAGGAAAAAGTTTTACTTCTGAGCTTTTAAGGATCTGTTCCAGCAGACTCTGATAATTAGACTTCAGCTTCTGCCTAAAATAGTCGTTACCCGCCCTTTCTTTTACTTCTTCAAAGGAAGGAACGTACTCCGGCCTTTTTTCTTCTACCCGGAACAGATAGTAGTATCCGTCGGCTTCAACTGGAGAAGTTATTTGTCCTTTTTTTGCAGAGAAAAGAACTTTTGATACTTTGTCAACATTACCAATACCCAGATCGTCTTCACCCTTTCTGACCCAGCTTTTAAATTCTCCTTTGTTTCCAGCGGTTTGTTTGTCCAGAGAAACCTCTTCTGCCATGGCCTCAAAAGTCTTTCCGGACTTAAGCTCTTCTGCGATCTTTTCAGCAATCTCTTTCATGCCGGCCTTAATCAAACTAACTTTGACCGCTTCTTTCTGCGCATATTTTTTTTTATGCGCTTCAAAAAAGTTTTTAAGGTCATCCTCTTCCACTTTTATTTTGTCCTTAATCTCCTCTTCAACAACCTTGTTGACAATCAGTTCTTTTTCGGCTTTAGCAAGTCTTTTTCTCAGTTCAGGGCTTTTATCATATTCCAGTTTTATTCCTTTACGAAAAAAAAGTTCGTCAGCCACATACTTTTTTAAGTATTCCATTTTTCCTTCTTTTGTCGAAACCTGTTTTTTCAGCCATTCCGGCATTTCGTCAAAAGATGCATTTATGTCTTCAGCATAAATCTTTTCATCTCCTATTATTGCCGCAACTTGGCCGACTTTCTCCTTTTTTTCTTCCTGGCCGGCAGCTCTTTTATTTAATGCAAATTCCGCCGCATTATATTTTCCTGTTCTTTCAAGGCAGTTAATTATTTTGGGCCCAATCTCTGTCTTCAAGTCTGTATCCGGATCTGAGATTTCAGCTCGGTAAAACTGCGAAAGCGCTTTTTCATATTTTCCTTCCTCCATATACATTTTACCAATAACATATGAAAGATTTGCGAACTGTTTTTTATCAAGGGACGCTGTTTTTAAATAGTTTTCATATTCTTTAATCGCTTCCAGGGTGAGTCCTGAGCTTTTGAGCTTTCCGGCAAGTATGCGTTGGTGTTCATGTGTCCATGTGTCGGAGACAGGCGGCTGTTTAATGGCATTCAGACCGAAGAGAGTTACCCCAAGGGCAAGACATATGCTTAATAAGCTTAAAATAAAAGCTGTTTTGTTCATAACCGTTTCTCCCGCATTCTGAAAAACTTCATAATAGGGTCAATATATGGCACATCGGTTCTGATATCGATATAATCAATATTTGCGGATCTAAAAAGTTCAAACCTTTCTCTCATTATTTTCTGTGACAAAAGAGAATATCCTTTCCTAAAACCTGAATCAGAAGTATCAATTAAAACGGCTTCATCTGTTTCCGCGTCTAAAAGCTCTACAATTCCGACATTAGGAAGACCAAGCTCTCGGGGATCCGTGATGGAAACACAGATAAGATCATGTTTCTTACCGGTTATTCTTAAGGCCTGTTCATAGTTGTCGCAAATAAAATCCGATATAAGAAAAGTAACCGCCTTTTTTCTTGATACCTTGTTAAGGTAATTAAGGGCGCCTGTAATATCGGTTCTGGTGGAAACCGGGTTGAGTTCAAGCACCTCTTTTATAACCCGCCACACATGGTTTTTACCTTTTTTGGGGGGGATAAATTTTTCGATATTGTCGCTGAAAATAATAAGTCCCACCTTATCATTATTTTTTGTGGCGGCAAAGGCAAGAACCGATGCAATTTCCGCAGCAAGCTCCTGTTTAAACTGTTTACAAGAACCGAACAGACCCGATGAACTGACGTCAACCATAAGCATTATGGTCAATTCACGCTCTTCCCTGAAGACCTTTACAAAGGGGTGTCCAAAACGTGCGGTTACGTTCCAGTCGATGTCCCGGATGTCATCCCCCGGAGTATATTCACGCACTTCCTCAAACTCCATTCCGCGTCCGCGAAAAGCGCTTTCATATTCGCCGGCAAAAATATCATTGACCATATAGTTGGTCCTGATATGGATATTTCGGATTTTTTTTAAGATCTCTTTTTTAATCATGACTTAATTAAGCCGTATATCTGTAAAAATAATAGCGCATGGGGTTTTATAACTTCCAGATTGAGCCTCTTAAATACTTAAATTGACTTATTTCATCATTAGGGTACCTCTATATTTTCAAATATCTTGTTTATGATATCGTCTGATGTCAGGTCTTCTGCTTCTGCTTCATAGCTTAAGATAACCCTGTGCCGAAGGATATCAGGACCCACGGTCTTTATGTCCTGGGGAACCACATAGCCTCTTCCCTGTAAAAATGCATATGCCTTAACTGCCTGGTTAAGATATATAGACGCGCGAGGCGAGGCGCCGTACTGAATAAGGTCCTCTATGTCTATTCCAAAAACCTTCGGTTCCCGGGTGGCAAAAATTATTTCCAGAATATAATCCTGAAGTTTTTCATCAATGTAAATCCGGTTAACCAGCTTCTGTATTTCAAGAATATCAGAAGGTTCGGCTACAGCCTGTATCTCGTTTTGTTCTTCCGCTGTAACCCGTTTTACAATCTCTTTTTCTTCTGCCTTGTTTGGATAATTGACCTTAAGTTTTAACATGAACCGGTCAACCTGTGCTTCAGGTAGGGGGTATGTCCCCTCCTGTTCAATCGGATTCTGCGTCGCCATCACTAAAAACGGCTCTTCCAGCGGAAATGTCGATGCTCCGATGGTTACCTGTCTTTCCTGCATCGCTTCAAGCAGGGCGCTCTGAACCTTTGCAGGCGCCCTGTTTATTTCATCAGCAAGAATAATGTTGGTAAAGACCGGGCCTTTCTTAATAGAGAAATCACCGGTTTTTGGTTCATATATCTGGGTTCCGATAAGATCGGCTGGAAGCAGGTCCGGAGTAAACTGTATCCGTTGAAACCCAGTATTAATGGTTTTTGCAAGAGCGTTTACCGCTGTTGTCTTTGCAAGCCCGGGTACGCCTTCCACAAGGAGATGTCCGTTGGATAATAGACCGATCAGCAGTCTCTCAATAAGATAATTCTGTCCCACAATTCTCTTGCGGACCTCCTCGGTTATCCTTTTGGTTGTCTGGCTCTGTTTTTCAACCTCTTTCGTGATTTCCTGTATATTGAGCTGCATTAGTTTTCCTCCAAAACATATATTTAATAGTTGTTATTTATTTAAAGGTTTAATCCTACCGTAAAGTAACGAAAAAAACCAGCTTTCCCCGACCCTGAATACAGCTTTTCAAAAATCAGGGACAACTCTTCGTAAAAAATAAGGTTGCTCTCCAGTAGCAGACTGCAAAAGAACTTATTTACAATACTTTATATATTCAAGCTCAAGCTCTTTTTTATCAGAAAAAGTTTTTCCCATGACCTTTATTATCCTTCGGAAAACAAGCTCTATTTCTTCAGAGGGTGGGCGATAGCTTCCAAACTCTATTTTTTCATGAACTTTTTTCAGGTCATCTATAAACATGCCCTCATTCAACGTTGTCTTAGTTAATATCTCAATCGCTGCATGATAAAATCCGGCATGAT
>JAHEEI010000271.1 GCA_024640785.1 Pseudomonadota bacterium
AAGGGGAAATGATATTTTCTGAATATGATACTGCTGACGGGTTCTATGTAGCCGTAAGCGGACGCGTTAAAATATTCAAATCATCACCTGAAGGCAAAGAACAGATTCTTCACATATTCGGGCCGGGAGATCCATTTGGTGAGATCGCCGTATTTACCGGAAGGAATTTTCCAGCCTCTGCTCAAACTCTTGAAGATTGTAACACCCTGTTTTTTCCAAAAAATGATTTTATTGGCCTAATAAAGAAAGACCCCGCCCTTTCACTTAACATGCTTTCAGTTTTATCAATGCGCCTGAAGCGTTTTTCTTCACTAATTGAAGATCTTTCTCTAAAGGAAGTCCCCGGCAGACTTGCTGCATATCTCCTCTATTTAAGCGATCGTGAAAATTCAAAAGATGAATTAACCCTTGATATATCAAAAAGCCAACTCGCTTCAATTCTTGGAACCATTCCGGAAACACTGTCAAGGATACTCGCAAAAATGACTCGGGAGAACTTAATTGAATCAGATGGAAAACGTAAGTTCGTTATTAAAGATAGAGAGTCTCTTGTTGACCTTGCTGAAGGAGAAAGAAAGCTGGCCTGAAAATAATCCATAAATATCTGAACTTAACCTTACAATAATCATAATCTAGTTTTAGCTTAATCTGACAAAAGCCTCTTATTAAAAGTACCCACAAGCCAAAAAAGACCTTTCATATAACTAAAAGTACTATATGCTTTTTTCAGCTTGTTAAAAGTTAAAGGTATTATCGCTACTGTTGAACTTTGATATGTGCTAAAAAGTTAAAGTTACCTGAAGTATTGTTAACATTGTAGATGATTCAAAACTTATAATAACCCACTCACATTTCTTTATTTTAATTTATTAAAAATATATTCCAAATTTTTTTGTATTATATTAATTATTATGTTATTTATTGATATGTTGTTCTCTACCGAAACAAGGGAATGATTAATATAAATTCCCTGATCAAAACCTCGAATGGTATTACCTGTAATAATGGAAGAAGAATTAGATGTATAGATGCCGCTAGCTGCTGACGGACAATTTTCAAGGGTGTTTCCCGATATAGTTGGCGAACTGTTGACTATTGGTTTTGTTAAGGTTACTATCTATGGTTATGTTAAATAAAAAAGGCGAAATATAAAATGGAGACTGCGCATAAACAACAATCTCCTCTTTTTTGACAAAACTATTCTAGCATTGATCTACTGGATTGACCCACAAGAAACAATTTCTGCCGCAGTAAAATCATAAGATTGAATTTCTGTTTGAGGAATCTGCGGGAAAAGATATTTGGGAATGAAACTATAACCATCCTTCTGTGGGATAATACCATACTGACCATTTTCGAGATTCCCTATAGAATAGTAACCACTTGCATCTGTTGTTAGTGTAGCAACGGACTGAGGGGCGCCACATGAATACACGTTAATTTCTACGTTAATACCCTCCTGGATATCTCCACTTACTTTACCGCTTATTGAACAAAGAGAAGTTGTATTAGATATGCCCGCCCGGAAAAGTCCAAGAACCTGTGTTTTAAAAGTCAGCAAACCATTGCCATAACTTTCTGCCTTAAGTTCATCCCAGGTTTTGGTCAAGTGATTATAAATATAAGGTTTAAGCGCTTGACATCTTCCTATTTCAGTATCATAGGGAATGGTTATAGTTACATCACGGTTAAAAAAGTTACGGTAAGGTCCAAAATATACTGCAGGCCCTGCCTGTGCAACATCTGTCATGACAGGAGATGACGCCAGATGGCCAACAGTAATAACCGTGTCCTCCCACATCGCTTCATAGGTATCTGTGGGATCCGGAGGATGGGGAGATTCAGCATCTATACCCCCGTCACAGGTAAAACTTTCAGGATACTGGGGATAAGGATCTGCCGGAACAACGATAGAAGCCCCATTAACCGGGCTGGCAGAATCACTTACTGAAACAGTACCACCGGCCAGTTTGGTAAGCAGCTGCGAGGCTTCTATATTAGGTGCACCCACCTCGGAAGCATCAATTCCCGCGGGATACAAACCAAAGCGTTCAAGAGCTCCACGAAGCACTACATAGTAAGAGACAGCGAACTTGTCGTACATATTGGAAAAAGAAGGCATAAAAGTAATCTCAGCAATAGAGGCAGGATCAGTGCACTCCACAATATGAGCATAGTTTCTTGTCTTGTCAGCGTTTTTACCGCATGCAGCAGCTCCAGTATCTGTTGTTAGATCACAAGCCGATGTTTCGCAGTGTGTCATTGCAAAGTTGCCTGCAGCAGCGTCAGCCTTGGGTACCATAGGCAGCCAGTTTTCCTCTTTGGAACGCATGATTGTATCAAGGTTGTCATAGTTCCAGTGAGCCGGGACTACAATTATCTTGTCAAGACCCTGGGCCTTGGCCAGCTGGATACCGTCACGGGTTGTAAGGAAGACCTGCTCTCCCTCTACGCCCTTCAGGTCAGCTGTCTCAAGTGAAAAAGTATAAAGATTTTTTAAAAGGATATCACTATCACTGCCGTCAGTTGTGAACACAAGATTGTACTGAGAGCCATAAGCTTTCTTAACCGCCTCTTTCCATGACAAATAGTTGAGATAGGCATTATCAAAATAAACTTCCTGACAGAAGGGAAACTGGTTGCCGAAACAATCAGTGCCGTTGGTAATCTCCCATGGAAGACCCCTGGTCACATAAACCAGCCCCACCGTAGTTCCGTGGGGATACTGCTCAAGAGATGGCTGCATATTCTGGACATTCATGGCATTAAATTCAGGGGTCCGGCCAACCTGACGCGAAAAGTTTAGTTCCGTATCATCAAGGACATCAATCTCGCAGAGCCGTTCCTTAATGTAGTTGCCGGTCATGGTTTCAAGAGCATAATTGTTAAAATCGGTTGTCA
>JAHEEI010000272.1 GCA_024640785.1 Pseudomonadota bacterium
ACACTAATTTGAATTATTAATAAATGATTAATGTCCGATACTATTTTTTATAATATGGAAATTAACTCATATATACTATATTTCATCGTTTCAATAATTTGGAACTTGGAAATTATAACACTCAATTTTTGCTATACCAGGTATTGACTTGATTTTCAGTTCCTAATTTCACCAAAAGTTTATTTAATTAGTTTTTTAGCTGTTTACAAAATGATATTTTTGTCGCTTGTTTTTGAGCAATCAGAGTATTAAAATATAAACGGCAACCAAAATTACATGTCTGGAAATATATTTTCATATTATTTAATGCCTGTAGCTATCTCATTCATCATGTTTGGGATAGGATTGAATCTTAGGTTTGCAGATTTTGGAAATACATTTAAAAAGCCAAAAGCAGTACTTACTGGTCTGGTAGCACAAATGGTGTTTTTACCAATTATAGCTTTTGGTATAAATGCAATTTTTGATATTGATCCCATTTATAAAGTCGGGTTAATTTTGATTTCGGCTTGTCCAGGAGGAACAACTTCTAATCTTGTAACGCTTTTTCTACGAGGGAGATTAGCGCTTTCTGTAACGCTAACTGCTTTCAATAGTTTTCTAATCGTGTTTACAATTCCATTAATTACACATTTGGCTTTGTACATGTACGAGGGTCTTGATAAAAACATTGAAATGCCAATTTTGGAAACGGCAGGAAATATGCTTTTGACAATTTTATTGCCTACCATTTTAGGAATGACGATTCGGTATTTTTTTACTGATCTTGTCCATCGAACTCAAAAAATCATCAACATTTCCATGTCTTTGTTTTTGTTTTTTGTTTTCCTGGGAATATTCTTATTTGAAAATGCCGGATCAGGAAGTTTGTCGGAGTATGCCTATTTATTTTTACCTACCTTTTTATTAAATGTTCTATCTATGTTTGCTGGCTATCTGCTAGCCAGAATATCGGGAATTGAAAATAGAGGTAGATATACCATAGCCATTCAGGTCGGATTGCAAAATAGTGCCCTGGCGATATATGTTGCAAGTAAATTGCTCAATCAACCTGAAATTGCAGTTGTGGCGATCATTTATAGTTCATTTACACTTATTACAACATCTTTTTGGGCTTTCCTGATGAAGAAGTATCTTTAATCCATGGAATTTTTGCTAATTTTTTCTGGAATATTATTAATTATACTTGGCTTAATTGGTTGTTTTGTCCCGGTATTACCAGGCCCTCCATTAGCATATATTGCGTTGTTACTTTTGCAAATTCGACCATCCGCTCCTTTCAGTAGTAAATTTCTCATAATTATTGGAATTGCTGTCCTAATCGTAACTTTGATTGACTACATGATCCCCGCTTTGGGAGCCAAAAAATGGGGTGGAACTAAATATGGTATCCTTGGAGCTATACTAGGTGTAGTTATTGGCTTGTTTGTAATGCCACCTTTTGGTTTTATAATTTTCCCTATTCTTGGCGCTACGCTTGGTGAAATGCTCGTTGGCACAAATTTCAAAAAAGCACTGAAGGCTGGTTTTGGTGCATTCATTGGATTGATACTGGGCACAATGCTCAAATTTTCCATTACACTGATTTTAGCTTTTTATTTCTTTACTAATCTGTAGTCAAATGGATCATTATATCAGTCCAGTTCAGTTATTTTTTTACAAAAAGTTGGTTGTTTGCTTGATGCTAATAATGAGTATTTTTCATCAGCATATTTATGCACAGGAAGTGGAGCATAATTACAAAGTTGGACCAAATTATGTTGATTGCGATAGCACAAAGATAGTTGCTCTCTCAGAATATGATGCAATCATAACAATAAGGGCAGGTATCTATCGGTTTCATCAGAATTTTCGATTATCGAGAAAACAAGGGGTACAAAGTGGTGAATTTTATTCTTGCAATGCAATTCAAGGATATTTGATTATAAAGTACAATAACAGAGAATTTCTTTATGTAAATGTTGATAAACGAATTTGGGATGAACTAATTGGAAATCAGGATCCGGAAGGATTTTATCTAAAAATGGTGGATGAAATAGAGAAATTTCCAGAATAATTTTTATAACTGAAAAATTAATAATTCAAGGGAAGATTTAATTTGTTAATTCTTTATAGTTTTAAAAATGGCTTTGCATTTATATCAATCGATATATTTATTTTTGATAAATAATAACTTCAAAATTTGAGAAGAACATATTTTTCTACGTGTATTTTTATCGTATTGTCTTTCGCTGGTTTAGCGAAGGAAAATAAAATCGGAATAGATCCATCAAAAGCATTAAACTCGCTTTCCATGGACCAATGGACCGGCAAGGATGGGTTGATTTCTAATAATCTTACCTCAGTAAATCAGTCTTCAAGCAAATTTATTTGGGTTACTTCATTTAATGGGATTCTTCGTTTTGATGGAGTAGATTTTAAACTATATGATAAAAGCAATCTTCCATTTCTTCAATCAAATGGATTTTACAAATCATTTGAAGATAGTAGGGGAAATTTATGGTTTGTTTCTCAAAGCTCGGGCGTGATCAATTATTCTGGAAACACCTTTAATCAGGTTCTTTCATCCGAACATAGTTCTCATTCAGTTCGATGCATTGCGGAAGACCGTGATGGAAAAATATGGTTTGGGACTAATAATGAAGGTGTTTTTATTGTGAAAGATTCCACTTTAGAAAAAGTTGATTTGGGTGAATTCAATGCAATACCAATCATGGACATTAAAGTGAATTCGAAAGGGAAATTATTATTTGCGACCAATGGCGCAGGTATATTATCCTACCAAAACAATCAGATTGAACAATATTCAACAACAGATGGATTGAATAACAACTCAGTGAATAAACTAGTGATGGCGCCAGATGGATCAATATACGCTGGCACTTTTGATGG
>JAHEEI010000273.1 GCA_024640785.1 Pseudomonadota bacterium
GGCTTTACGCTAACAGATAAAATTATATTTCCAGACCACCATCAATACAATATTCCTGATTATAAAAAACTAAAAACAATTTCAAAAAATTCAGATTATTTAATAACCACTGAAAAAGATATTGCAAAAATAAAACCTGATATGCTACAAATTGATAAATTAGCAGTTCTTGAAATAGTTGAAGTCATTGATAATACAGAATTATTTCTAAAAATCCTTTCGGAGTAGAAAGTTTATTAAAAAATAAGCTTAGTGAAAACAGAATCGGAAAAATCAAAAACAATTGTAAAAATAATTTCTTTAATAACATTAATCCTGATTTACTGTCCAACAATTTATGCAGAAACATCAGGGCCGCTTGCCAAAAAAGGAACAAAACAGTGCGGGGTCAATCTTGGATATGGTTACTCCTTTGAATCAAATTCAGATTTAAGATTTGCAAGCATATATCCATACTTTGGAAAAGTAATGACAGACCCCATTGGTAAAGGATGGCTTAAGGGAAATATTGAAGGAATAGTCGAAGGAGCCTTCAGCTATGTGTTTAAAAACCAGAAAACATATTCAGCAGGCATAAACCTGCTTGCTCGTTATAATTTTCTTCCTGCATCTGACAACTGGCGTCCATATGTTCAGGGCGGATTCGGCGCTGTGTACACAAATCTAAGTTTGGACGATTTTGGCACTAATTTCAATTTTGCATCTAATGCAGCATGCGGTATCCAGTATTTCTTCAACAAAGAAAATTCAATAAACCTTGAATGGCGTTATTTTCATTTTTCAAACGCAGGCCTTGACCATGGTAATGCCGGTCTTAACATGAACAATATTTTCATAGGTTTTTCTCATATTTTTTAAAGTTTCTTTATATAATATTTTAAATATTTAAATATTTTTATAAAGGGATTCAAAGATTGAATCCCTTTTTTATTCAGCCAATGAAAAATAATAAAAAAATCATATTTGATCATGACCTAAATCCCCAGCAACTTGAAGTAGTCCAGTCAGGGCCAGGCCCAATCCTTGTCATTGCCGGTGCCGGGAGCGGCAAGACAAGAACGCTTACATATAGAGTTGCACATCTAATTGAAGCAGGAGTTGACCCGTACAGGATACTCCTTCTTACCTTCACAAACAAAGCTGCAGGAGAAATGGTAAACCGGGTTGAAACCATAGCTCCTACTGAAGCCAGAAAAATATGGGGGGGAACTTTTCATTCTATCGCAAACAGAATCTTAAGATCACATATCAATCGCTTGAACTTCGAACCGAATTACACAATCCTTGACCAGAAAGATTCACAGGATCTTCTGGAGACATGTCTCCAGAATCTTGGCCATAAAAAAAAGGACGGTATAATGCCACAGGGTTCAGTCCTGTTAAACATTATAAGCCTCGCTAAAAATAAAAGGCTCCCATTGGAAAAAATCATGGAGCAACGCTACCCGTTCTTTCTTGACCATGTGGAAGAAATCGAAATCGCAAAAAATCTGTATAGAGACAAAAAGAAAAAACAGAATCTTCTGGATTTTGACGACCTTCTTTTGTTCTGGTTAGAGCTTATGGAAAAAGACCAGGCCCTCCATGAGTACTACGCAGATCGTTTTAAATATATTCTTGTTGATGAATATCAGGATACAAACAGACTTCAGGCAGATATAATCGACACACTTGCTTCAAAGCACAAGAACATAATGGTTGTGGGTGACGACTCGCAAAGCATATATTCCTTCAGAGGCGCTGACTTTTCAAACATAATGGATTTCCCCAAGAAATATCCTGATGCAAAAATCTGCAAGCTTGAATATAATTACAGGTCCTCCCCCCAGATTCTTGACTTTGCAAATGAAGTTATAACCTTCAATGAAAAACAGTTTAGAAAGACACTGAAACCTGTAAAAGAACACGGTTTACACCCGCATCTCATTGCTCCACAAAATATTTTTCAGCAATCGAGTTTTGTAGCAAATCAGATAGAAGAGTGTATTCATAATGGTATACCTGCTGATGAAATCGCAATTCTTTACAGGGCTCATTACCATTCCATGGAGCTCCAGATGGAACTCACACGAAAAAATATTCCGTTTGAAGTCAGATCAGGAATACGTTTTTTTGAGCAGGCCCATATTAAGGATATAGTCTCCTATTTAAAAATATTGCTTAACCCTCTTGATGAAGTTGCCTGGAAAAGACTTTTACTCATGATGCCGGGCATTGGAAGCAAGACAGCACAGAAATTATTTTCCCATATTTCCAAGTCAGGCAAACCAATTGAAAAGTGTACAGAAAGCGAAATTATATCTAAAATTCCAAAAGCTGCGAGAAAACACTGGCTTGACTTTCAAAACACTCTTTCAAGTCTTTTGGACATGGGCACAGAAATTCCTCCTGCAAACCTCATAAAATACGCGTTCGAAAACGGCTACCTGGATTATATGCGTGCTAAATATCCTGATTCTATGGGTCGAAATGAGGATATTGAACAATTTATTTCTTTTGCCTGGAAATTTGAAAATTTAAACGACCTCTTGAGCGAACTTGCACTTATAACAAGCAGCGAGTCTGAAGAATCAGAAAACAAAACAGAACAAAAAATAAAGCTCACCACTATCCATCAGGCTAAAGGCCTTGAATGGTCTGTGGTATTCATCATATGTCTTGTTGAAGGCCGTTTCCCGAATTCTCAAAACATCAAGGATCTCGATGAGGAGGAAGAGGAAAGACGACTCTTTTATGTTGCTTCTACAAGAGCTAAGGACCACCTCTTCCTTTGCGTTCCAAAATATATTAAAGACAGCAACGGTTATGCAAATATTGCAAAACCATCACGATTTCTGCGCGAGATACCAGAGAAATGCTATAAAATAATAAATGAGGAAGGGTACTATGA
>JAHEEI010000007.1 GCA_024640785.1 Pseudomonadota bacterium
TGAAGAAGGATTTAAACTTGGAGCTAAATATTTAAAAGATGAAGGCTAACGAGGCTTCATAATTTTTAAAAACCTGAACTTGACCTTACAATAAACATATTCTAGTTTTAACATCATCTAAGAAAATCCTGTATTAAAAGTACCCAGTAGTCAAAAACTTTTCATTTCATATTACTAAAGCTAATATATGTTTTTTTTAACCAGTTAAAAGTAAAAGCTATTATCGCAACTTTTGACTTTTGGTGAACGCTGAATTGTTAAGTTTATTTAAATAAACCTCATTTTTAATCAGTTTTTTTGACTTAAGTCAAGGAATTCGGATAAAATTCATGCTAAATTAAAAAAAAAGACATATTTTTTTAATATACTTATAATTTATACCACAATGTAGTATAATAAACAGGTTAATCTATAAAATATAAATAATACGATATTTATAGACTTTTTGAATCAATTATATTTTAATATAAAAGCTATAAAATATATGTTTTTCAATTTATTTTAATGGTACCTATTAGGAGGAGTTATTATGAAAAAAAATATTTTAGCTGTTTTACTTTCCTTAAGCCTTCTCTTATTCTTCACCTCGGTCACTTATTCCTATACACCGGGCAGTGTAGAGGTAACCGTTAAAGACTATTACAGCGGTGCACTCCTTGAAGGCGCCGAGGTAGAAATGGAACCGGGCGGATATTCTGGAACAACTGCTCCGGACGGTACCATAACCTTTACCGGCATTACTCCATACAGAAATTATACTGTTACGGTTTCACTGGAAGGTTATATTGAGGGCCTTTACGGCGAGGGCAAAACCGGTTTCATATGGGTTCAAACCGGTCAAACAACCCCGGTAACCCTCCCCGTTAAGAAAAAAGCATCAATTACGGGTCAGGTAACTTCCGGCGGTGCACCGATTGACGGCGCATGGGTTATTTTGGTACACGATGCGATAATGGCTGGTGAAGGTGGTGGGGATGACCTGCACGTAGCAAGGGCCAAAACCAATGCAAGCGGCGCTTATGAGCTTGCATCGATACCCGAGGGAGATTACAGCATCCGGGCAGTTGCCGAGGCATACTACCAGGCAAGCGACAATCTCACTATCGGAGCAGATGAGTCAATAGCCAAGAATTTCTCGCTGACCCCGGGATCATCCTCATTGACTTATTCTATATTTGCTAGCAATAATATCTATGGAAAAACCATTTTGCTTTATGCTAATGGGAAACATCCGGGCACAGACTATTTAGATCTGTATATTGATGTAATCGATACCCCTCCTGGAGAGGATTTCCAATGGGGGGAATTATTCAATGGTTTTGTTTCTACGGGTCCAGGTAACTATAACGTTGCCATGATGCTTGTTGATCTTAATGGTGTCGGCGTAGAAGAATCATTGCCCCTAGAAATGCTCAACCATGCAACAGAGGCATATCCCACAATTATCCCGGGACCCTCTGAACTCCCTCTGCTCTATAACAGCACAGTTAATGCGATTACTGCCGGAACAAGCAATGTCACTGCAGGTTCCGATGTCTATCTCAGGGGCTGGGGAAGGGACCAAAACCTTGATTCCCCTGAAACGTTCAATCCAGCTGCACCCATGTTTGACATCTACGGAAATAAAAACGGAGACTGGAGCCAGTCGGCCTTTTCATTTGAATGGAGCCTGAGAGACGGATACGGAGTGGATCAGACTGCGCTATTAAACTCAACAAGTTCTGAGAATGTTCATTTTACCGTTCCAGCCGGTGCGCAAAATGGTGACACCTACATTGCCACACTTACGGTAACCGGCGACAATGGACTGGCCGGCGACCCGGCAGAAGTTTCAGTAGTTGTAGCCGAAACGATTGGCAACTCCTCCTGCGGCCTCGTCATGTGTCATTCACCCATTGTTTCAACCTATCTAAGCACGACTCATTCAGCAAATAGTGTGAACTGCGAATCATGCCACGGCCCCGCCAGCCAGCACAATGGTACTTCAGATACTATTTCCAAAACCCACTGGCCGGGCAACTGCGGCCAGTGTCACGATCAGTTTGCACAGTGGCAGAAATCGCGCCACTCTGATCCGCTTGCTTTCGGCCATGCAGAGATAGCTGGTGCACTACTCGGAACATGCTACAAATGTCATTATACCGAGGGGTTCATCGGTGCCGTGGAATCCGCAGAGGGTTTTCATGATTTCAAATACCCATTATTCCCTGCTCCTGATGTTCCTAAGGACACCCCCAATGTCAGCTGTGATGTCTGCCATGATCCGCATGTACAAAGCGTTTCCAATCCGGTAGGGATCCGGACCGGGTCTGAGGAAAGTCTCTGCGGCACCTGTCATGAACAAAAATGGCAAAATGCCACCTATACGGCTACGGGCGATGAGATCGGAAATGCCTACCACTGGACTGATTATACACAGTATCAGGGAACCGGGAACCCTCACCAGATGCCCAAGGGCTGCGTTACCTGCCACATGGCAAAAGACATAACAGACACGGACGCCTACGGTGTACGCAAAGTCGGCGCACATAGCCTGAGGATGCGCGATGTTGGTCCTGACGGCGACCCCGGCACTGCTGATGATCTTCTGAACATCGCTATCTGTCAGACGTGTCATTCAGGACTAACGACATTTGACCGCAACAGTACCAGGACAAGGATAAAAAACAAACTTGACACACTCGGCAATCTTCTAAAAGTAAACAATCACGATTACCTGCCACCGTTTCAGCCCGGAAAATGCGCCACTTGCCACCGGGGCGGTACTCTGCCGTTTATAAACGATACTGAGACAAAAACACTCGAAAATGCATATCTGAACTATAAGTTGATACTGCATGACAGAAGCTTTGGGGTTCACAATCCCGGATACATCGAAAGACTCTTAGATGACAGTATTTCTGCGATATTAGATTCTGACAACGACGGCATCTTTGACCTTGAGGATAACTGCCCGGACATATGCAACCCAGAACAGCTTGATGCTGATAATGATGGCGAGGGCGATCTATGTGATACTACTCCGAAATGCGGTGGTGTTAGCTGCGGTATTCCTCAGCCTGCTTGCGAGACGGAGTGTATAGTAGATACTGACGGTGATGGAATCCCAGACCTTGAAGATAATTGCCCGTTAAACTGTAATACTGAGCAGTCAGATTATGACGGTGACGGAGCAGGCGATGTGTGCGATACAGATGGAAAAGGCTGCAGCGACGGCTGCGGTTCACCCTCCTGTGAGCAGGAGTGCTAATTTAATATTGTAAAAATTTACATAAGGCGGGGATATTTAAGTCCCCGCTTTTTTTATTTAACATAACCATGAGTAGATTAACAAAACCTAAAGTCAACATCGTAGCATACCTTTAATTCTTGCAAGACTTCATATTACTTCTAATAATATATATTTTTTAATTTATTAATTTCAAAATTGCTTCACATCAAATGAACTGATGTCAGGTGAGAACTGAACTATACTGAAAGGTTTGTCGCATAAAGCCCAAGCTTTTATAAATAAAGATAAATTTTGCATTCACTATAATTCACCCAATAAAACGACCGATATTCAAAAAGATTATCGGCCTTTCGAACATTTTTAGCACTTAGAAAAATCCATAATAAATCATATTCAATTTAACAGATTATATCCCAAACTCTGACAAAAGATCCCTTTCAAGGTAATTATCATCGGCAAACCTTTGCTGGGCTTTCTCATCAGTCAGCCAGTCAATCTTAGCGCCCTGTTTGGTATTCTTGAGGATCTGCTCCACCAGATACGGCGTGACAGTCTCTACTTTATCCCCCATTATGTTAAATATAATCTTTGCCTGATCCCTATCCTCCTCAGTCATATTATTCAAATCATTTTTTATTAGATCAGTTATAACCATACCCGGTCCGATCGTGCCTACAATAACCGGTTTATTATCAAGTTCATTAACAAGCGATTCAGTCAAATATCGTACTGCTCTTTTCGTTGTACCGTAGGGCGTAAGTCCGGCAAGCACCATATCATTGCTTCCGTGTCCCTCAAAGTTGTATACCTGCCCTTCTCCCTGCTCAAGCATCCCTTTTATTGCAGCCTTGCAGCCATAGAGTAATCCGATAAGGTTTGTATTAATTACAGAACTTATCTCATTAGGCTCAAGCTCCCAAAGCATCCTTTTCCTGTTTGAGATTCCAGCATTATTAATCCAGATATCAATTTTTCCATATTTTTGCTTGGCTTCATCCCAAAGTGATTCAACCTGGTCATAATTATTCATATCACATTTTTTACCCATTACCCTGTCAGTGCCATACTCATTTCCAAGATTTTTAACTTCCTGGTCCAGTTTATCTTTACTGCGTGCACTGATTACAACTGAACAGTCTCTTTTTAAGAATTCCTTTGCTAGACCAAGGCCGATTCCCCTTGAACTTCCAGTTATCACTACCGTTTTCATCCTATTACCTCATTTATTAAACGTAGTTTACAATCACAGCGGTTTCAGAACAATAAACATTAGTCATGATTTTTTGTCAAGGGTAATTAATAATTTCTTATAGTAAAAAATTAAAAAAGTTTTAAAATAAAGTCCAATTCAAAAAATGGATATTTTTTTTATTTGACACATATCAAAGTTCAATTTATACTTGTTCATCACAAGTTGAACTTTGACCAATATTAAGGATTAGAAATGGCCTCAAAAAATAAAGACATCAGAACTTCACAAATAGAAAAATATCAGCACCAACTGGAAAAGAAAAAAGAAGAGTTGGAAAAAGAGGGATTTAAAGTCGAAGAAATTAACAAAGATAAAACAATTAAACACCTGAAAGCAGAAATCAGAAGAACCAAAAACGCAATTTCTTTTATTGAGAAAAGAGAAAAAACCGTGCTGGAAGCAAAGAAGTCAAAAGGAGATAAATCCGCCAAATCTGCAAAGGATAAAAAAGATAAAAAGTCTAAGAAAGAAGAGTCCAAAGAAGAAAAAAACAAGAGAAATCAGAAACAAGAAAAATCAGAATAATAAAAAAACCGGTTCTTATGCCGGTTTTTTTATTACAAGCACAATTCTCTCCATTTTCCCAGGAACCAGACCAGCTCATCGGGCGGCACGAGACGGATATCAGCCAAAGTCAAACGAGGCTTATCTCTTACTAAAACTTTTAGACCGATATCGCCCATTTGCCGGAAGGCATCCTCATCCGTAAGATCATCACCAAGATATGCGGGAACTGATCCAACCGTAGCCGTAGACATAATCTTATTAACGGCTGAGCCTTTATCAATATCCTTAATCCGTATTTCTTTACCCCCGTCGAAATCAGAAACATGAACTGAATGATTTTTAATTTTAGAAGCGATCTGATTCACCTGTGTTTTAATCTGATTTATCATATCCATACTGCAACCTCTCCAATGAACAGCAATCCCAAGAGATTTTTTCTCACAGTATTTATCAAGACCTGCAAATCTAAGCGCCTCCTCATAGCAGCGTATTGTGTCTTTATTCACATCACTGACAGTTTCAGTAAAACGGCTTCCATCCGGCAATTGTTTTTCATATCCATGACAACCCCAGATCTCAGGCATTGGTTCAAACTTGATTAACTTTAACAAATCATCAATTGTGCGGCCAGAAATGATAATTACTCTACAACGGTTATCCAAAAGTATTCGGTTAACAATCCCGGCTGCTTTTGAATAAGGATATGCTTTGTTTCTATCCGGATTAAACGGAGCAAGTGTTCCATCATAATCAAGCATTAAGATCCGATCATCAGCCTTTGTTAGTAAAGAAAAGAATTGCTTAAGATCTTTTTTTTTATTAAGAATTTCCATATAAAATAATTAGCGCCCAAGGTTAATAATTAACTAAAGCGATATGGTTTCATTAATCAACCTGACCACAGGACCGGACTTATGATAGTCAATAATATTAAGGCAGGCATAATTCTGTTCAAGTCTTGAAATATTATTAATATCTAAGCCTAATGCATCAGCAATTATTATCCGGTTTACCCCTCCATGAGAAACAACAAGTATCCGCTTACCTATATTTTTCTTTACAATGTCCATTATTTTAGGTATCACACGCTTTTTTACATCAGAAAAACTTTCACCATTACTAACCCTAAAATCCTTAATATCCTCTGATCTTTTAAGTAAATCCGCCGGATATTTATCTTCGATTTCCTCCAGCGTAAGTCCCTCCCAAACACCCAGATCTATTTCCTTAAGCTCAGATATGGGTTCATTTATAAGTTCTAGTTTGTTTCCAATAATTTTTGCAGATTCAATAGTCCGCTTAAGATTGCTTGAAAAAATCATGTCAATCTGTTCAGAAGACAACCTGTTGGAAAGATTTCTAATCTGTTTTTTACCGGTTTCATTAAGTTCGACATCACTGTGACCGACATAACGCCATTCCTTTGAGGTAACAAGTTCCCCATGTCTGACAAGATACAGCCGTGTTGGCAGATCTGAATTTTTTTCATGTTCTTTTAAAAAAACTTTTTTTACTTCCAAAATTAAATCTCCATTACTGATAAAACTGATATTATATCTTATTATTGCTTATCGACTATAAATACTATCTGGACGTAGATACTATTACAGATTTAAAATCACCTGAATTTGATTAAATAATTACAATATCGTTTTATGGGTGAGTAAGGGAGATGTAATCGCGAATAGTTATTCAATCTTCTGCAAAATAAAAAACGGAATAGTTATGATATTTAGTTTTAAATTTCCGTCAGGTCATGCATCATTCTTACAAAGGCAATATTGTCTGAGTGCCCGGTCATATTTGCAGTAATCTTACCTTTTAGGGGCTGACCCAACAGATAAAGATCTCCAATCATATCGAGTATTTTATGTCTAACAAACTCATTGGGAAATCTCAACTCAGTATTAACAATTTTTTCATCGTCAATTAATATAAAATTATTAAGCCGCCCTCCACTCGCTAGACCTACCTTATTTAATGCTTCAATATCCTTTAAAAACCCGAAAGTACGGGCAGGAGCTATCTCATTTTTAAATGTTTCAGGATCATCCATTACAAAAGTATATTCCTGTTTACCAACAGGTTTTGGATAATTGAGCTTATAATGAATAGAAAACTTATCCGAAGGTTCAATGACAATATATTTTTGATTGCTCTTTACCTCACCAAGCACATGTTTTTTTGTAACAATTGCTTGTTCCACAGGTTCATCCTGAATCTCAATACAGGCTTCCTCAATGATATTACAGAAATCTGAGGCTGATCCGTCCATAATAGGCACTTCATTGTTTATTTTGATCATCAGATTAGTGATTCCATATGCATGCAGAACAGCAAGCAGATGTTCGATCGTTTTTGCAGCAGAATTTGTATTTTCAAGGCTAGTTGCGTAATCAGTTGAATTCACAAAGTCAATATGTGCAGGTATCGTCTCACTGTTTGCAATATTTCCAAATACTATACCGCTGCCGACTGGTAAAGGATTTAATATGAGTCCGGTTTTATCCCCAGAGTGAAGTCCCCTGCCGCTGAGTACCATGCTTTTCTTAATTGTCTTCTGAAAAATCTCTTCAGACCTGAAATCAGAAGCAAGAAGTATTCCGTATTCCTTAATATGATTTATTAAGTTTTTTTCTTTAACATTTAATTTTTCAGCAGTTTTTTTGATATTTTTATCATTTTTACGCAGAAAAAATAACAAATAGTTTTTCCTCCAGGCAGCTTCAGCTTCTTGCATACTTTTGTATCCTTCATAATAACGGCCAAGATTAAACTGCCGCTCATCTCTTGCAGAAAAAGGGATATCATGAGCAGATATATTCGTTGTGGGCACAGAAACTACCAGTTTTTCAATAAGGTTCTTCAGCTCTTTGACATTCCCCAACCAGTCATAATTAACCAATGTTTCAAGTGCATCATCATCAAAGATCTTTTCTCTAAATCCATATTCTTTGCAGAAAAACTCTAGGAAAAATTGCGAAAGCTCAGGAATATCAGCACGGCGCATTCTAAGAGGTGGAACATTTATTGTGCGCGGGATTATCTTAAGCAATTTATCAGTTATTTTTCTGTCGCCTGAATTACGGTCTCTTTCAAGATCAATAATTGTGGCAGCAATTATCTTTACCGAAGAGTTACTTTTTTTCATATTCACAAGCTCTTCAGCCAATTTATTCTGGGTTTCATGAGAAAGAAAATCGATTGAATCCAGAAAAACGGTTGAATTGGAAGGATCCTTAAGAACTCCATATTTGCGATTCGAATATTTTTTTACTTTTTTTGAGCCGAAAAGTTCTAGATCAAGATCCTCTGGTGAGTAAACTGCGCAGTTCAATTTTCTAAAATTTCCTGAATCATTCTTTTTATAATTATGGATGAGACGTGCTATTAGCTCCTTTCCTGTACCAATCTCACCTTGAAGAAAAATATTTTCAGAGGAAGATGAGACGTTAGGTATTAATTCCTTAATATGTAAAAGTGAGGGCGTTTCACCGAATAGTATCAGTTCAGCTTCAACAGGAGGAGAAGCATCTACAATCTGTCCGTTTGTGATTCTATGTTTTTCCTTGATTCTTTTAATAACCCCAATAACGCTTTCTATATCAAACGGCTTCTCAAGAAAATCAAATGCGCCAAGCTTTACCGCCTGTACAGCAGTTTTAACTGTGCCATGACCGGTCATCATCACTACATTAATACTGGAATCATAATCTTTTATCAGTTTTAAAGTTTCTATCCCATCCATTTCTGGCAGCCAGATATCTAGGAATATTGAATCAACATGCTGAGATTTAATTATTTCCAAAGCTTTTATTCCGTCAGAAGCTGTCAGAACAATATAGCCTTCATCCTCAAGACTGCCTTTTAAAGAATCTAAAATAGCCTTTTCATCATCTACTAGAAGTATTACTTTAGTCTTCATCTATCCTTTACCTTTCATTAAGAGAATCTGCTTTATTAGATACCCTCAAAAGTATTTATATTGCTGCACCTTCTTTAATCGATGACAAGTCTCCGACTGGAAGCTCTATCACAAAGCAGGTACCCTTGCCTTCATTATCACGCACTCTAATATAACCGTTATGATCAGCAATAATATTATTCACAATAGCCAGACCAAGTCCTGTGCCGCCTTTTTTCGTAGAAAAATAAGGCTCAAATATCTTTTGTCTGATTTCTTTAGATATTCCAAGCCCGGTATCAGACACTTCAATTGTCACTAACTCTAAATTTTTATCATACTTGGTCTTGACAGTTATGTTCCTATCATTTTCTATAGAGCTTACCGCGTTGTCAAGAAGATTAATAATCACTCTCTTAATCTGATCACGGTCAAAATTGAAACTTATATTTTCCTGTTCAATTACCAGGTCAATATTAATATCCTTATGCGCTTCCCGATACAGAGAAAGGGTCTCGGTAAGAAGCAAATTCAAGTCATTTAAAACAGGGTTAGTAGCAGGCATTCTCGCAAAAGTTGAGAATTCATTGATTAAAATTTTTAATTCATCCACTTGGGTAATTATGGTTTTAGTACATTCATCAAATATCTGCTGATCTTCCACAATCTGATTTTTAAACTTCTTTCTCAGCCGCTGGGCAGAAAGCTTAATTGGAGTTAGAGGGTTTTTGACCTCATGAGCAACGCGTCGCGCAACTTCTTTCCAGGCATATGCTCTTTGGGCCTGCTGAATCTGGGTCAGATCCTCCGCAACAATAACCAGACCCATATAATTTTCATCTCTATCAAAAAGCATTCTTGACCGGGTAAAAAGAAAGATTGTTTTATGCGAGAAAGAAAGGGTCAGCTGCTTTTCCATAGCAGTAAAACTGAACTTATTTATTTCATCAATATAATCACTTAAAATATTTAAAGGTTCCTTGTCAAAAACATCCTTATAAGGGCGTAACAAAACATCATCAATACGGATTTTGAACATTTTCTCAGCATATTTATTAAAAGTGGTGATCAACCCATTATTATCTACTGATACAACTACAGCCGCAACATTATCAAGGAGTATCTCCATATTTAATCTTCTGTGGTCAAGCTCAGTGATTGTATCTTTAAGGTCATTAGTAGTGGATTCAACTTTTCCCTGACTAACTCTAAGATCACTGGTCATCTTGTTAAAAGAATCAATTAAACTTCCGATTTCATCATCTGACGCGGGATCAATTTTAAAATCAAGATTACCCTGGGCAACCTGCTGAGTCGCATTTGCAAGTGAACTGATGGGAACAGATATAACCTTAGAAAGATGAAAACCAAACCAGGTCGCAGAAAATATGATAAGCAGGGTTACAACAGAAAGGAGTATCACATACATAAATTTAATATCAAATTTACTCAACTTAAGATCCTTGTACTCCATAAACGCCCTTTTTATTGTATCCATCTTGGAGACAAGGCTCTGATTTACATAATAATTTACAACAACAGCTCCCACGACATCCTTTTTATTCCAGGTTGACCGAACAGGCACAACGCCTCTGATAATATCACTTTTACCAAATGAGTTAACATAGGTGTTTTCCTCACCGTCAAAAGCCAGTTGAACAATATGGGAATCAGGGCTTATGAAACTCTTATCAGGAATCAAGGGGTTCATTACTTTAAGCAGTTCCTCTCGCTGAGAGGAGAAAACTTCTACCACACCAAGGTTATATTCAACCTGTTTTTCATTCACAAATTTACGTAGTTCAACAAGGTTCTCTTCATTTAATAATTTATTATCTGTTATCTTATTACTAATCTGCCGCGCATAATGTAAAGCATTTGATTCAGAGTTTTTATAATAGACCCTCGAAACTTTTAAAGCTTCTTCCAGAGAAGACTCCACCTTAAAACTGAACCAGTTCTCTATCGTATTAGTTATGAAACCAATTGAAACCCAGAAAAGAATCAGAGTTGGAACAAGAGAAAGACCCACAAAAGCAACTACAAGTTTTGTTCTTAATTTTGAACCAAGAACACCCCTTCTTCTTTCAAAAAATAGTTTAACAATATTTCTTACTACCAAAAAAACCAAAAGAAGAAGCAAAATAGCATTTGTATTTACCAGTACCAGCACAAGCCAGTTTTGAGGGATAAACTGAGTACTTCCCTGATTACCGATTAAATATACAAGTAAAGACGTCAGCATAAACGCAAAAAGTATAGCAAATAAAATAACTATGCCTTCCCGCTTACGTCTTATCCTTTCATCCACAGGCAATAAAAAAGTTTTTTTCTTCATAATCTAACTTTTATTTTAAGTTAAGTATTGACCAGTAATAATTGCTTTAAATTATATATAATAACAAGGATATTTCAATAAACTTTATCAAAATCTATATCTGTTGCGATTAAGCAGTTTAAAAAAATAAAAGTTCAACAAAGTAGATAATAACTAGCATTGGTAATTAAATTACATTATTCTAAACATCTTGACAATTAAAAGAAATTATGTTCTTCTATACAATTAAACAAAACATATTTAAATTGTTCACACATAAATAAGTTACATAGGGAGGGAACATTGAGTAAACGAACATTCCAGCCAAGCGTCATTAAAAGAAAACGCACACACGGTTTTTTGCAACGCATGAGCACAAAAGCAGGACAAAACGTAATTAAACGAAGAAGAAAAAAAGGCCGTAAAAGTCTAAGTGCATAAACTATACAGTTAATCCATTCAAATTCTATGACATGTCTAAATTTTCTTTCAAGAGGAAAGAAAGGATTAAAAAACGAGCTGATTTTTTATCAATTTATAAAAATGGCCAAAACTTTGAAACCAGACATTTTAGAATAACAGTCATGGCGTGCGAAAGAGAATTTAGACGCTTAGGACTATCCGTTAGTAAAAAAACAGGGGGAGCAGTACAGAGAAACTATGTGAAAAGGCGGTTAAGAGAGTATTTCAGGCTGAACAAGGAGTTATTTCCAGTCAATAGTGACATAATTATAACAGTAAAACACGGGGCAGCAGATAAATGCTATATTGATATTAAATCGGAACTAGATAACTTACTCCCTATATAATAAGTCCAGCACCTAGCCATATTCCATTACCACTGATACTCACATAAACCTTACTGTCTGAAATCACAAAATATAAGTTGGCTGGATGATAAAAAAGAGGTCATAAATTTCTTGACTAAAAAATTAATTGTCTTAATTAAATACTACAAGAAATTTATCTCACCAATGCTTGGAAGAAACTGCCGATTTACACCATCATGTTCAACATACGCAATAGAAGCATATGAAAAATACGGTTTTCTTAAAGCCTCAGCCCTTATAATCTGGCGACTCCTTAGATGTCATCCTTTGCACCCTGGCGGATATGATCCAACATAAACATACTGATTATTTGATTCTTAAATTTTATAAATAAGCATAGAACTTGGATAAATGAATGGATAATGAAAAAAGAACGCTCCTTGCAATAACACTATCAATGGTAATCCTTCTGATTTATCAGATTTTCTTTACACCAGAAACCAAAAAACAGGAACTCCAGAAACCTGTAACGTTAGAAGAAAACATTAAATTATCCACACCTGAGCCAATCATTCCTCCTGAACTGAACACGCAGAAAATAGCCGCAGAGACATCCGATAATTACATCCCAACTGACAGGGATACAGACAATATTGTTGTGAACACTAATATGTTAACGGCTGTGATGACTAAATATGGCGCACGGCTTAAAAGTATAAAACTAAAAAACTACAAGGAAAGGATCAAACCACCCGCAATTATAAAGTTTTTTTCTTCAAAAAATAAAAAACTTGCTTCAGAGGATCTGTCTGAATCAAAAGAAGTCCTTTATCCCGGGAAAAAAGCTTTTGACATGCCTTTACGCGCTTCATTTATTACTCAGGACGGAACAATTTATCCTGACTCTACCTGGTCAGTCATCTCCGACGCATCAAATCAGAACCTTAACTTTACTCAGAATAACCCTGGGAAACTTACTATTCAAAAGGTTTTACAGTTCAAAAATGATGATTACAGGGTCAATTTTACGCTTAAATTCAAAAATGATAGCCAACGGGCTCAAAATGGCAGCGGTTTCGTAGAGTGGGCTGCTCCATTACCCAATGGAAAAAGTGGGGGCCTATTCAGCGGAGCAGCGATCTCTGATGTTCCCCGTTTTTCATACTTTATTAACAATGAAATTGAAAAGAAGAATCTAACAGACATAGAAGAAGAAATCATAATAGAAGGCAAAGTTGCCTGGACAGCTGTGGAAGAGAAATACTTTACTTCCACCTTAGTGCCGCTCAGCGAAAACCCCGCACAGGTACGGGCTTCTAAAAAAAATGAGGGCACCGTAACCTATAAACTGATATATCCCTCTATTACATTAAACCCCGGAGAAGAAAAAACCTATTCCTTCTTTCTTTATATCGGACCGAAGGATATTGACATATTAAGTTCACAAAACGCTTTTCTCGAAAAAACAATTGATTTTGGCTGGTTTGACATAATCGCAAAACCGCTTCTTTTAAGCCTAAAGTTCTTTTATAAGTATATCGGGAATTATGGTCTTGCGATAATCCTGATAACCATTATCATTAAAATACTTTTCTGGCCACTAGCTAATAAGAGCTTCAAATCAATGAAAGGCATGCAGAACATACAGCCGGAAATTGCAAAACTTAAAGAGCAGTATGCTGACAACAAGGAAGAGTTTGCAAAACAGCAGATGGCCCTCTATAAACAGTATAATGTCAACCCCCTTGGCGGCTGTCTCCCGATGCTGCTCCAGATCCCGGTATTTATAGCTCTGTACAGAGTTCTTGCGGATTCAATTGAATTAAGGCACGCAGACTTTATATCCTTCTGGATAAATGACCTGTCTGCTAAAGACCCGACATATGTCGCTCCGCTTCTAATGGGAGCTTCCATGTTTTTGCAGCAGAAAATGACGCCTTCAGCAGCTGATCCTGCCCAAGCAAAAATGATGATGTTCATGCCCTTGATTTTTACCGTAATGTTTTTAAGTTTTCCATCCGGACTGGTAATTTACTGGCTATTAAATAACGTACTATCAATTGCTCAGCAACTATATATTAATAAGAAATCAAATGTTCCTGGAGGAAATGAATGCAGTCCATCGAAACCGAAGCTAAAACAGTCCAAGAAGCAGTAATAATAGCATGCGATAAGCTTAAGACAACAGAAGAAAACCTTAACATTGAGATTATCGAAAACCCATCAAGTAAACTATTCTCAATATTTTCCAATAAAAAAGCGAGGATCAAAGCAACGCTGTTAAATACAGATACCAAATTAAACTTGAATGGCTCTTTGGAAAAATTAAAGGATATTCTTGAAAATATCGTAAAGGGAATCGACTCCAATGCCTACGTTAAAGTCAATACGGATGAAGAAGAACCTGTTCTTAATATTATTGCTGACGGAAGTGGTCTTTTTATAGGCAAAAAAGGTATGACTTTAACAGCCCTTCAGTTTATTTTAAACAAAATCAGATTAAATAAGTTAAAGGATTTACCGCATATTTCAGTTGACTCTGAGTCATACCGTTCCCGGCATAAAAATTTAATAATCGCTCTTGCAAAACGATTAAGTGAAAAATCAAGGAAACGCAATGGTCCGGTATCAACAAATCCGCTTAATTCTTCTGATAGAAGGATTGTTCATATGGAGCTGAAAAATGATTCTGCGCTTACCACCTGGAGCAAAGGTGAAGGTAATTTAAAAAGAGTTATTATCGCACCTAAAAAACAGCCTTAACTGAAAATGTACCACAAAGACACCATATCTGCCATATCAACTCCTGTAGCAACAGGCGCAATTGGAATAATCAGAATAAGCGGCACTGAGACTTTAAAAATCATATCACGTATCTTTGTTTCAAATAAGTTTAACTTCAATTCACCTGTATCACACCACCTTTACTACGGAACCATAATAGATTTAGATGACAAGTCAGATATTGATTCAGTACTCGTTGCCTACATGAAAAGCCCTCACTCATATACGGGTGAAGATATTATTGAAATTAACTGCCATAGCGGAATGGTTGTCTTAAATAAAATATTAAGTAATATTCTAAAGTGCGGAGCACGTCTTGCAGAACCCGGTGAGTTTACTAAGAGAGCCTTTTTAAACGGCCGAATTGACCTCACTCAGGCTGAATCAATAATTGATATAGTCAATTCAAAAACTGAAGCCAGCCTTAAAATTGCAGCAAAACATTATCAGGGATTACTTGCCGATAAACTGCGTGCTGTAAAAAGTGATATGATTGATATTCGGTCATTACTTGAAGCAACAATTGATTTTTCTGAAGATGAAAATGAGATAATGTCACAGGACAACCTATTGATTAAAAATAAAAAAATCTCTGATTCCATAAAGGCATTAATATCAACCTATAATGAAGCAAATATTTACAGATCAGGAATAAAAGCAGCAATTATAGGAAAACCAAACGTGGGGAAATCAAGCCTTTTAAACTCAATTCTGGCTGATAACAGAGCAATTGTAACATCCCTCCCTGGAACAACGCGTGATACGATCAATGAAACTATAAATATAAAAGGAATTCCTGTTAATATCATAGATACCGCTGGCATAGGACACACCAGTGATGAAATTGAAAAAATAGGAATTGATAAAACCTTAACCATGATTAAAGATGCGGATATCCTCTTACTCGTTTTTGACGGAAGCAGTGAACTTGACATTTTGGATCAAAACATAATAGACAGCCTCCCGGATAAAAAAGCAATTGCCGTAATTAATAAATCTGATTTGCACCACATCTTAAATAATGACGTTATCAAATCAATTCACAATTTTACAAGTGTTATTTCAGTATCAGCACTTTATAATCAAGGCATTGAAAAACTAAAATCAGAGATCCATAATAATATTATTGTTACAGACTTTGACATATCAAATAACATCTTAATATCAAACATGCGTCACAAGACCTTGCTGGAGAAAACATTAAAATCTATTGAACTCGTACAGAAAGCATTAAATGAATCGGTCTCTCCGGAATTAATCGCTGTTGACCTACAGGCAGCACTAAACTCCTTAGGCGAAATAACAGGAGAAACAACTACTGAAGACATTCTGAATAATATTTTTTTAAGGTTCTGTATCGGTAAATAATAAGCCTCTCAACTTGACTTAAATATGACTTTCAAATATACTTTCACATCACAAACAAGAAATAAGAAAAATACCATACTTAAATAGATTATGAAAATATCTGTTATAATTCCGGTCTATAACGAAGCTCAAATAGTCGGATCTTTTATAAAAGCGGTTCTTAAAAAAATCCCCGACGCTGAAATCATAGTAGTAAATGATGGTTCTGATGACAATACAGCAGATGTTGCTTCACAATCTGGAGCAAAAGTTATATCACATCCGTATAATATTGGTAATGGTGCCGCAGTTAAAACTGGAATAAGAAATGCTGTTGGCGAAAAATTACTGCTGATGGACGGCGATGGACAGCACAACCCTGACGACATTCCAGCACTCCTTGATGCTTCAAATAATTATGATATGGCAGTTGGCGCAAGGTCCCCTAAATCACATGCTAACCTGTTAAGGAGATTTGCAAATTTTATCTATAATATTCTAGCAACCTATATCACCGGAATCAGAGTAAAAGACCTGACCTCAGGTTTCCGGGTATTAAATCGGGAGACAGCATCAAAATATCTTTATCTTATCCCTAACACTTTTTCATACCCAACAACAATAACACTTGCATATTTAAGAAGCGGAAGGTCTGTAAAATATGTACCAATAAATGCTGCTAAAAGGACCGGCAAAAGTAAGATAAAGCCGATAAAAGACGGAACAAGATTCCTGATAATAATGATAAAAATTGCGACACTCTATTCTCCTTTAAGTATATTTATGCCCACCAGCATTTTCTTTTTTATGCTTGGCATGATAAATTATGCATATACTTATTTATCTGTCCACAGGTTCACAAACATGTCCGCCCTATTTCTTATAGCCTCTGTCATAATCTTTATGATGGGACTCATAAGCGAGCAGATCACACAGGCTAGATATGACCGCATTGAAAACGGTGGTTAGAAAGACTTTTTAAAGTGAGAAATAAAAAGAAACATCGTTTAAAAAATTCCTCCATAAAGAAAGCACCAAATTTAAGTGAATATAATCCAAGCATAAAGACCTCTGCATTTATAAATTTTGCAAATCAGCTCCATACAAAACTTTCTCCTTGGAAAAAATATCTTGAAATTATTTTTCTTGTACTAATTATTGTGTCTGGAATAATGTTTCGACTGGAGGATCTCAACACTTGGGAACAGAACAGACAACTCGCTTTTTTTAATAACGAACCCATACACACTACTTTTGATGCATGGTATTATTTAAGTCTTTCAAAAGATATTCTGGAAAACAGCTACCATAAAATTGATGAAAAACGCGGCATACCAAACAGCCCTGAAAGGCCATCCCCTCCTCCGCTGATTTCTGTTGTAGCCGCTTTGATAGCTAAATACACAAAAACCTCTCTCAGCTGGGTTGGTGCTCTACTGCCGGCAATTCTCGGGCCACTGCTTGCAATACCAATATTTTATATCGGTCGTTTTTTCGGTGGTTCCATAGCAGGATTAACAGCTGCTTTGGTCAGCCTCCTATATCCCTATTATATTTACAGAAGCAATATCGGTCGCTTTGATACGGACTGCATGAATGTTGTCTTTGCAACATCAGCTGTATACCTTTTTCTCCGTTTTGCAGTTTGTCAGAATATAAAAAGGTACATATATTTTCTTTTTGGTTTAATTGTTTTCTTTTTGTTTTTGTGGTGGTGGGACCAGACTCCAGCAGTTGTTGGCGCGATTACTTTTCCACCGCTTGTGATAGCTCTATTATTCTATTACCGAGTCCCTAAAAAAGAACTTATAACCTTCTACAGCGTACTCGCAATTGTTACTATTCTTTTCCTTGCTTTTTACGGAACAGATATACCGATAAAGGCTTTCAAGTCCATCGTTTCTCAATTTAGATATATTTCAAAACAGACCTTTAATGAATTTCCAAATATCGGTATTACCATAAGCGAGCAGACAAAACCTTCACTTGATATGATAGTTTCTTACACTTCATTAAATATCCCATCCTTCATCTTTTCAATATCTGGCATCATCCTTCTTTTTATTAAAAAAACAAAAGAAAGCCTCTTTTTAATATCACTGATAATTCTTTCAGTACTGGCATTTACATATGCAAATCGTTTTATAATTTTTTTTATACCTGTGCTAGCAATTGGAACAGGTTATTCCATTATGACCCTATGGTCATTTAGAAAGAAGTTTATCGCTTTATACTTGATTTGTCCTATCATCTTAACGCTATTGCTTTTACCCCTTTACAATTCTAATACATCATATACTCAATGGCCAAAAGAAAATGGTATAACCGTAGAAGCAATGGATTATGTCAAAAATAATACCCCTGATAATTCGATCTTATGGGCATGGTGGGATCATGGATATGCAATAACATACTGGGCTAGACGCGCCACCATTAATGACGGTTCAATACACGGCGGTGAACGTACTGTCTATAATGCTATACCATATTCAACAGACAGCTACAGGCTCTCAGCAAATTTCATGCATTTTTATGTAACACATGGAATAGATGGGATAAGAAAGTTTTATAATGCTGTCGGCAATTCTTCAAAAGGACTTAAAAACTTAAAAGAAATTCTTAATGCTGGGCCGGCTAATTCAAAAGAAATAATAGCCAAACTGAATCTTACTGAATCGTCTGAACTTGAAAGTACTGAAGACTGGCTTGAATTTTTCTTTCCTGAGAACAAAAGACCTGTTTACATCCTGATTGACAGTCTAATGACCAAAATAGCGTACTGGTGGTTTTGGTTTGGCACCTGGGACATAGACAAACAGGAAGGAATCCATCCTTCATTTAACCTTTATTATAATATAAACAGATCAAACAACACTATTTCCAATAATTCAGGTTTAAAAATTAATGCAAAAAACGGAAATTTATACAGCAGCGATCTTGGAAAATACCAGTTATCATACATTTCTCAAATGACAAACAGAAAACTTATTAAAAAAGAGTTTGATACAAACAGCAGTCTCGGCTTTGAATATAACGAGTCATACAGATTTGGAGCACTGTGCGACAACAACATATCTAAATCAGTATTTAACAAACTATTTATCAGACATAGCTACCAGGAAAAATATTTCAAGCCAATTCGTGTGCGGGCTCCGTACTACCAGATCTGGGAAATAAAAGGAGATACTTATAGAAGTTCAAAAATATCAAATTAAAACTTTAGGAACTGCTACTGCGTTTCTAAAGTATCATTATATTTAATAATACGGTTAAAAAGATCAGAGTACTTCTTCTCAGTAACGGACCAGTCAAACCTGTCTTCAACATAACTTCTGCCCTGCAGTGAGAGCTTGTTACGAATTTCATTATTATCAAACAGAAAAGAGACTTTCTTAACAATGTCTGAAGGGTTTTTCTGTTCCACTAACAGCCCGGTTTCATTATCAATAATAATATCATTAACCGCAGGAAGGTCTGAAGCAACAACAGCACATCCGCATCCCATTGCTTCAACCATCACAAGCCCAAAACCTTCCATATCACCTGTACTGTCTTCAATAAAAGGAAAAACTGCTAATTCGTGTGACTGATAAAGTTTATGAAGGTCATCATGTGCAACTGCGCCCATAAGTTTAACTGATGATTCAATTTGATATTTAGAAATCAGATTTTTGATGTTTTTTTCTTCAGGGCCTTTGCCAACAATAACAAGAGAAGCATCTGAATATTTTTTCAGAATCTCACTAAAAGCGTAGATTAAAAATTTTAAACCTTTTTTTTCAACCAGACGGCCTACAAAAAGAATAGCTCTCTTTTTAATAGCTATAGCACCTAAAACAAACTTATTTTTTAAATCAACACCCATTGGAATAACATGTACATTTTTCTTTTCAGCGCCAAGAGACAATACCTTTTCTTTCATAGCCTGACTAACAACCACAACGGACCTGAGCCTTTTAATTGTAAATTTTTTAATATAATTTAAAAACAAACCATTTAATGAAAAGATATCCCCACCGTGGACAGTGCAAACAATCATGTTACTTTTTCCAGTTACAATCCCTGCAATTACTGATGCAAAACCCTGTGGAATAAGCCAGTGGGGGTTAACAAGGGCAAAATCTTCTTTTGAAAGCAGCCTGATAATTACAAGTACCTCACTCAGAACAAAAAAAGGGATAAAAAGGTAATACAGCTTATTTTTTTTAAGCTTGCTTAATATCCCGGTGTCATATGCAAGCAGTTCAAAGTTATTAATAAAATATCTAAATCTTTTAATCCGTACACCATTTATTGATTCATTAACTTTAGATTTTGGAAAACTTGGACACAACACGTGAATAAGAAAATTATTTACAAGCCGATTGCAAAGATCGAGAACAAACGGCGGATCAGTATCATTTTCCCATCTTGGAAAAGTAGAAGTAATAATTAGTATTTTATTTTTTTCTTTATCCATTTCAACCCAGGATTAAAATCAAAACATATTTCTTAAAATTATCACGAAAAACTGAAATGCAATTCTGTTGACAAAAATTCAATCATATGCGATTTCTATAACAGTCAAAATTATTCTAAATCATACCTTTGAGAATTTATGTAAGAATACTTTATATTTAAATCAAAAAAAAGCCATTATTCATTTTTATATTATTATTTATAATTAATGGCTCTGCTGCCCGGATTACGTTGTGGCTGGAGAAGTTACTTTAATCAGCAAATCAACCTTTTAACAGGATCTCCCATGACCTCTATTATTTTTATTATTGCAATAACTCTAAATGCAGTTGCAAACATACTAATGAAAGTTGGAGCTGAAAGAACCAAAGAAAGCAGTAATATATTCGGACTGCTTTTTGGAATGGCAACAAACCCAATAACCCTTCTGGCTATTCTCTGTTTTGCTGCGGGCCTTGCCGCATACAATTATGTTTTAATGAAAACAAACCTCAGTGTTGCTTATCCCCTAATGACAAGCGTAGGTTATATAATCGTTCTACTAGCCTCGTGGCTGTTTTTAAAGGAAACGCTTACAATACTTCAAATTAGCGGAATACTCCTGATTGTTGCAGGGGTATGGATGGTAGCTGTAAATTAGAAATTATAATATGAAAAATACCCTGCCGATCCTAATACTAAGAAGCATGCGTCCAAAACAATGGACAAAGAATATTATTCTTTTTGCACCGCTTATTTTTTCACAGAACATAACCAATAAACAGCTGGCCATATACTCTTTTATTTCCTTTATTGTCTTCTGCATCCTCTCAGGCAGTGTCTATATCCTAAACGACCTTATTGATATCAAGCAGGACAAGGTTCATCCTTTAAAATCAAAAAGACCGCTTGCCTCAGGCCGTTTAAGACCGATATATGCCGTTATAACATTTCTGGTACTGCTGGCCCTTTCCGTATATATTTCTTTAACCTATCTAAACAATTTGTTTATCTTAGTTGCCGGATCGTATCTTATCCTTCAGATTGCGTATTCTACCATACTAAAACATATTGTAATCATTGATGTTTTCTCAATCGCAGCAGGCTTTCTGCTAAGAGTTATCGCTGGTGCAGAAGCAATAGAGGTAACATTTTCAACCTGGCTTTTCTTCTGCACAATTCTTCTGGCACTTTTTCTGGCGTTAAGTAAAAGACGTCATGAAATCATACTACTTGATGAAAGGGCAATAAATCACAGAAAAATTCTTTTTGAATACAGTGCAGATCTTCTTGACCAGATGATCTCAATAGTTACAACTACCACGCTTATTGCATATATTCTCTACACTATCTCTCCTGAAACAGTTGCCAGGTTTGGAACAGACAATCTTAAATATACGGTTCCGTTTGTATTATATGGCATATTTCGTTATCTTTACCTACTGCACCAGAAAAATGAAGGCGGCAGCCCCGAAAGAGTACTCTTGAATGACATGCCTATACTCACAACAGTCATACTTTACTGTTTGACTGTCTGCTATATCCTTTACAGAGCTTAAACTAACCTATCAAAACAAAAAAAAATAAATCCATTTTTAATTTATAATGTACGCCTTATTATATTTGAAAGCATGATCCAGACTAATGTGCAGATATTTTTATTAAATTATTTTCAATCATATCATTTAAAGAGATTATCGAACATGTCATAGGAGAGAATATTATAGAAAGTAAATATAACAGTTAGAGAATATTACTTTATAATCTAAATTTTTTTTATTTGTTTCTGATTATGCGTGTCTGAGCTTTCACCTTCTCAAGTAAATCTTTTTCAGCCGCAACAGCTTCTGCCTTGGTATTATACAAACCAATTTTCACACGGTACCATACTCCTTTATCACCCAAGTTGACCCGTTCAATATAAGCGTTAAACCCACCTTTATTAAAACGATCCACATCTTTTTGAGCAAGTTCAGTTTTTCTAAATGAACCGGCATGAATTGAATATGTTACTGAAGGCTTAGCAAATACTACGATTTCTTCTTTCACAGGTTTTGGCGGTAGCATAACTTTCTTTTCTTCAACTATTTCCTCGATTTTTTCAGCCGCAGGTTTTTCTACTGATTTTTCCAATATTTTCTCAACAGCTGCTTCAACCGGTTTCTCAGCCAATTCTTCACCCGGATCTTTCTCTTCGGCTAAATCCTCTTTAACAACTAATTGTTCAATCTGTTTATCTGCTTTTGGTTGAATTTTATACTTTAATTTTTCATCTTCTGCAATTTTAGCAGCATCAGGTTTTATAATACTTTCACTTTCAGGTTTAAACTTCATGTATGCTATTCCGCAAACTACAACCAGTATTAAAAGCAAAGCAATTATAACGAAACTTGAAGATTTCTTCTGAGATTGGCTCAGATCTTTAAGTGGATCGAGTTCCTCCAGTGTCTTTTCAAGCACTTCTTTTGAATCCGCGGCAGCTGCATCCGCGGATTCCCCCTCTTCAACTTCATCATCAAGGGCAAAACTCTTTTCCTCTTCAGTAAGAACGAATTTATCAAAATCAATAGTAGGCGGTTCCTCTTCAACCTCTGACATTTTCTCATCAACAAGACCTAATTCTTTTTCAAGGTCATAAAAATTATTCTCCATTTGATCCGAAGAAAACTCACTATCAATCATCTCATCGTCAAGTGAAAACTCCTTCTCCAGATCAAGTGAAAGATCATCACTGTTTTCAGAAGCGGAACCTGACTCTTTTCCAGGTAAAGTAAGCGAAATTACACCAAAATCAGGATCTGATTCTGGCTCAGGTTCAGGCAACTTATCATCCATTTCGAGTTTAAAATCAGGTTCAGACGCGCTAGCCTCTTCTGATTTAGTTTCCGGTGACTCTTGAGAAGAAATTTGGTCTGATGCCTCGGTCACACTTAAATCTATATCAGCAATCAGTTCCTGTAACTTCAGATCCTCGTCAGAAATAAATTCTGTTTTTTCCTCGGGTGTTTCGATTAGAGGCTCACTACAGATTGGACAAGTTTCCTGAGCCTCACCTTTTATTTCTAATGTACATTTTGGACAATACATATTTAACCCCCTAAAAAAGCTTTAATTATTAGCATAATAGTTTTGTGTCAATAATTATCTGTATATATATCTTTCGGCATTATATCCAAAATAATAATTTTTTATTTATAGATTGTTAAAACATTTTTAAAGAATATACATGAAGGATTTATGTGAGGATGGATAAAAATAAAAAATATTTCTGAAGATTATTAACTAAATCCCGGTTATGGATTCATTCTCCAAATCATAGAGAACTTCATCTTCATCATTAAATAAAAGCAGAAACTCCCGTTTTTCTTTGATCTCCCCAATTACTGCTGCTTTAATACGCTTTTTTGTAAACTCAGCAATAATTTGCTCTGTATTGGCTTTATCAGAGGTTAGAATAAAACCATAACTTAAAAATGCTTTGAGCCAGTCCATAAAAATAAAACCGTCCGGTTTGGGTATCCTGTTTAAATTTATGATTGCACCTTTTTTAGAGAACTCAAGAAGTAAAGCGAGAGTACCAAGAAGACCGCCGTTACTAACATCTTTTGCAGTTTCACACAAACCTTTCTCAGCAATGATCGGCAAAATTTCAAGTCTTTCAAGAACCTGATCCGTAGTTTTGCCGGAATTTGAATCCCAGCTTATAACAGGTTTGCACTGATAGCCCTGCCCTTCCAGATCAACAGTAAAAATAATGTCCTGCCCAACCCGTGCGTTATCACTCAATAAAAGTTTTTTTGCCTTACCCAGTATTGAGACAGAAAGCGATGCTTCCTTTGTATTAGGATGTAAATGCCCGCCAACCATTGGAACCCTGAATTTTTCACAACCTTTTTTTATTCCGCGTACAAGTTCAGGATAATAACTGTTATCAGGAACACCAATAACATTGATAAGAGCAATAGGTCTGCCGCCCATTGCATAAATATCATTTACATTTACCATGATTGAAGCCTTACCCGCATTGTATGGATTTGCCTCAATTAAGTCTGACCATATACCATCAACAGCTAAAAGCAAATACTCATCACCAGACTTTATTACCGCGGCATCTTCACCGAAATCCGCAATAACATCACCAAAGTTTTTAACAGACTGGAGTTCATCGGTTATCAGATGAATATTTCTTTTCCGTGTTATCCCCGGATAACTCTTTATCTCATTAATAATATCTTTTAAGCTGTTTGCTTTCATGCTCTATCCTGTAAAATTAGAGTTGCGCCTGCATTAATTGATGCATCTTTCCATGGTGCAAATAAATTTCTCCGACTGGTTTCCATTTCAAGTTTATAAAAAACGGGACATTGTCAGCCTGAATTATTGCTTTGAATACTCTTGCATTACTATTTTTTACAATTTCAACCGCCTTTAACACCAAACATTTACCAGCGTTACCACGATATCTTTTTTTTACAGCCAGTCTTCCTCCGACCCAGACATCTTCCGTTTCTCTGTAAACTCTAACTGTTCCGATAATCTTATCATTAATAAATGCAGCAATATGAACAGCATCTTTATCATGGTCGTCAAGATCTGAATCACAAAAAAGTTTCTGTTCATCAACAAAAACCTGTTTTCTAATTCTAAAACAGGCCGCTTGCTCTTCATCATTTATGATCTTTCTGCAAGTTATCCCGGACATTATATTTAATAGGTAAATTTAAAAGTTCACAAAAAATCTGCCACTAAAAGAGATCTTAAAATTATACAATATCTTTAAATCATAAACGGTACTTTTATATTTCAAATTATTAAAACACTTTAAGTGTTTTAAATATATTACCCATTTCTCTCTGCCCTATTCAAACTCAGTAATTGACGAACAGACTCCGCAGCGAACACATCCGGCCTTTGACTTTTTTGAAGAAAGACCATTTTGTTTAATAACTGCGGCTACTTTTCGGTAAACTATATTCATCTCCTCTGCAGAAGGAGGTCTTAAACTTTCCAGACGTGTGCCGGGAACAGGTCGTAATGGGAGCACATATGGATATACACCTAGTTCAGACATCAGTTTCGCACTTTCTATTATTTCATCTAAGCTATCACCGATGCCGACTATTAAAAAACTGCTGACCTGGTTTCTGCCAAAAACAGAAACTGATTTTTTCCAGGCATTAATATAAAAATCAATACCAAGGCTTGCTTTAGCCGGTGCAATCTTTTTCAACACGGTTTCCGAACAGGACTCAACATGTATACCGATAGTATCGGCGCCCGCGGTTTTAATCCTTTCATATACATTTTCATCCTCTTCAGGGCAAATTTGAGCATGAACAGCCAGAGATGATAATTCTTTAATTGACTTCACACAATCAACAAGATGTCTTGTTCCGTCATGAAAATTTATCCTTTTACCGGTAGTCAGAGTCACATGACAAACTTGATCAAGTTCTTTTGCCTTTAAAGCGGCATAACCAAGATCCTCTGGGGTTTTTTCTTTTACGGTGCTATTATTTTTAAGTGATAATTCTACCCCACAAAAAACACACTCACAGCCCTGGTCAAAATATAAACAGCTCTGATAAATTGTTGAAGCAAAACAATCTTTGCCATGGATAAGCGCAATTTTTTCAAGTTTTATACCTTTACTTGTTTCCAGGTCATAGCAATCAGGTCTTTTCGGAAATGAAACTTCACAAAGCTCACGACTGTCCTTTGTTAAAAAAAAAGTTTTTCCATCCTCTATGATGGTGTAGGGAGATTCATCAACAAACCAGCTGTTAGTAGGTACACTTATATACTGTCCGTTAATTATAATCACCTGACCTTCTGAAGGGCCAGCTCCGCCTTTCCTGCCAGAGAATTTTAAAGGTACTTTCACCCCAAGGCTCTGGAGCTTTATTCTTAATTCTTTGAAATTCATTTTTATTAGTTTTGACCCTGTGAGTGTTTTTACTGGTTTTCCCTGTTCAGGAAGGTAATTATTTCAGTACGGTAACGGTTAAACTCATCCTCCGTTACATTTCTAGGAAAAGGCATTTCAACTTGAAGAGACAGTAATATCTTACCGGGTCTTTTTGATAGCCCGACTATACTGTCGCTTAAATATATGGCTTCATCAATATTATGGGTAACAAAAAGAATGGTTTTTTTTGATTCAGACCAGATCTCATATAAAAACTTCTGCATCATGGATCGGGTCTGGGAATCCAGCGCACCGAAAGGTTCATCCATTAAGATAATAGAAGGATTATTTATAAGGGTGCGCGCTATAGCCACACGTTGTTTCATGCCTCCTGAAAGTTCTTTTGGGTACTTATTCTCAAACCCCTTAAGCTCGAAACGTTCAATATAGCTTAAAGCTTTATCCACTCTTTTACTTACAGCTACACCCTGTATCTCAGGGCCTAGACTTATATTGTCAAGAACCGTCATCCAGGGAAAAAGCGCATATTCCTGGAAAACAAAACCGGCATTCAGGCTCCCATTTTTTACAACTCTGACACTTCCTTTGGTGGCGTTATCAAGGCCTGAAATTATTCTTAGCAGAGTGGACTTCCCGCAGCCGCTGGGACCGATAACAGACACAAACTGACCGGCTTCAATCTTAAGCGACACATCAGAAAGCGCACATATCTCACCACCTTTATTGTCAGTAAATGTTTTTGTCAGATTATCAATCTCAAGCATATTTCTTCTCTACGCTACTCTCTCCATTTAAGCGCACGATTTTCAAGCAACCTCAGCAAAAGGTCAAGCGCAAAACCAATTAACCCAATTGTTATCATGCCAGCAAGAATCATATCCGGACGCTGAATATCACGTGCAGTCATAATCATATAACCGACCCCGTATCCGCTTTTCACACCTGTAAATTCCGCGGCTACAAGAGTCATCCATCCGATTCCCATTCCAATACGAAGCCCGGTGTAAACAGAGGGAAAAGAGCCTGGAAGGAGTACTTTATAAAATATATCACGTTCACCTGCCCCAAGTGTCTTGGCAGCATCAATTAGAACCTTATCCACGGAAAGAACCCCGGAAATGGTACTTATAACAATGGGAAAAAAACAGCCCAGAAAAATAATAAATACTGCTGATTTTAATCCAATACCAAACCAAAGGATCGCAAGAGGTATCCATGCAAGCGGCGGAATCGGGCGGATCATTTCAATGAATGGGGTGCATATTTCTCTTAAACGTTTTGACCGACCAAGTATTATCCCAAGGGGAATGGCTGAAATAGAAGCAATTAGAAAACCGAAAAGCACCCGAACTAGACTATAGACACAGTGATAGAAAAGGATCTTCTGTTGAGGAAGTCCCGTAATAATCAACTCTTTTAAAGCAATAATGATAAGAAACGGTGAGGAAATTTTATTTGCCGGTAATATTTCAAATGAAGATAGAAGCTGCCACACAATAAGTGCGCATAAAGGGATAAGTATCTTCTCTCTATTTTGATATAAGCTCATTTAATATTAAAGACTAATAATTAAAAACATCTTGTATAAATCTGGGACTCTCCTGTGGTCTTATATATCTTAATTCATCCAAAAAATCAACGAACTGAACTGCTTTATCATGATCAATTATAGAATCATATTTGATTCTGGAAACGGCTTTCCCAACAATATCCGCATCCATTCCTGTATATTTTATACCGATTGCAATTGCGTCTTTATGGTTATTTTTAATATAGACGCAAGCCCTGTTATGAACTTCTTTAATTTTTGAAAGTTTATCCGGATTTTTTCTCAAAAATTGTTCACCCGCGACAGCTACACAACAGGGATGATTCTTCCAGATATCCGATGAAGAAATTAGAACTCTGCTGGCACCCTCCACCTCAGCTTGTGATGGATACGGTTCCCAAGCAATAAAAGCGTCTATGCTTTTCTGTTTTAATGCCTGAATCATCTCTGGCGGCTTTAAAACTATAATCCTGATGTAATCAAAAGACACTCCTGCTTTCATTAGGGCCTTTCTCAACAGAAAATCCTGCATAGTGGCATGGCCGGGGATAGCAATTGTCCTGCCAGTCAGGTCTGAAACTGATTTAATCTTAGAATCTGTTTTGACAACAATGGAAGAGCCCTCAAGATTAGACTGTGATATAAATTTAATATCAGCAACTCTGTTTAAATAAGCCGCCGTAGCAGGCGCCTGCCCCACATAACCAAGGTCAAGTGCACCCGCAGCAAAAGCGCTCATTTCTTCCGGCCCGGCTTTAAATATCCCGGAAACCTCTATTTTAAGCCCAGCTTCTTCAAAGAAACCTTTTTCAAGCGAGACAAACAAAGGAAGATGATGAAGATCATTCTGCAGATATCCAACGCGAATTGCACTGTCTTCATTTGGATATTTACAGGAAAATAATAATAAGACAGCCAGACAGCTGAGGATTAAACGCTTAAAAAACATAATCAAACCTTAAATGAAAATTCCCTGCTTGGTACAGCAGGGAATTTAAAATATATAATATTATTTAAAAGCTATTCAACATCTAAATCAGTCTCTTCCTCAGGGTTATTTTCTTCATTGTCATCACCCAGTGCCATGCAAACCAATTCTGTAATATCACGCATTTTTATAGGGGCGTTCTTGGCCTGAATTCCGACCTGAAGCCCCTGATAACAGAATGGACAGGCTGATACCAATTCTGAAGCACCGGTTGCCAGCGCATCCTCAATTCGTTTCTGAGAAATTGAATTCTGCATATCCGGAAAACCGGATTTTAAACCGCCGCCGGCACCGCAGCAGCGTGAGTTTTCCCTGTTTCTCTCCATTTCAACGAATTCAAGACCAGGGATCAGACTAATTAGATCACGGGGTGCATCAAAAATTCCTGCATGCCGGCCAAGATGACAGGGATCATGATAGGTAATTTTAAGATTAACCGGTTTTTTAAGCTCCAGTTTACCGGACTTAATCAGGTCAACAATAAACTCAAGAGTATGCTTTACTTCAAAATCAAGCTTACCCACCCTCTTATAATCCTCTTTAATGGTTTTCAAACAGCCTGCACAGGACGTTACCAGAGTTTTAATACCCAGCCCATTAAACTGTTCTATATTCTCGCTACTGATCCTTATAAAACTTTTCTTATCTCCCATTCGCAAGAGAACACTGCCGCAGCATTTCTCCTTATTGCCCAGGATTCCAAAATCCAACCCTGCATGCTCAAATATATTGGTTGTATTAATCGCAACCTCTTCAACATTATTATCATACGATGCCGTACAACCGACATAATAGAGAACCTCTGAACTCATTTTGCTGATATCTTTTGGCACATCCTTAATTCTTTTCTTTTTCTTGGCCATCTTTGCCCAACGCCCTCTTGAACTTCTGGGCTGAGCCCAAGGATTGTCATAGTTCTTAGTGTTTTTAACCAACGCTTTCTGATTCTCAAGAGGTCCATGGCCTGAATCAACAATAGTTTCTCGAATACGTTCCCAGAGTTCAACCGTATCAATAGCTACCGGACATACAAAGTGACACTGCATACAGGTACTGCAGGCATACAGATCTTTTGCAAAAGCTTCCATCTCAGCATTTGTCACCGTTTTTTTACCGGAAAGTTTACCAAGGATACTGTCCGCACTAAATAAGCCGTACTGGCGTGTGATAATCTCCTTAAACAGACTGGCTCTTCCGCGAGGATTTAATGGCTCTCGATCGTCCTCATCATAGGCCGGGCACCAGTTTGAACATTCACCGCAACGTGTACACGCATCAAGCTCCATCAGCTGACGTGGACTGAATTTGTCAATATTTAGTTTTGGAGCCGGAGCATTTTTATCAGCATTAGGCTCTGCAGTTTCTACAGGAACTGATACTTCATTATTTTCAGGAATCTCAACTTTATCCATTTCTTGTTTTATTTCATTTTCCATAATAAACCTCCTTCTATGCCCGCTCTGACGCGTCGATTACGATTTCAAGTGGACTAACAAAAATATGCCACGCTTTACTGAACGGAATATAAGCTAAAAATATCATAGAGATTATCGCGTGAATCCAGACCCATAGCTTGTAATCAATCAGCCCGAGCCCTATTGTTTCAAGGATTTTCGCAAGAATATTTCCGGCGAAAGAATATGATGCAACAGACGCATATTCAGGATACATCAGCCTTACGCCTTCACAGAAAAAACCAGTTAAGGCAATTATTAACAACAGAAACAAGGACATCGTATCTTTAGATAATGTCTCAAGCTGTTTTGCGGGAATAATGAACCTCCTCATTATAGCTATCGTAAGGCCGATTAAAAGCATCAGTCCGAAAATATCCCCCCAAACATCGAGAATATGAGCGCCTACGCCATCCTGATAATCAAAGAATGTTTTTGAAAGAAAATTATCCGGAGGCAGGAAATGGCTCATGTATGCGATCAAAGATGTTTCTGCCAAAAGTCCCATGAAACCGATAAATATACAAAAATGCATAAGCCATCTAATGAAACTTATCTTCAAGATCTGAAGCTGCAGCAAAACATCACAGAAAAATGATTTTATTATTGCGGGAAAATTAAGAGAATGATGCAAACTAGGTGCTTTTCCTTTCGTCCACAGCGTTATACTCGCTAGAATTCCGGCAATCAGAATCAAAACCGTAATTACAGTGAGGGTGTAGAGCAGTGCCGTTGCTTCGAAATAGAGTTTATTAGAGTACATTGTTTCCTCCTTTGTTTATCTGTAATACTGTTATTTTTATAACTAAAATATATTTTTAAGAATTTCGCAGTTGCTTTTCTTAAATTAAAAAATAACTGGGTTGCCTCTTCAACTGAATTTTCTGGCAACTTCTGAGTGTTTTGCAGAAATCGAAGTGTTTCCTTAATTAATTCAAGATATCCAACCAGCTCCTTTGTCTCGTCTACATTAATATATAAGTATGCATCTTTATTATCAAGCAGCCTAGCCCGGTTCCAGATCGTCTCAAGAAAGACCCTTATTTTTTCCGGGTCATATACTTTCCGGCCTATCAGCCACTTATACGAAGAACGCTCAAGTGATAATGCAATAATTCTGGAATTGCTTACCTCACTCAAAAACTTTTTATAAAGCTTCTCTATTCTGCCAGAATCCGTATGATCAGACGTAGAGTGTTTTGGAATGCTCTGACTTGACCTTGAAGCGAAATTAAATATTATATCAAAGAGTATCTTATTAGCATCCACATAATCAGGATGCTCAAAGTGGGGTCCAAAAAGAAAAAAGGTGCCCTGTCCAAGATTTTTTTTTGCTGCTGCCACGCTGCCTATAATTGTTTCCCGTGCAATCTTCTCATCAACTAGAAATTCGGTCTTTTCTGTAAAATCATGGTATACAGCCAGAGCATCTATATCTTCAGAAGCCTGTAAACCTGGACCGCCGTATAAAGGCGCATTTACCACCTTGTCTGAGTAACAATCCTTAAACTTTATTTTAACCTCTTCCCGTACCGGATGAAACACATACTGACACCCATATTCTGTACAGAACTTATCAGCTTTTCTAACGGGTAAAGGCAGATTTTTTGTCAGGTTTGTAATGGGTGCATGAACAAAATTAAAATTATTTAAAGGGGTTAAAGAGGACCTTAGCGGTAGATAGGCGCCCGCACATGAACCGATGTAAACACCTCCATTTCTAACAAACCTTTCAATTTCTTCTCCCCCGAACTTTCCAAGCCCCCCTGCAATAGTAAAAGTATCCCCGCCTGAGATAAAGAATATATTACAAGAGCTTATTAAACCTTTCTCAACATCTGCTTCATCTAAAAAACTAACGTTATAGCAGCCAAATTTCTCGAATATATCTGCAAACCAGGTCCATGAGTGAGATGTGCCATGTCCTACATAAATACCGATTAAAGGGTAATTTTGTTTATACATCTAATTATTATATCATAAATAATAAAAATTAGTGTGCTAATAATATAGCTTGAAAATATAACAGATATATTTTTTATACTCAATTAAATTTAAATTTTACTAATTACAAATTTAATCAAACAAGGATAATGATATATATGCATTATCAGACATTCCTATTTAAAAAGAGTTAACTTAAAATCTGTCCAAATATATAAATAAATCAGAAAATATTTAATTAACAAAACCTAATACTTATATCCATAATCAATGATGAAATAATTGCTTAGGAATATAAATGTAAACCCAAAAAATCATATCATGCAAATCCAAGTCAACATATCAATAATCTTAATTAGTCACCCCGAAACTCCATGTTAGATTTATGGAATAATGTGACCCGAATTTTGGAAGTCTGTAGGATTTAATAAATGGTGTAAGCCGTTCGCAATAATCACAGATTAACAGGCAAATATATAGAATCATTAGCTATAAGCAAGCCGTACAGATACATTTTTAATGCAAACTTCATGGCAGTATAGTATAAAAAACATGTGCTTAGGTGAATAGAAATATAATTATCTTTGATAAATAAATTAAATATTTCAGAAAAAATCATGCACAAAGATCCATATAGGAGATATCGCAACAAAAAAAGCTCTCAACGCAAAAATGGAGTCTGCACATTATCAGGAAGCTGTTAGCCGCCTGGACGAGCTAATCGCATCAGAACCCGAAATTAAACAATATTATTCAATGGAAATCGGATAATATCTTTATGAACAATAACGATATCCTCAAAAAACTTAGAATTGCACTAGACCTTAAAGATACAGACATTATGGAGATACTTAAACTTGCGGATTTTGAGATATCAAAAACTGAACTCAATGCTATCTTCAGAAAAGAAGGACATCGAAACTATAAAGTTTGCGGAGATCAACTCCTAAGGCGATTTCTTAATGGCCTGATATTAAAAAAACGCGGTGCAAGAGAGGCAACCCCTGTTAAGAAAGAAAAAATAAACCTTTTAAGAAAGAAAAAACAGTAAATCAAATGGGAACAAGGGAAAAAACAAAACCGGACACATCAGGAAAACCTGGATACATAACACCTGAAGGTTATCTGAGGCTTGAAAAAGAGGCAAACTATCTCTGGAATGAAAAACGTCCTGCAGTGACACAGGCGCTTACAGATGCTGCAGCTGAAGGTGACAGATCTGAAAATGCTGAATATATTTATCGGAAAAGACAGCTTGCAGAAATAGATAGAAGACTTAGATTTCTTAGAAAAAGACTGGACGTCCTTAACGTGGTTCATGAAAAACCTAAGGCAGACGGTCGGATATATTTTGGATGTTATGTTACCCTTGAAGATGAAACCGGAGAACGGGTTAAATATAGAATTGTCGGCCCTGACGAATGGGAAATTGAAAAAAATGAAATAAGTATGGACTCACCCATGGGAAGAGTTTTGCTTGGCAAAGAAGAAAACGATGAGGTACTTGTCCGACGTCCAAAAGGAGATACCAACTTTACAATTATAGAAGTTTCAGTTGAAAACAATTTTATGCAGCCCTAATTTATACGAAGAGAAGATCAGCATGTGTGAATTCTGCTCCCAACATGGCGATGGTAAAATATGGTACAAAAATGCAACCAACTATTCAAAAGACCTTGTTTCGGATTTAAACCGCAGAAAATATATTGAAGATTTCTTTGAAAAAACAATAGAGGATGGGTTTAAAACTCTTGGAAGACTCGAATCCATTTTTCAAAAAAAAGGAAAACTCCCCTCAAAAGTGACAAAAGCAATGATTGAAAAAGCTAAAGTTGAGCACTTCGGCCAGGTACTTCCTATGGAAGAAATAAGTGAAATAGTCTTGCAGGCAGCAACCATCGTAAGAATGCCCTGCCCCTGCAGGTGGACCTCCCTTAAAAAAGAAATAAGGTGCTGTTATGCCATAAGCTATACACCCGATGCCTGGTATAAAGGTGTAGACATGAGCTATTTTGGAACTACGTCTGATGAACATCTAGAATCAGTATCTGCTGATGAAGCAATTGAACAAATGAAAGATCTTGAAAAAACCGGGGCTATTCATACCATATGGACGATGCTTACACCATTTATTGGATCCGTATGTAACTGTCAGCTTCACGACTGTATTGCCATGCAGACTTATTCCGGTATCAATGTTGAGCTGATGGCAAAAGCAGAACATGTCGCGTATGTTGACACAAATTCATGTATAGGCTGCGGCGCATGTGTTAAGGTCTGCCAGTTTAATGCAATCACCTCAATTCATGTTAATGGAGAACATCGCGCTTGCATCAATCCTTACAAATGTTTCGGCTGTGGACTTTGCCGAAATGCGTGTGAATTAGAATCAATCAAATTAAAACTTAGATAATTCCCCAATTCCTGCCTCTGACCCTGCCCCCAAAAGTTGATCCAGTTTTTGTGATAGGATAGAGCAAAAACAGAAAGGGGTTAACATGGGGAAAAGATACCGGGCAGAAGAAATTGTCATGAAGTTAAGGGAAATCGAGCTTTCAATAAATAAGGGCATGGATGTGGTTCAGGCCTGTCGTCAGGCAGGGGTTTCAGACC
>JAHEEI010000091.1 GCA_024640785.1 Pseudomonadota bacterium
GGTCAGCGTCTTGATTGAGAATTGAACAAATTTATCAACTTCATCACCACGGGTATTTCCGAGTTGCGGCACAAGATCCTTCTGATAGATGGATGCAATAACCACGGTAAAAAATCCTGAAATCTTTATGAACTCCAGGGTTCGATGGCTTTTCAAAAGGGACACCGCAATCAAGGGTTCCTTTTCTGAAACAAACATAGCGGTTGCTGTCATGATGTCATATTGCCGTTTATGGGCAGTACTGATAAAAACTACTGAACAGGGCAACCAGTGTGAAGGGTGACTTGAAATACTCATGGCATAGACCTCCATTTTTTAGTTTTGGCACTGTTGTATGCGTTTTTTTAGACCTTATCATAACTTATTAATTGAAAGTCTTTTTGTATCTTAAGCTCCTGCTTTAGTAGACTATCAATTTCTTGCTTTCCCATGATGACTACTCCTTAAGATTTTTTATTTGGGTTTGACCCCGATTCTTGCTGCCATTTGAAATAAAATCTACGACTTCCTGCCACCATTTAAGTTGTGGCGCAATGGGAACTTCATTGTGTCTTGAATTCTCAAATACCCATAGCCTCTTCTCTGTTGTTAAAGACTTATACAGTTTTTTCCCATGCTTCACAGGAACAACTTCATCATTTCCAGCGACTAAAACAGCAATTCTACCTTCATATCCTTGCAGATTCTCGACATTGTTGAATTTATCCAGAACGAGCCACCGAGTTGGAAAGTACCAATAGTGTGTTTGAGCCAGGTTGGGTAGCGTATCCCATGGAAGAAAAAGGACAACGCCTTCGATGGGGGTCTTTATTTGAGGAATTAAACTGGACACGACGCCACAACCCAGAGACTCACCCCATAAGAATAGCGGTTCTCCAAACTCTTGATATGTAAGTGTGATTGTTTCAAGTGAGTCCGCAACCAAAACCTGTTCACTGGGTCGACCCTCTCGACCACCATAGCCTGGATATTCGGCCAAAATCACTCGCAGATTTTGTTTTGATAGTGTCTGAACATAATGACTACGATGAAAAGCTGTTCCTGCATTGCCATGAAAAACGATAACCGTTGCATCTGTATCAAATTGATCCTCCCGGTTTATAAATCCGCGGAAATTGTCATCTGACGGCCAGTAGCGTAACCCTTCACTGCTAATTTCTTCTTTTGAAAATCGATGCTGAGATGGCAAATAGATCAATTTGCGCTGAAAAATAAACACCACAAAACACAGTGCCAAATATCCAGTTAAGGCATACAGAAATATTTTCCAAATTTCCTGCATAACACTCACGTTTATTTGTATTACAATTGCTTACCCTTAGTACAAATTAATAACTAAATCAAATAAAATATTCTTTTATTTTCTTCAGGATCTTAACCATCGCAAGTGTATCAAGACCGCAATATTCAAGAAGTGCTTTTCTTGCTTTCTCTATCTCTTGCGTGTCTTCCATTGTTATCATTTTAAGCCAGGAATCTGAGGCCATTGCGCCATCACTGACTTCCATACCTTCATAGTTGAGTTCAGGAACAAGCGCCGGTAAAACCTTTTTAAGAGAATACGAACCTTCCATTTGCCAGTAATAAATGGCCTTCGACCTGAACGGGATCATCAGGTCTCTCATGTTAGCAATAATATTATCAATTTTTTCTTCATACTCAGGAAACCCGCTTTTAAGGTCGTTGAGGATTCCGATCTCAAAGCTCATATTGTAGGCAAGCACACATGACTTTTTCGGAAGATCATTAAGAAGTTTTTCAATCAGTTCTCTTCTCGGATCTTTACCGGCCCGAGCCAGGTATTCAAAATGCTTCAACTCTCCGTTTTCTTTTTGTTGAACATGAAGTGAATATTGAAAAGGCACCTGCTGGTAAGGCCGCACACCATCAAAAATGGGGACCGGAACCATATAGCTGGTTTCAAAGTCAAAAAAGCTAATGGGATACCATAGCTCTTCCAGAAATTCCCGGACCGCATCCTCATTAAAGAAATTTTTCTTCTTTAGATACCCATCCAATTGCATCAACTGATCAGGCGATAACAAATCAACCGGGACATCTTTCATCAGGACAATCCCTGACCGGTAGAGATCAAACTTATTCAACCCCCTGCCCCTGAAATCAAAAACAGAGTTCTCCGGGATATGTTTCCAGCAGTGGCCGATAAATTCACAGTCATAAGGATCGCTGCAGTGCTCACCGATATCAATAACCGGCTCACCTGTTCCCAGCATCTCTTTCATCTTCAAAACTTCACTTGCAACAAAGTTCTGCTTTTCAATCACTTCACCGGTCAGGTCTTCAATAAAAAAAAGTTGATCTACATCGATGTCTCCCTGTCTTACATATTCATTGTTGATATGCACCAGGAATGCTTTCGAGATGTTAAGTCCGCAACCGGAAAGAACATAATACTGAAGTGCAACATCATCATAGTAAACATCCTTCACCTCGGTTGAACTTTTAACCTCATAGATCTCCCAGCCGTCATTTCCTTTATGGAGAATATCCATCTTGATAAATATTCCCTCATGGGAAAAGGTTGCCTCGTAAATATTCTTGGTTTCTTTCTTGATCAGATATTTTGTTTTGCCGAGCTGTTCTGCATAACTCAAGCCCTCATAGGACACCTCGATCCCACCGGGGAAAAGCTGCTGCGCAAGAAGTCCCACTTCGGTTCCGCTGGCAAACATCGCCAGTTTCTGCGGAGTGATCTCATCCTTTAATTCAGGGCTGTATTTGTTAAGGTACAGGCACTTGTGGCACTGCAACCCTTTAATAAAAAGGCTTTTGCTGAGTCCTTTCTTCACTTTTTTGTTTTGTACAGACATTCTTTTCCTTTTATTAAAACAATAAATCTCTTTTTATTAATCCCAGCATCCCGTTAAATAATATTATTTCTCAAAATCTTCATTGGACGTCTTTTTATTATTGCAGCACCTTGGGTCTCTGCAGAACTATTCGCTGGTAACTCTTCGCAGGAAGCTCATCATAAAACTTTTTTACCTGCGGATACTTGTTCGCACCCAGCGTCATGCGCTTTTTTCGGCTGGCCTCTTTTATCGTAATCTCATTTCCCTTTAAGCTATAGCTCCGGGTAAATTTAAAAATTCCTGTATCGAGTTCTAGGTTCTCGGGCAAATGCAAAACTTGAAAGTTTTCAGGAAATTTATATTTTATGGTTTTTTCTTGAAAGCTGTTTACTCTCTCAAAGATAGGATCCTTCCTTTCTTTTTGAGTAAAATGTTTTTTTCTTTCAAAACCTTTCACGTCGATAATTATAAGGTCACTTGTTGTCGGATATGCATCTTCTTTCTTCATTTTTATATGGGTACGAATCTTTCCATATCTATCCTCAAGTCCGTTTATCTCCTGGGTAATCAGCTCCCCTCCGGAAACTATTTTCCCTATGTGCGTCTGTATAAACGCCTCCTTCTCTTTATCGTTCTTTAATTTGTATTCTTGCTTGAAATCATCTGAAGCATCCAAGTTCTTAACGATTTCTAATTCAACTATTGCTGAACCGTCCTCTTTTATCGCTATAGCGGTATTTTCAACACTATACGCCTTCTTTTCATCGAATATCGGAAACCGGTCAAATCTTCCGCCGTCTGCGGTTATAATAAAGGTGTATGCACCCTGGTAACTATTCCAAAACTCTCCGAGGTCATAGCCTGTAAGCAGTACGTCAACATAATACTTATCTCCCTCCGGATCATCAACAAAAACATTTGCATGGTTAAAAGGATCCAGCATTGGAAGGTCATGTCTGGGGTCTGTTATTTCTGTTTCATCATTTGTAAGAACTAAATTTGAGTCTATGCCAGCTGTCTTTAACATTGCCATGAGCAGTAGAGAAATATCCTTGCAGTCAGCATATTTATTCTCAAATACTTCATCGGTTGGATGAGGTTCATAAGTATTATCTCCGAAAGATGTAGACACGTATCTAACATTGTCCCTTAGATACTCAATTGCAGCCCTGACTTTTTCTTTTACGGATTTTTTCCCTTCAAATATTTGTTTGGCAACCTCTTCAATTTCCGGTGTGATTTTAAGATTTTTATTTACCGCTTCAAACATCCAGTCGGATACTTCTTTCCAGCTCTTAAGTGATGAAAACTCGACAACATTTTTTATATTTTCAATTGTAGGCAGAGCTTGAAAGTCTTTATCCTTGGGTTCTTTATAAACATCCTCAAGGTTCCATTTATAGGTAATTGTTTTTTTATTTTCTTCTATCTCGGGCTTGTAGGTTACGTTAAATCCTTTGTATCGTATTCCGGCTGATTTAGGAAATACATATTTTGCCTTAAATCTTTTTGTAGGATTATCATCCTCTAAGTAAAACCAATCCCAGTAGCTGTTCGGTATGACCTGTCCCTTTGTCTCTTTCAATACCTTCAGCTCAATAATGGTTCCAATATTGACCCCGGGCATTGTGAGAATTTTTACCCTGGCATCAGAATAAATTTGGTCTTCATAAAGGGCGAAATCCTGCTCATGTGTAAAGGACTGCTTTTTCCCATCAGGCGTGACTGCAACAGCCTCAATTTTAATAAGATTCTCTTTTTCTCGATTATAAGGAAGAGGTAGCTCGCCCATGCTTTTCCCGCCTTCTTGAAGGATCTTTATAATCAAATGAAATCTGGTCGTATAAGTATAGTCTTTCTTGAGGTTAACCTCATTTTCTTTGAGCAATATTATATAGTCTTTATCCTGATGCTTTTCCTCGAAAGAAAGATTAAGATTGTCACCTTCTTCCTTGTCGGAAATAACGTTGTCACTCACTGCAGCACTTGAAGAAACCCTGGCTTTTATTCCACCTTCCTGTGAATTAGCAAATGCCGCAACAAAGAAAATAGCTGCTATTATAAACAATAATATACCGGGTAGTCTTTTCATAATGTCTCCAATGTGTGGTTCTTATAGGTTTTTGATAGTTAAGATCAAAGCAGGAAATATCTTTAATATTATCAAATCAAATATAATAATGACATCAAAACTAAACCTCCACTCTTATTTTACATATCCCGCATATAAACCTGAATATTTATTTTTAACCAATTGTTTTGCCAATTTTTACTTTCAATTTTTCCAAAAACGATCTTTCCGGCATCCATGAGATGTGCCAGGATCTCGTTCTTTCTTTTTGGGATATATCCAATGCGCCTTTCTCCTTTATCATAGATAGCAATGGCAAGGCTGTCATACTTATTGTCCGGTTCACGTTTAAAAACCAGAAGATCATCTTTTTGAAGGTCCGGCTCAATTTTATCTATATCTTCTCTGAAGGTCGTTCCTGCAACATAACATTCCATAAGTTGTATCTCGGTTATAAAGGGGAAGGTAAGCCCTTTACCCTTAAAATCTGCTGTTAAAATATTCACAAAATCAGGATTAGACTTAACAATCCCCTGTGTCATTTTTCACCTCTCATTAATGAAATTTAGGTTTTTCAATAATAATGGTTAACTCATCAACCCTTGTTTCAAATATCTTTTTTGATTCCCTCCAGTCAGACACCTGCTCTTCGATTAGCCGTTTTTGTTCTTCTACCCATTCATCGTCCTGAAGTTTCTCCTCAAGATTAAAAGGAAATCCTTTTTTTACCCGTGCAATATCGTTTATCATCTCTTTTATTTTCTCTTTTAGACTTTCACAATCCTTTTTTAAAAGTTCCATGGTGGATAATACTTTTTCTTCCTTTTCAAAATCTCTTGAGAGAAGATCTAGTATCTTTAATTCTTTTAGATCGTTGTTTCCGTATGCCTCAACAATCCTCTGCCAGAAGTGCCTGGCTTCTTCCTGCCAGTCCGGATCCAAGTCTGGATGAAACTTCTTTGCAAGTTTACGGTAAATTTTCTTCATTTCAATAACAGCCTCGGACGTCATCTTTTCGAAACCTGTATACGCTTCTGCAAACTTGAGATCTTTATAAAACTCCTTTGCTTCCCGGTTCCACTTCTCAAACTCAAAATCAAGCTGTGCTTCAACCACATCAATTGAACATTTCACCTGCCGGTTAATGGCCGACTGCAGGAGCTCTGCCTTCCTTTTTAAACGCAGAGCTTCAATCCTCACCATCATCAGTTCATACTGTTTTTTGCCAAGTTTTAGCTGGTAGTCCAGCTCCAGATTAAGCTTTACCGTATTCAGCAGGTCTTCCTTGTCAGCATATAATTTTGTAAGCTCTTCTTTAAGATCATCATGAAGCTCAAGCATTTCTTTATATTCTGGAAATATTTCTATAGACGCATTTGCTTGCATAATCATTTTCTCCTTTATAAATTGTGTTTAACTATCTTTAGATCCGGTTTCTTCTTCTTGATGAAAATCTTCCCATACTTGCACTAGAACCATTGTTGTCTTTTTCACGTTTAAAGGCAGACAGGTGAAGAAGCTCATCTTCGTGAGATAGGGCAAAACCGGTCACAGTTTCAGATTCCAGCCTTAAATCCATTCCCAGCGCAACAGGCTTATGTTTTTCCTGCCCCGCTGTCAGAACCTTATCAACAAACGCGGCTGCGTCTTTTTTAACAGCCGTCTTCTTCAGTTTAGGATCAAACCAGTCCAAAGCGTCAAGGGCATAACTCTCGATCATCTTTTGAAATACTTTGGAAAACGTTTCGGCCTTTCCAAAGCTGTCAAGACCGACCACTTCACCGTTGATCATAAAAACTGCCCCAACCTGCCCGTCAATAAGCTTAAAATCTTTCTGATAGTCTTTTAACGAACCTGCATTCTTTTTATAGATTTCCTCCATCGCCCCTGTTGGTGACGGAGCATCCATGCTCATTGATTTTTCTTCGACCGCATCCCAGATCGCTCCCTGGTCAGCTCGTGACTCTCCTCTTTCTCTTAAAGATCTATGAACCTGTCCTGATTTTTGTGCTCTCATGCTGGATGCCATTACCCTTTTCTCACTGTAAAACTTATCGCTTTTGTAAGCCCACCTGCCCTGCTCTACACAGCTGACCGGAATCGTCACAGTTGTACTGGCTGCAATAAGAATCGTGGTGTTAATAATCCTGTTCTGTTTGGCACCGACAAGCTCTTCACCATCAATCAACAGCAGCATTTTCTTTGACTTGTTCTTAACCTTCAAATCCGGAACCGATCCGCCTTCATTGACCTCAATGATATCGATACAATTTTCATCGAGCGCTTCATCAAGAAGCATGTAGTCCAGGGTACCTCCATTAGTAAACAGGAGCGGGAAAACTTCCAGATTCTTATGTGACTGCTTACGACCGATTTTTACCTGACCTAAATAGGTATTAAGTATTTCCTGCATGACCTTTTCCTCCAATTAATTTATCTTTACGTATATTTTAGCCAAAGGGATTGTCAGATACGGTCAAAGCTGATAGGATATTTTCATTTTTTTTATTTTTATTTTAGCTTTAATCGCAGTATTTATAATTATTTGACAATATTTGCACAATATTTCATTTATTTACATTTTATATCTTAAAGGATAACTTTAGATGATGAAGAGTTTAGACAGATACAAAGGAAGCCTTTTAGGCTTGGCTGGGGGAGATGCCCTGGGAACAACCCTTGAGTTTCAACCACCGGGGACGTTTACACCGATTGATGACATAATAGGCGGCGGACCCTTTGGCCTTAAACCAGGACAGTGGACTGACGATACCTCTATGGCACTATGCCTGGCAGAAAGTCTCATAAAATGTAATGGTTTTGATCCTTCTGATCAGATGGAAAGATATGTTAAGTGGTATCGTGAAGGATATCACAGCAGCACAGGAGAATGTTTTGATGTCGGCAATACCTGCAGGGCAGCTATCTCAGAATTTGAAAGGACAGGTGAGCCGTACTGCGGGCTGACGGATCCCCGCTCCGCAGGAAACGGCTCTCTCATGCGCCTCGCCCCTGTTCCGCTCTTCTTCGCGTCAACCCCTGAGAAAGCTATTGAGATGGCCGGAAACAGCTCCCGGACCACCCACAGTGCTGCAACTTGCATCAGCGCTTACAGGTATTTTGCAGCTTTAATCGTCGGGGCGATAAACAATGTCGATAAAAAAGTCCTGTTATCAAAAAGATACTGTCCCATACCGGATTACTGGAATGACCATCCTCTTGCTCCTGAAATTGATGAAATCGCATCAGGGTCATTTAAAGATCGCAAACCGGCTGAAATCGCCGGGACAGGATATGTTGTTCATTCTCTTGAAGCAGCGCTCTGGGCGTTTTATAACAGTAGCTCATTTAAGGAAGGGTGCCTACGGGCTGTAAACCTGGGAGATGACGCGGACACCACGGGCGCAATCTACGGGCAGATCGCCGGAGCATATTACGGAATCAACGATATACCGGATTCATGGCTTGAAAAAATTCATAACAGGAAACTTATTGAGTCTTTTGCAGAAAAACTTATGCAGGAAAACGATCAACTAAAAAATTAGTGGGACTATACAATGGTAGACTTTGACGGTGATGGCAACTTTGATGAAATCGATGTTGCTGTCCTTGAAGAAGAGGAAAATAAAAAGAAACAGCCTGAAGGAAACAACAACAGAGGGTGCTGTGTAGTGCTTCTCGCAATAGGGTCATCAATCACAGCAGCCGCTTGGGGTATCACTCATTATCTAATGTAAATTCTATTTGCCTGAATCAATATTTAAGACACGATCAAGTGTATTTCTTAGAAATGCCATAACTCCTTTATGTTGGAGTCCTCGTGGTTATATGTAACGGTTGAGTTCACCTGCATCTTGGAGCGGATCGGAAAAATGTTAGGGGCAACGATTTGTTATACATTTTTTATCTTTCATCTCAACGTTCTAGCTAAAGTTCGTTTTAATACAGTTTACGTTTTGGTGTGAGCTTTATTTTCTTTTGTTATATAGTTATAAATATTATCTTCAACAGGTATTTTTAGCAAGAAATCTATTTTCACAACGGGCACGTCTTTTCCATTGTCATCCTTCAATGTAGTTTCTTCAAAACTACACATTTTGGCTCATTTTGGAGAAAAAGTCCCACACAAATCCACACACAGAGACTGGTAAAAATATATTAATCATATTATTGACATTTAAAGATGAGCGTGATAATTAGTACTACATTGTGGTAGGTATTAGGTATCAAATATAGTTAAAATCTACCCATTAAATAAATTCCAATGCGATAAGAATAATAAGCTAAGAGGTTCTCATGCGGCATGAACGTAAAAGGAACTTTGATACAATCTTAAAACGATTGAAAAAACGCTTTCAAATGAAATATTTGAAGACGTTTTTTTTTGCCAAAATATTCTAATTCTTAGGCAAATGCATCCTCCGGTTGCAGCGGGATTTGGTAATTCTCGTTTATTTATAACTGTTTAAGCGAAAGCTTAATATATTCTATTCAACACTACTTGAACAAGCATTACTTTTTGGAAAGAGGACATCTTTTACTTTTAACATTTTATGAGAAAGGAGGTTGTTATTATCGTAATAGAGTGATTTGCACAATAAAATGGAATTAAATTTTAGTTATTATGTTTGAGTACAGAAAAGGAGGAAGGGATGAAATTAAAAATAAACCAGATTCACGACAGAGGTAAGCTGTTTCAAAAAAAACAGGTACTGAAAATTTTTGTGTTTTGTATGATTGCCTTTAGCTCACCCGCTATCTGTGCTGCGGGGGAGTTCACCTTTGAAAACAAGTGGGGGTTTATTTGTCCTTCACTGTTCGGCTGTCCAGCTCCGAACGGCTTCTGGGGCTCGAGCTCAATCGCGGTGGCCCCTTCCGGAACCATCTACGTGTACGACATTATGAACAATCGCGTACATCAATATGACAACGACGGCACCTTCCAGGGTCACTTAACGGCCTGCCCTGACGGAAACCCTCAGGTGGAGGACTACTGTACTGACGAAGGAGAGATCAACTACTCCCCCAGCATTGCCGTGTCCCCCGACGGTGACTATGTGTATATATCCGACCCTCGGAGCTACCGTATTCATAAATTCTCCACCGATGGCACCTGGGTGCTCAGCTGGGGCATTTTAGAAGACACCCCCGCGTTTTTCAGGGAACCTTCTGGGCTTGCCGTGGGCTCCGACGGCAGCGTGTACGTTACCGATATTCTTGATTCTGCCATCTTAAGATTCGACGACAGCGGAACCCTGCTTGAACGCTGGACGCATCCCTATGCCACGGGAAATGATTTCCGGCCCACGGGTATTTTTGCAACTGATGACGGCATCTACGTCACCGACTACATAAACAGTGTTTTGTATCTGTTTGACCATAGT
>JAHEEI010000092.1 GCA_024640785.1 Pseudomonadota bacterium
TTACCGAACTTGAACGTATATTTTTTGGGTCTGACAGCCCCTCCTTTCGTTCATTCATGTCCAATGCAGACTGGGTTCAACTGTTTCGAGACCTGCCCCGAAATGCACCGGAGGGGATCAAGTTCACAGAAAAGGAGATCGAACAGATTCTGGGAAATAATGCCTTACGCCTTCTGGGTCTTTCCTAACTTTTCCCAGCAGTTTAAAAGAGAATTGGATAAGAGATATCTTCTTCTTAATCAATTTTAACAAAACTCAAGGTCAACAACTCGTGGCATAACATGAACCATTGCTAAAGCGCATATTACTTCTGGTAATATGTACTTTTTATAGCCTGGTAAAAATTAAGGTTATTATCGCAACCGTTGATTTTTGAAGGGTGATGAACTATTAAGGTTATCTGATTTAATGTTCATTGCAATTGTTGCCAGAAAAACTAAAAAGCCATAATATATTTTATAAAATACAAACGAAATTCTTATTTCTAAGGCAATATTAGCGATAATAATATTGAATATGTTTCCTCGCTAAACTGTTAACATAATCATAGGTAATCTTAATATATAATTCTTGGGGGGATCATATTTGGAAAGGGGTGAGGTCGTGCGATATATAATACCTCGTCACAGTCAGTATGGATATTAAAAACTTATCATCCTCACAATAGGTTTTATCCTACAAACATAAGAACAGGTGCCATAAATGACACCCGTTCTTACAACAAAATGTCGTAGATAAATAATTAAAACTTAGTAATTGTTCTGTCTTCGTTCTATTCTTTCTTTTCTTCGGCCGGTTCCATATCCTCTTCTGAAGGCGCCGGTTCTTCTTTTTCTACCTCTTCAGCCGGTTCCATGTCCTCTTCTGAAGGCGCCGGTGCTTCATTTTCTACCTCTTCAGCCGGTTCCATGTCCTCTTCTGAAGGAGCCGGTTCTTCTTTTTCTACCTCTTCTACTTCTTTTGCCGCATTCAGGTTTTTATCATTGTCATCCTTCTTAGCGCTTTTTCCGAAATCATCATCCTGCAGGTCAATAAAGATCAGACCGGTAAGGAAATCTAAAATTTCAAAACCGCCGACACCGGCATTCACGCCCACAATAACGGGCTGGACTTCAAACCCCACCTCAAGCGGGTCGTAATAGGGTGCTCCTGAGGAAGCGTTGGCAACGCTTGCCTGAGCGCCGGCACGCTGGTCAAACCCCACCGGTAAAGGAAGCTTTTTACTGCCGCGGGGACCGGGCAGCCCGATGAAGAGACTGCTGTGAAAACCTGCGAAAGCCGACAATGGCCGTGTGGCCCGCACGCCGGCGGAGAGGCCCGGCCCGACGCGGACGCGTAAACGAACGATATCCATGAGATCAAACACCCGGTTGGGAACGTAAAAAACAATGGCTTTGATAACACCCGCTTCAGCCGGGACAGGCCGCCCCACCTGGACCAGGGTGCAGAATCCGGTAAGTAGAATAATTAACATCATGCATGATTTTTTCATTGTGTATATCCTTTCTATGAGTTTTAGTGATTTTCTCATTATCCACAGTTTAGGTTTTTCATTTTCAAGTTTCTTTAAGTAATGAGACAGAATATATATTGCTTTTCATGTATATGTAACTTTATACAAATGTGTAACATAAAAATAAATGGGATGCAATTTATACTTTATACACAAGTCAGATCTCGGTTTTTTCAAATCCTTAAAGGAGATAACTAAAAATTTTCAAAAATATCATATTTCATTCTCCCATATTTAGATTTATAAAAATAATAATAAATTTTGATCATTATCTAAGCAAGATCAAAAAAGTACTGCTAAAAAAAACAAGCGGAAAAAATATTCGAGATATTATATCTATCTTTCTTGCAAGGGGAACCTTGTTGCAATGAAAAAGCATGGAAGTTGTAACGACCTGCACCAGAGCAATAAAAACGACTACCGTACTCATAAATATAAACTCATCCAGCCTTGTAGTATAAGAAACTTTTGGCACATATGAATCGATGGCAAATCGATAGGCAATTAGAGTCAACATCGAGGTTGATGCAACGCCGATCTGTGTCCCGGAATTTTCGGGATCAATCCAAAAACAGGCCCACGACATCATAACTATTAAGATCAACGGCATGATTACTTTAAGAAGATAATATTCAACGTGCCTTTTCCCCTTAAACTCAAAGGTGTATCCCGCCAGTCCAAAACCTTCAACTATAAAGTAGGGAGTATTTTCAGCTTTGACTTCAGTTATTTCCCAATCAGGAAGGCTTAAATCTTTCGAAATTAGGGCCGCATAGGGGACGCCTCTATCTATCCACTTTTTGTCTGGTACAAACTGGATATTCTCAGGCGTATAACCGGGTGCGATAAGCTGCAGCACAAACTTATGTTGATCAAAAGGGAAATCTTTTAAATTCAGTGCTTGCGAAAATGTTCCGACATATCTTTGTTTACAGCTAACGGTTCCATCCGGTTGGACGAGTGCTACTTCAGGAAAAGTCTTTCGAACCAGGCCCACTTCATTTGCAATCTGAAGAGGTGGACTCCAGATTTTATCCAGTGGATACTTAACCGGCCCGCTGCCCGAGTGGGCGAGACGATGATCTTTCCAGGTAAGGCCAATAAAAACATTGGCCTCAAAAATTTGTGTGGCCGTATTAATACTGTCTATGTCCAGGAAGCCTATAACCGTTTGAACTTTTGTTGGACCTGTTTCAGGACTGGGGCGGCCAATGTCTTCCATTGATCCTTTTTTTACCTCAGCAAAGGCTCCGCTTGGAACCAAAAATAGAATGAAAAAGGCCGAAATCAATAAATTTTTGTTCATTTATTTCCTCCTCTAAAATAGACTTTTTCAACTGTATGTCTTCAAAAGGTTTTAGACAACTCGAGTCTATTGTACCAGGCAGTGGAGAATTTACACTATCCTAAGATAAATATTTGGCAGGAAAACCGTTCTCTCAATGTATAAATAAGACGGAGCATGTTTAGTTGCTGTGGCGTAAATTCTGAGTATCGATGTTTCCGACGAGGAGATGAACGACCCGTCATTTGTTTAAGCTTTTAATATCTGTAGGGATGCCCTGGCCCACGACGCGGTCTACGATAGTGGTAGTACCCAGGTCGAGAATAATATCCCCATGTTGACCCTTGGTACACAGTAACAGTATAATTTGGGGGGTGCCTGTAGTGATACTCGCTATCGGGGGTGACACAGGACATCAGGGATAAGGCCGCCAGTATGGAAAAAGCTATTAAAAAGAGAATGCTGTATCGTTTCATATCAAAGGTCCTCCCGCTTGGGAATACCCGACATTTGTATTATCGCAAACACTGCCCCGGAGGGATCTGCGATGATCACTATGGATCCTTCCTGAACCGCAGAATCTTTCTCCACAATTATTTTTCCGCCGAGTTTTTTTGCTTTTTCCACGGTTTCCAAAGTGTTTTTAACCGATATATAAGGTATCCAGGCCGGCTTCACATCGTCCCAGGGCAACTTCATAAGCCCCGCGCAAAAACGGTCATCGACGACTAAGCGACGATACTTGAGGTCGGCTTTGATATCAATCAGTTTTTGTTCATAACCGACCAGAGTATTATAAAATTTTAATGCGTCATCCGGGTCTGTGGTCCATAGTTCACTTCCCAGGAACTGGTTTGCCCGGAAATCAGTGTCCAGCGGATCCCCGCCAGTTGCAGTTACGAGTCCAAATATTGCCCCCTGGGGGTCATTCACTACGGCAACGCGGCCTCTGTTTTTCAAGTCTCTTGGCTGAAGATAAACCGAACCCTTGTTTTTGACAGAGAGTTTTGCAGCCCGATCAACATCCTCCACGGAGATATAGCTAAGCCATCGGGAGGCATTGACCTTGGGGTCTTTCTGTTTGATATAGACGGCATTCGCTATGGGAACACCGTCACGCAGGATCGTTTTTACAATTTTTTCCGTAGAACTTGTTTCCTTAAAAGACCAGCTAAACAAAGATTCATAAAACAGACTGGTAGAATGCAAATCGTGGGTAAAAAGATCAAACCATACAAACTTGCCGGTGAGACGCTGATTCGTAGGCTCCGAAGTTATTTTCGGCACGATAATCTGATTTTTCGCACACCCGATCATGCCAAGACCCACCAACAACACGGCTGATATTAGAAAATTTATTTTGTTTTCAGCGATAATAAAATTTATCTTCCTAAATATCCACTGCATACATTTTACCCTTCATTAGTTTTTAGATTAAGCTCTACTGATTATTGTTATTGGAAGAACCTATTGAAAATCAGGGAAATTCTGTCAGGATAATCAGCAGTAAAAACAAATAATGTTAATTTAGCTTATTTATTATAAATGTCAATGGTTATCCATCTTTTAAAATCTAAAGGATTTAATTAGATTTCTTATTATGTTAATTAAAAAATTCTACCATTAAGATCTGACAAAGCTTTTCTTCGTCCGCTGAGCAAACAATGCCATTGTTATTTACTTCATTAATGGTATGTCATTATAAACGAACGAGAGCAGAAGTACAAAAAATAGAAAAGGATTGTCATTAAAGCAAAAACATGTTTGTCTGCAAGGAAGCTATGGCGCTGATGTTATCTTTGATAGACCTCACCTTCCTGGGTTATTCATTTTTTTTATCTCTCCCTCGATCGCCGGGTTCCACCATATCCATAATTCTGACCGGTGTTTTGACAATCTTTTTTAAAACCCCCATCAAACCCTTACCAATAGAAGCAGGCGACCCGGGGCGCAGTTTCGGATCGTCGAGCGTTCCGCTGATATTGATGGGAACAGCGATAAGGGTATGAGTAAAAAATATTCCGACTACCGGGATACTCATCAGCAGCAGGTCTTCGATCTCAAACGGTGTGGCCAATACTTTAAGATCAAACGTTTCTTTACGAAAATTGACTGTCCCTTCACCAACCACCATAAGCGAATTCCCATCAACCACAAACTCATTCATTCTTAATATATCATTTTTAAATTCACCCTTTATGTTAATCGATCTATAACCAAAGCCTTTTTGGGTAATGTCGGTCGCACCACCGAAAATCAAATTCCTAAAGCTTAGATATGACAGGATCCGAGTCAGCAGATTGGATTTATAGATGCGGCCCTTTCGTGCGCTGAAGGTGATGTCCCCTGTAAGGCTATCAATGAGCTCTGCTGCAGAGCCTTGTGCCGTAAGACTGGAATCAAAATCAAACCTGCCCGAGATAATCGTTTTTGATCCAGTCAGACACTCAAGAACTTCCCTTAGCGAAGTTTTTTCTGCCTTCGCAGAGGCATCAACTGCTATATTTTCCGGGGTTATCTGCACATTTGCAGGCAGCTTGATACCGCAAAGTTTTGTATCCGTTGTTGCAATGGTTATTTTTTTATCGGAAAAAGTGATAAGGGAATGAAAGGGCATGCAGCGTATCGATCCTTTTTTCAGCTCACCGATATTTACCGTGATTGTGCCCAGCAAGGGCGTATCCCAGAACTCATCGTTATTGCCCGAGGCGGTAGTAGCATTGTCGGGAAAAAAAGAACTATTGTCAGACCCCAGATCCAGGCTCTCCGCATCCGCCACAAGATCAAGCTGAAATCCCTTTTCAGTAAAATCAACGTTCCCATGAAGAGCAGCGGAGTTATCCCCCGAAGTAATTAATGCCTCATCAATATCCATTCTTGATCCCCTGGCCGTAATGGCAGCTTTATTAATAAGCAGAGGAAGAGGCTTAAAACTATTAAATGCCGCTTTTTCCACAAGCAGTGTTCCCGTGGCAATTGAGAGTAAAGGATTCTTTTCATTAAATACGGCAGAAAAGTCGCCGGTTACAGATCCCTGCAGAAACTGATTTTCTGCCAGCACGCTATCAAGCGTTGACTTTGCAAGTGTTCCTGCATAGGCAATTTCCATAATATCGTCACTCATTGACAGACTCATTCGGCAGTTGGATTTTGTGTCATTGATTGCCAGCTTGTTTATTTCTAAGGATTTTTCCTGGACTTTCAGCGCAAGTTCCGCCTCAACGTCATGACCGAAGTCAAAGCCACCGGAGAGCGTTGTTGCACCGTCTCGCAGCCATTCAACTCGGACACTTCGAATTGATAAGGGTATGTGCGGAAAAAGCTCCAGCGGCATACTGCAGAATGTGAAAATTTTCTTAAGCCCAACCTCTCCAAGCTTTCCACTAACTTCGATGCCGGCTTTATGAATGCCGCTGAGATATCCGTCAAGAGCGATATGCCCGTCAAGGCTGCAGTCAAAAAAGGTGGTTCGAGCGTCACTCAGCTCAAAACGGTCCTGGGTAACATTAAGAACGCCGCTTTTTATCTTACCTGGCCCATCAAAAGCGGCATGTGAAAGAATAATGTCGTTGGCCCTGCCGCGAAGAGTGTAGCGCCATCTGTCGGAAGTACCTGGAGGACTCTGGAGCTTAAGCTCATTGACAATGACCCGGCCCTCGGCATGCTGCAGATCCTTAAAGAGCTCGCGGGTTAACGAAAAGGAGTTGAGCACCGAAACAACGTCGGTTAGAAAAAGCTCCGCGCCACGTGCTTTGATGGTATACCCCTCATCATTCTGAGGAAACGTGGCTGAAATTTCCGGTATCTTACTTGTGCCGAGCTTCCCTGACAGTTTCTCAAACGATAAAACACCCTTAGCATATCGGCACGTACCTTTCACAACCTCAAGCGGAATGGGAAATCCACGGTAGTCAGCCATAAACTTCAGGTCTTCTATGATAACCTCAGTGCTGTATGTGCTCTGGTCTTTTCGTACGATACAGACGCCGTGCGAGGTGCCCCTGGGAGAGGCAATAAGCCCGAGCTCGTCGCGGACAGCAGAGGGCGGCATCAGACGCATCAGATCGGGAAGCTGTGAGAAATCAACAACAAAGGGCGCCTCAATCAGGACCGGCGCATATCCATCGCCGGCGTCGAGCCTGACTGATGCGTTATGAATAGAGGAATTGTCAATAACCGCATTAATCTTCGTAGCACTTATGATTCCGTTGTCAAAAGCGATAGTGCCGCTCAGATTCCTTACCCCAAGGTCTGTTTCAGGCATAAAGACTGTTGCGTTCTCAAGACTGCCGTTAATAACAATACCGCCCTTTTTCACGCTGTCTTCAGTAAACGGCAAACGCAGGGTACAGGAAAGAGAGTTGAAAATGCCGCTGTAAACATACTTAAAAATACTTTGGGCCACAGGTTCATGTTCTGCCAGCCCTGCGGCGACTTCCCGGCACGAAGCAATATCCAGACCCGTAAACTTTAGAGAAAGCCTGGCGCTGTAGGGATCGGTTTGATCCCCTGCCGGACCGGATGCCTGTGCCTGCCGGACATAGTCAGCCTCCATCAGGAGGTCCTGCCAGAGTGACGATTGGCTCTTTATACGCAGCTCAAGCCTGTCTTGAGCTGATATGGCAACAGCTTCAATATGGTTAATGCTGAGCCCCGATTTTCCTGGCGCAGTAAGATGCACCGCACCCTTATTGATGTCCACAACACAGTCCGGTATTTTCATGAGGACAGACGCAAGAGAATCAGCCGCATTTTTTTGAAGATCCTCAAGGGATGTTTTCTGTGCTGAGGCATTATCCGGGCTTTGCTGTGTCGGAATTCTCAGACGCACCTCCGGCGACTGTATATGTATATATTCAGGCTCGACATCACCGGAAAAAAGGGATATCAATGACATATATACTTCAATATTCTCAATGCTGAGGTTTGTACCGTCATTAAAGGACAGCTGTACACCCAAAAATTCAACATGGGGCCTGCTGAAAAAACCCAGGGCTAGGCGTTTGATGCTCACGTCCGCCTGGAGTAATTGTCCGGCCTCCAGGACGACTCTTTTCTTAATAAAGGGATGGTTAATAAGAAACGGGGACATCAGGAAAACCAAAGCAAGCAAACAGACCATTGCCACAGAAAGACCGACAACAAGCTTTTTTCTGGTAAGGGTTAAACCCATAGTTTATTAACCGAATAGTATTTATTGACAGGAAGTTGCTTTTGGATAGATTGTATTATATTATTCTTGATAAGTAAAAATAATATATCCTTTTTCAGTATTGTAACAAATTAAAGGTCTGGTTGTTTATGTTGACTTTTATCCGGCCCTAAAATAGCCAGGATACCTTAGGTCATATTGATATACTGATTTCAAGCTTAACATATTTGATATTTACAGTCTCAGGAGAGCCTGTTAACTTAAATCAAGAAAGGAATATGGAAATATTTTTATTTAGTCTTCTGATTGGTTTAATTAAGCATAATTATTAAGGCAAAAAAGCTATCCTTAGACAACTCTTCAAAAAACAAACAAGATAAGTAAAAGGAGAGAACACATGTTGAAAAAACTTAATCGATTACTGGGGGTCTGTGTCTGTCTGCTGTTTTTATGCAGTGGTCTGACCTATGCGTATGATTATCCTTTTGCCGACCCCTATATTGCAACGGTGCTGAGCACCCCGCCGGAATTCCAGGATGCGCTGCCCGGAAAAATACCGCTCAAGTTCGATAAAATAACGGTTTTCCCGGATCGGGAAATCCCGGACATTCTCTGGTATCTCAAGGGCTTGAGCTATTCTTATCTAAGGCAGAAAGGCCCGGCACCCCTTATCTTCCTTATCGCCGGCACCGGGGCAAGTTTTCAGAGTCAAAAGATGAAGAACCTGCAGCGGGCCTTTTACCATGCCGGCTACCATGTGATTTCTTTGTCTTCGCCGACCCACCCGAACTTTATCGTTTCTGCTTCGACCAGCGGTGTACCCGGGCATCTGGAAGAGGATTCTGTTGATCTTTACCGGGTGATGCAGCAGATCTGGCAGAAATTGCAGAAGAAAATGGAAGTCACCGATTTTTATCTTACCGGATACAGCCTCGGGGCGGCCGAATCGGCTTTTATCGCAAAGCTTGATGAGAAAAAGAGGGCGTTCAACTTCCGTAAGGTTCTTCTGATTAATCCGCCGGTCAGTCTTTACAACTCTGTCGTGATTCTGGATAAGATGCTGGAACAAAACATTCCCGGCGGCCTGAACAACTTCAATGCGTTCTACGAAAAGGTCCTCAGCGCTTTTACCGAAGCTTATGTAAATGGTGAAGCCGTTGAGTTCAATGACCATTTCCTCTACAATACCTATAAATACCGCAAACCCAAAAGTGATGCAAATCTTGCTGCCCTGATCGGTGTAGATTTCAGGCTCTCAACAGAAAACATGGTCTTTGTCAGCGATGTCATGACCCGGGCGGGGTATGTTATTCCCGGCAATCTCGAACTCGGCCGTTATAACAGCATGACTGACTACAGCAAGGTTTACGCCCGTCTGTCATTCATTGATTACTTTGAAGGTATTTTCCTTCCTCACTTTCAAAAGCAGGAGCCGGGTTTGGAAGAAACCGACCTGATCCAAAATATGAGCCTGAGCCATATCGAGGACTATCTTCGTACTTCACCTAAATTAGGCCTGATTCATAATGCGGATGATATTATTCTGCATCCGGGTGAAATTGACTATCTGCGGGATGTTTTCGGCAGCCGAGCCCATATTTTCCCCCACGGAGGCCATTGCGGCAACATGGCCTATCCCGACAACACGGCAGCCATGATCGAATTTTTCCAGGCATCTAATAAGAATTAAAAGAGGAGACTATTGTGGCCAAAAAATGGAGTACGATAATACGCTTGATCCTGATGACCCTGAGCCTTATGGGCGCGTTGTACGCTGCCGGATGCAGCACGACCTCGAAGCAGAAAATTACCCTTGAACCGACACGGCACCGGGCAGAAGATATTATAAAGGACACGGTTGAATATCCGATTGACGTAAACGATCCGATCGAAGGTTTTAACCGGAGGGTCTACACCTTTAATTACTATTTCGACAAATACTTTTTTCTGCCGGTGGTCAAATCTTATGAATTCATTCTCCCGGATTACGTCGAAAACAGGGTGTCGGACTTTGTAGACAATATCTATGAGTTCAACAATCTCACCAATAATCTGCTGCAGCTGAAATTCAAACGGACGGGAATCACCCTTGCCCGATTCCTGACCAACTCTACCATGGGTATTGCCGGGCTGTGGGATCCGGCCACCGATTGGGGTCTGCCGAGGCAGGCCGAGGACTTTGGCCAGACGCTGGGACACTACGGCGTCGGACATGGGCCCTTTATTGTGCTGCCGATTTTGGGCCCGTCCAATCTTCGCGATACCAGCGGAACACTTGCAGATTCGGTGGC
>JAHEEI010000274.1 GCA_024640785.1 Pseudomonadota bacterium
CCATATGCTTTTTAAGATCACGCAATTCAGCGAGGGTGGTCGTAATATCGTTCTTTCCAGGCGCATTATCCTTGAGGAGGAAAGAGAGCAGAAACGGGAGGAGTTGCAGGAACATCTCCAGGAAGGCATGACAGTTAAGGGAAAAATTACCTCGCTAAAAGATTTCGGGGCATTTGTTGATGTTGATGGCATTGAGGGACTTATTCCAATCTCGGAGATCGGCTGGTCCAGGACGGAGAATATACGCGACGTACTTGCAGAGGGCCAGGATGTTGAAGTGGTGATCCTGAAACTTGACTGGGAGAATAACCGCTTTTCATTCAGCCTCAAGCAGTCCCTGCCCGATCCATGGCAGGATATAGCAAAGCAGTTTCCAATAGGCTCTTTTCATACCGGCAAAGTTATTCGCTTGGCAAAATTTGGTGCGTTTGTGAACCTTGCGGCCGGGATTGATGGACTCATTCATATTTCCAGGCTCGGTGGCGGCAGGCGAATCAATCACCCCAAGGAAGCTGTTGAAGAAGGCCAGACAGTTGAGGTTAAAATCGAGGATATAGATCAAGAACAAAAACGCATATCCTTATCCCTTGCAGGAGAAACATCTGACGAGGAAGCTGCTGACAAAGAGGAGGAAGATGTCAGGCAATATATGCAGAAACATGAAAGACCCAAGGCGGGTGAACCGTTAGGTACGCTTGGTGAAATTCTTAAGGCCAAACTGAAGGAAAAGGATCGGAAATAGCTGCCTCCAAACAGGTGAAACATTTTACCGGCATCATAAACATGCACCTGGGAAAGTTTATTCCGCCTGTAACCAATTGATTTTACCAGGCGGCACTAACTCTATGTATCATCGGCCAATCCGGACTTTTTAGGAATACATCATGTTCAAGCAAATGGTTTCCGAGTTGGAAAATGGGACATTGCCGGAGAACAATTTACTCCGTAAGCGCTTTGATGCCGCTTTAGTAAAAAAAATGGGTGTCATACGAACACCCTATTCGTTCTGGCCTGCTGACCCGAAAATCAATCCCCCGGCCAAACAACTTTTGTGGGCCGCAATTCTTCTGCATGATAAAGAAAATTACAGAATAGTTGAAGCAATTATCTCCACAGAAGTTGAAGAAAAACTTAGGGCAAAAGGACAGGCAGACTCCATCCCAACCCTTGCTGCCAAAATTCAGCAACTTCTGCAGGCTTATATTCATGAATTTATCGAATTGGGCCCAGACGAAACATTCCGTGAAAATCTCAGGCACAGGATTGAAGAGCTCTTTCCCTAGTACCTTGGCTCAAACAGCCACATTTAATTGGCTGAAACAATAAGACTATCGAGGACTTTCATTGCTTTTTGGGCCCTACTTTACAATTTTTACGCGATATTTTCCCTGGTTTGCATGCATACCTTTTTGAGGTTGACATATCCACTGGACATATCATCCTTTTGAGAATAATTCCCGAGTCAAAAGATATTGCAGTTGTCGTAGGTTTTGACATAAAAAGAGGGGGCATTACTAACCCAATTCCATTACAGGAGTCAAACCGCAAGCAATACCCAAAGAAAACGATATCCTAGGAGTAGGTAAAAGCTTATCGTCAGCGTAATGAGTACTATCAACATATTCTTCATGTACCGGCCGACTATCTTTGACAAAATCATATTCTGCACAATAATTTACCCTTATATGATCCTTTTTCTTGCCATGTACCCTGCCTAATTATTCTTGCAAAAAAGATGCCTTTTGTATTGGCTTTTCTCTTCTTAATAATATCAGTTGCTTAGTCTTGTGTATCTGGAAATCCTGATTAATTGAGTCCAATTTTCCGGCAAGTTTTTCCGGATTTCTGGAAACGGGGCAATCTTGGAAGATTCAAGGAGGCTCAGAACTTTGTCAGGAGGGAATTACAGATAGCTTGCCACAATAGTATATTTTTCAGCCAAAATTTTCACTAGCTATGTGGAGTGGAAATGTTGATTGATTTAATCAATTATATTTCAATAGGTAGCTAGATATGAAGAATTTTTATCTAGCGTTTATATTAATCCGGCTAATGTTTCTTTATTGTAGAACTTCATCATTATATCATAATATTTTGCATCTTCCTTGGGATAAGTTGTCCTTATCATTTTCCCTAACTCGCCCCTTGAGCGATTATAGATTTCATATACTTCACAGGATGTACAAAATCTAATTTTTTGTGCGGTCGTACCTTGAATTTTACCTCCGCATAAAGTTCCAGCGACTGCCCAGCAACTATGCCCCATCCCTTCTTTTGACGCAATACACTGCCCTAACTCTCCCACTTTCTTTCCGCCTTTTTGTCTTTGGCATTTTTTAATTTCCCAGCAGTTTAACAATTCCTCGTTCATGAATTTTCACCATGTTTTATAATGGGATACTGCCTTTAATAGTTATGCTGATCATGGATGACAGACATTTTGATTTATGAAACAAAAATTAACCAATTAAGGATGTTTTTAAAATGCAGGCACGATACCCTGTTCCAATTTTTTCAGAATTCCCTCTATGGTTTAAAATTTCAAAAATTTCTTTTTTACTTATTACAGAAGTTTCATTTTGAAGTAAATAGACTATACAATCACGACAAGTATTGGAAACATCTCGAAAAGACCCAGCCCTTTTAGCAATTTGCCAACAAGGTGTTTCTGGTTCGCTCCTTGCAAGACAATCCCAATGATCACAGTTTATTATTTCCCAGCATTTTAAATCACGATATAAAGTCATGAAGTTGTCCTTATCTGTAGACAAATTTGGCTTTTTACTGAGGCAAAAACACAAAAGCCCCCGATAGGATGAAATATCCAGGCGGAGGCTTTAAACAAACCTTTTCGGC
>JAHEEI010000093.1 GCA_024640785.1 Pseudomonadota bacterium
TAAAACCTGCTGACCGATGTATTGTCTGCGGTGAATGTTCGCGTTACTGCCAGATGGGAATTGATGTTATGAAGTTCGCTTTAAAAGATGAATCTGTGAATAATCGTAATTCAAGCTGTATCGGATGTGGAATCTGTGTTTCTGTTTGTCCGGTGGATAATCTTACCATGGGTGATAAATTTCCAAATCAGGAAAACTATAAATAAGGCGCCTGATAATTTTGATAAATCTTGAAACAGGAGAAAAAATGGTTACGATACCTTCAGCTTTCAGAGAAAAAATAACCCGAATCAACCCTGATTTTTTATTTTTTAAAAACCTGAGAACGCTCCAGGTTAACCTTGGGAATCTCTGTAATCAGAACTGTAAACACTGCCATGTGAATGCCGGCCCCGATGGTAAAAATATTATGGACCGCCCAACAATAGACAAGGTGGTTTGTTTTATTGAAAATTATCCTGACATTACACTTGATATTACAGGCGGTGCGCCTGAGATGCATCCAGACTTTATTTATTTAATTGAAAAAATTAAAGAGCATAATGGTAAAAAGATTGTTAGAACAAATCTTACCATTATAACTGAGGATAAAATGGATTGGCTTCCTGAATTTTATCGTAAGCACAATATTGTAATAACTGCGTCACTGCCCTGTTATTCCAGGGAAAATGTTGATAGCCAACGCGGCAACGGGGTTTTTGAAAAGAGTATAAAGGCTTTAAAAATGCTTAATGAAGTCGGTTACAGCAGATCTCATGAGCTTAATCTTGTGTATAATCCAATCGGGCCGACGCTTCCGCCGTCACAGGAAGAGCTGGAAGGCTGTTACCGTGAGAAGCTTTCTCAAAATTATAAAATGGAGTTTAACAATCTTTATACCATAACAAACAATCCTGTCGGACGATTTGAGAAAGTTCTAAGGCTATCAAATGGTTATGAAGATTATATTAAGATGTTGTCTGACAACTTTAATCCAGATGCTGCGCATAACATTATGTGCAGAACTCTGGTAAGTGTTAACTGGGAAGGCAAACTTTTTAACTGTGATTTTAATCAGGCAAAGGGACTTCCTATACGTGATCGGAAGGGTAAGGTAATATGTATAGATGAAATGGAAGATTTATTATCAAACCCTTATGAGATTTTAACCGGGGAACATTGTTATTCATGTACTGCAGGCTCGGGATCCAGCTGTGCCGGCGAAATTGCATCAGAGAACCAAAGCGCATATAAAGATATTAATGACTACTATGGAAAGGTTCTTAAAAACACTAATGATCTTAAAACTTCTGCCTGCTGTTCAATTGATTCAATTCCGCTTTATCAAAGGAAAATTTTAAATATGATAGAACCTGAAATTCTGGACAGGTTTTACGGTTGCGGTTCGCCTATCCCTCTTTGTCTTAACGACTGCATGATCATTGACCTGGGATGCGGCACAGGAAGAGATGTATACCTTGCATCACGGCTTGTGGGTGAAAATGGATTTGTTCTCGGAGTTGATATGACGAGTGAACAGCTTATGGTTGCCAGAAGAAACATGAAAAAACAGATGGAAACTTTTGGTTATATAAAACCTAATGTGGACTTTCTTAACGGACATATTGAGAAATTAGAGGAAATTGGAATTGAAGATAGTATTGCTGATGTTGTAATCTCAAATTGTGTGATTAACCTTTCGCCAGATAAACGTTCGGTTTTTAAGGGAATTTTCAGGGTCCTAAAACCGGGCGGCGAGCTGTTTTTTTCCGATATTTTTTCGGGTCAGCGTGTCCCTGAGCATATTTCAAAGGATCCGGTTCTGAAAGGTGAATGTTTGGGTGGCGCAATGTATATAGAGGATTTCCGACGAATGCTTCGTGATTTGGGGTGTAATGATTTCAGGGTTTTTTCAAAAAGAAAAATTGAATTAAATAACCCTGAAATTAAAGAAATGGCCGGTATGATAGATTTTTATTCAATAACCCTCCGGGTTTTTAAGTTGAAGGATCTGGAAGATGCGTATGAGGATTATGGTCAAACAGCTGTTTATTTGGGGACGATACCTGAATGTCCGCATAGCTTTAAGCTCGATGACCACCATACCTTTATAAAAAATAAACCGCTGCTTGTTTGCGGAAATACCGCATCAATGCTTATAAACAGCAGATATAAAAAGCATTTTAATATATCCGGGAACAGGGCGCGGCATTTCGGACTTTTTGAATGTTCAAATGCTTCTGAATGCACGGATAATTCTCAGGGAGGTTCCTGCTGCTGATATGTCCAGAGAAAAAAGCATAATAATTCTCTTTTTTGTATTTCTTTGTCTATTAATTTTTCTGGGTCCATTAAAAATTCAGGCCTCAGGCCGACATTTTTTAAATAATTCCTACTGGGACAACGGTAAAGCAGAGTTTCAAACTTATAATGCTGTAATTGAAAAATATGGCTATACTAGAGATTCTGAAACCAAGATTATTCTGGTTAAGGAGCCTTTTGATCTACTTAGACAGGTTAAGTCCTTAACCGTGTCTGAACCAATTGATGTAATAAAAATGAATTATATTCAGTCTGTTCCTGTGGGTGTCTATGAATATAATCAAATGGCATCAATCTTTTTTGAACGTTCTTCAGGCAGGATTCTCAAATATAGCATGAGCAGTCAAGATGGATGCGGTCATTCATACATGCAGTACACGCATATTGGTGAAAAACACCATTTTATTTTTTATTCATACTTTGATGATGAAGGGGAAATTAAACGAACGATAACAGAATCTGACCCTGTTTATTTTTACGATGCATTGCCGCTCATTCTACGTTTCAGAATAAATGATATGAGTCCGTATAGGGTTAAAATATTTCCCGGGTTTATCCGTAATAAATTTACAGAACCTATCCCTTATGAGGTAAGAGTTAAAAAGACCGTTCTCAATAATGTAACATTTAACAATGTATTTTATGAGTCGGTTTATTCAGTTGTGGTGAATGGGGATGGCAAAAGGGATACGCTTTATTTTAATTATGTATATCCTCATCGTCTTATTAAATGGAAAAAGAATAACAATGATGAACTTAATTTAGACAAATCATCTTTTACCTATTACTGGGAAAAGATCAAGCCGGGTGATGATTTAAAAGATTAATTTTGATGTCCTTTAATATTATTAATTCAACAGCAGGCTGAAAAATGAGTAAAAGAAAAAAATTCTATGCTTTGCAGATGATGATTCTTTTAATAATGTGCAGCGGTAAATTGTTTGCCAATGGGGATGTTACCCCTCATGCTGAATGGGATTTTATTCTGAAGAAATATGTGCATGAAGGTAAAGTTGATTACAATAAAATAATTAGTACTCCTGCTGATTTAAAACGTCTGAATGATTATTTAACAACTCTTGGAAATACGGAAGTGTCTATACTTACCCGGGATGAGCGCCTGGCATTCTGGATAAATGCGTATAATGCTTTTACTGTAAAACTGATTCTTAATCATTACCCATTAAAAAGTATAAAAGATATAAGAGATCCTTGGAAACAGAAGCTCTGGTATGCGGCCAATGAAAGACTGAGCCTTGATGATATTGAGCATATAAAACTCAGAAAAGAGCTTGGGGAACCTCGTATTCATTTTGCAATAGTTTGTGCCAGTATCGGTTGTCCGGCTCTTTATCCTGAAGCTTATGAAAAAAATAATATTGATCCGCTGCTTAACCGTGTTGCCCGGCTTTTTTTTACAGAACACAGGAACTTTCATTTTGAAACATCAGGAAAGACAGCAACCATTTATCTAAATAGGATATTTAAGTGGTTTAAAAGTGATTTTGGAAAGGATGATAAACAGATGATTGAGTTTATTATCCCATATCTTCAGAAACAGGATCGGGATATCATAAATGTATCTGATGCTGTTAAAATTAAATACCTTGATTATGACTGGTCTTTAAATAGTAAATAAGGTTTCTTATGCTTAATTTTATTTCGTGGGTTCTTTTCATTGTTTATTTTACCGCATCTGCAGGTCTTTTGGTATATGGTGTGAACTGTTACGTAATGCTTTTTATTTTTCTGTGTAAAAAAGATGAATATATTAAAAAAGAAAAACTTATTTTAGATGAATATTACAGAAACGGCATTCCTGAAGACTTTCCACGGGTAACAACCCAGATACCACTCTTTAATGAATATAATGTTGCTGTTCGTGTTATCCGTTCAGTTGCTTCAATGGATTACCCTAAAGGAAAACATCAGATACAGGTGCTTGATGACTCCACAGATGAAACAATTGAAATTGTTGATAAAGAGGTTAAAGCGCTCAGAGGAAACGGTATCGATATTTCAGTTATACGCCGGAAGGGAAGAGATGGTTTTAAGGCCGGTGCACTTTCAAATGGTTTGAAAACAGCCACAGGAGAACTAGTTGCAATCTTTGATGCCGATTTTATTCCTGAAAAGGATTTTCTACTAAAGACAGTTCCTTTTTTTATTAAAGATGTAAAGCTGGGTATTCTTCAGACACGCTGGGGTCATGTTAACCGTAAAGCGTCACTTCTTACAAGGATTCAGGCTTTAGGTATTGATGGTCATTTCATGGTTGAACAACCGGCCAGAGCCTGGAACAATCTTTTTATGAATTTTAACGGTACTGCCGGAGTGTTTAGAAAGCGGGCAATCTTTGATGCTGGAGGCTGGCAGGCGGATACCCTGACAGAGGATATGGATCTGAGTTACAGGATTCAGCTGAAAGGCTGGAATGTTCATTATAGCCTGACTACTATCGTTCCCTCAGAATTGCCGGAAAACATCCATGCTTTTAAAAATCAGCAGTTCAGGTGGGCTAAAGGGTCTATCCAGACAGCCTGCAAACTCCTTGGCAAGGTTATAAGGTCTGACAGAAGATTGTTTGCCAAAGTCCAGGCTATACTTCATTTATCCCATTACTGTGTGCATCCGCTTATGCTTTCACTGTCTATCCTTGCCTTACCTGTTCTGATGACTTTTCCAATTCAGCTTTCCCCATTAATATTCGGATTTTGCGCGTTTTTTTTACTGATTGCCATGACCGGGCCATCAGCACTTTATACCGGAAGTCAGGTTGTCAGCGGAAAAGGCTGGATAGGGCGAATCGCATTTCTTCCTTTTCTGGTATGTATAGGGGTTGGTCTTGCCCTTTCAAACTCCCGTGCAGTTATGGAAGCATTTATGGGTAAGAAGAGTCCCTTTGTAAGGACGCCTAAAAAAGGGGATAAGGAATTCCTGAATTATAACAGGGCGGTCTCCTGTGATATGTTTTTTGAACTGGGGCTCGGAATATATTGTCTTTTATCCTTTGTCATGTATATATTTGCACAAAAATACCTGGTTGGTCCTTTTCTTTTCATTTATTCCTGTGGATTTGTCACTGTCTCTCTTTTTGGCTTCTACCATGCCCGTAAATCAGGAGTTTTTCCATACCGTATTTTTCTGGCAATATTCAGCGCGTTTTTGGTGATTCTTAGCACCTTTAAGATGGGAAAAGTGGGGTATGTTGGATCCAGCTTTTTAAGCTTCTTAACGCTTTACGGATTAATGGGTATATCTGCATTTCTGTTCTTCATTACGTTGCCCAAGGGCGGTAAACGGATAAAAGTTGAATTGTATATTTTTATAGTGGCTTTATTGTGCCGTGCCGTAGTTTTTCCCCTTTTACCAAGTGATGATATGAACAGATATTTGTGGGAAGGGAAAATGCTTAGTCAGGATGTTAATCCTTATGAGTTAGCACCGGACAGCAGCAAACTTGTTGGTTTGAGAGATAATATCTGGAAAGGGATTAATCATCCGGATATGCCTGCAGCTTATCCACCCGGGATTCTTTTTCTTTTTTCTCAGCTGAATAAGATTTCTTATAATGAAAATTTATTTAAAGCAGTGTTTTGTTTTTTTGATCTTGCAACACTTTTAATTATTTTTGCTTTTATGAGACTGAAAGAAAGAGATGTTCGTTTTTCAATATTATATGCACTAAATCCGGTGGTTATTATAAGTTTTGCAGGCCAGGGCCACTACGACAGTGTCATGGTGTTTTTTATGTGTGCTTCTTTACTGGCATGGTATTACAGGAAATGGGTGATTATGTTTCTCTCACTTTTACTTGCTGTACAGTCAAAACAGGTTTCTTTGCTTTTGCTGCCTTTTCTTATTAATCGCAGCAGCATAAAATATTTATGGATATTTCTAATTGGTGTCATGGTTCCATTCATGCCTTTTGTTGGGAATGACCTGTTTGCTCCTTTTTCTTCACTGTTTGTTTTTGGTACAGAAATGGCCCATAACGGGTCAATCCACAGTATTATCCGTTTTATTTCAGGTTCAAATACTTTTGCGACCTGCATGTGCATTTTTATTTTTCTGCTGGTCTGTTTTAATGTTTTTAAAGATTTTAGAAAAGATGCTTTTAAAAGTGTGTTTTTAGTGATGACCTTTTTTTTGCTTCTATCACCTACGGTCCATTTTTGGTATCTGGCCTGGTTTCTTCCTCTGTTATGTATTTATACAAGATGGTCCTGGTCATTATTATGCCTTACAATATCACTTTATTTTGTTTCTGATAAGAACTTGCTTGAAAATGGTGTGTGGAGCCAGCCCCCACTATTTCAGCTTCTTATATGGGCACCCGTTTATTTAGTTCTTTTTTATGAGCTAATAATATTTATTAAGAGGAGAAATAAAAATTTTAAAAATAAAGAATTAAAAACAGTTAGTATTATTATTCCGACGCTTAATGCAGAGAAATTTATTAAGGGTTGTCTTGAGAACATAAAGACATTAAAACCGTTACCTCTGGAAGTTGTGGTCGTGGATGGAGGCTCAATTGATGCAACCCTTGATATTGTGAGTTTCTACGGTGTTAAACTGGTAAAATCTCCTGCCGGCAGGGGTAATCAGATTGAACGTGGTTTAAGGAATGTATCCGGTGATGTTACAGCAGTTCTTCATTCTGATACCCGTCTTTCAATTGGAGCTCTTGGGAAGATGCTTGAATCATTAAATAGTTCTTCAGGAGCAATAGGCGGTGCTCTTGGGCAGCACTTTATGGATAATCGATTTGGGTTAACAATTATAGAGATTCTAAATGATATGAGGGCGGGACTTTTTGGTATTTCTTTTGGGGATCAGGTTCAGTTTTTTCGTACAAAAGCTGCTAAAAAATATTCTCTTGTGCCAAAAATTCCGCTCATGGAAGATGTTGAACTGTCAATCAGGCTTATTGGTGCCGGCAAGACTGTTTTTCTCTGGGGAGGAGTAGTGGTTGATAATTATAAATGGAATTCAGGAACTTTTAAGCGCTTTATTAAAGTAATTTATCTATTAATTTTATTCATGATGAGAAGGTTTAGAAGCTCGGTTGAGACCAAAGATCTATATCAAATGTATTATAAAGATGCAGTTAAAATAAATGAATAATAAGATCCTTTTATTTGTTAAGTATCCAAATAATGGAGCAGTGAAGACCCGGCTTGCAGAATCGGTGGGAGAAAGAACCGCTTCCGCACTGTATCAATGTTTTGTGGATGATATCCTCACAACGTTAAGCGGAATAAATGCGCAGATTCTGATATGCTATTATCCGGTCCACCTTAAAGATAAGATGGTTACCTGGCTCGGCAGTCAGTATGGTTATATTCCGCAAATTGGTGAAAGTTTAGGTGAACGGCTTCAGTATTGTTGTAACATGTCTTTAAATGAAGGGGCTGAAAAAATAATCGTCCTTGCAAGTGATATTCCTGAAATTTCCGAAGAGATTATTAAAAAGGCATTTAGCCAACTGGAAGACAACGATATGGTTATTGGACCATCAGATGATGGTGGTTACTATCTTATCGGATTTAGAAAAAAATCATATGATAATAATATTTTTGAAGATATATCATGGAGCTCAAGACTAGTTTTTAAGAAAACACTTGATAAAATGGATGGATACCAAAAACGTTACTTTATCTTGGATACATTAAATGATATGGATACAATTGGTGATATCCGTAAATTTTTAATCAGAAATGAGGGTAATTTTTCGGCCGGAGCAAAAACCATGGAGGGTATTATTGAAAGGCTTGATAAGTTAAGCTAAAAGTTGTATAATTTTATAAATAAGTAAATTAAATCCTCGGATTTTTTCCTATAAACCTGAAAATAATTCTGTGTAAGCCCCTAGCTTTAATTAGAGAAAAAGTCTTTAATTGCATAATAGGCAATTAAAATGCTAAATTCTATTATATTATTTACTTTAAATCTATAACGTGCTTATGAATAGAGTATTGTTGTAATAAACCAAAATTTTGATGAGACAGATGAAACTTAATATTACACAAAAAATAATTAAAGAGCACCTGGCAAGCGGTAAGATGCTGCCAGGTGAAGAAATCTCAGTTATAATCGACCAGACCTTAACCCAGGATTCAACAGGCACCATGGCATATCTTCAGCTTGAAGCACTGGGCATTTCAGGAGTAAAGACAAAAAGATCTGTTGCCTATATTGATCATAATACCCTGCAGACAGGCTCTGAAAATGCTGATGATCATAAATATATTCAAACGGTAGCGAATAAATATGGAATATTTTTCTCACGTCCGGGTAACGGGATATGCCACCAAGTACATCTTGAGCGTTTTGCAGTTCCAGGAATGACCCTGCTTGGATCAGACAGCCATACTCCCACTTCAGGGGCAATGGGAATGCTTGCAATTGGAGCAGGGGGGCTTGAGGTGGCAGTTGCAATGTCCGGTGCACCGTACTTTATGAAAATGCCGAAAGTCTTCAGGATAATACTTAGCGGAAAACTTATGCCTTGGGTTTCAGCAAAGGATGTTATTCTTGAGGTGTTAAGGAGGCTCACGGTTAAGGGCGGTGTGGGTAAGGTCTTTGAATACGGGGGCACGGGTGTTTCCAGTCTGACGGTTCCTGAAAGGGCGACCATAACCAACATGGGCGCTGAACTCGGTGCAACCACGTCTGTTTTTCCAAGTGACGATGTCACCTTGAATTTTTTAAAGATGCAGAACCGTGAAAATGACTGGATGTCCCTTGCTGCTGATGATACTGCTGAATATGATGAATCTATTGATATTGATCTGGGAAAACTTGAGCCCCTTGCTGCGCAGCCCCATAGTCCGGATAATGTTGATTCCGTTAAAAATCTTGCCGGTATGAAGGTCGATCAGGTGATTATCGGAAGCTGCACGAATTCTTCCTTTCAGGACCTGATGAAAGTTTCTGAAATAGTAAAGGGTCATAAAATCAGTAAAGATGTCAGCTTTGTGATTGCTCCCGGATCCCGTCAGGTTCTTTCAATGCTTAGCGCAAATGGCGCACTTTCACATATCATCAATGCAGGTGCCCGGGTACTTGAATGCGCCTGCGGGCCCTGTATTGGTATGGGACAGTCTCCCGCAACTGATGGAATTTCTTTGCGAACCTTTAACCGTAATTTTAAAGGCCGGTCAGGCACACCTACAGCGGATATTTTCTTGGTCAGTCCTGAGGTGGCAGCGGTAAGCGCGCTTCGCGGCGAACTTACGGATCCCCGTGATTTTGGGAAGTGTCCAGAGATTAAAGACAGATCTCAGTTCATTATTGATGATTCGTTAATCATTGTGCCTGATCCAGATCAACAGGATGCATCTGTTATCCGTGGGCCAAACATTAAGCCTTTTCCTTTAAATACTGCACTTGAAGAAAAGGTTGAAGGAAAGATTCTGGTGAAACTGGAGGATAATATAACCACCGATCATATCATGCCGTCTCATTCAAAACTTTTGCCTTTCAGGTCAAACATTGAGTATCTGGCTGATTATTGTCTGACACCCTGTGATCCGGATTTTCCTCAACGGGCAAAAGACAATAAGGGCGGTTTTGTTCTGGGTGGGTTGAACTTTGGACAGGGTTCAAGCCGTGAACATGCCGCACTTGTTTTACTGCAGCTTGGAATAAAGGCTGTTATTGCCAAGTCTTTTGCGCGTATCCATATGGATAATCTGATTAACAACGGGATCTTGCCTCTTATTTTGGAAAAAGAGAAAGATTATGCTTTAACCGAAAAAAGTGATTATGTCTGTATTGAAAATACGCTTGAACAGTTAAACTCTGGAACTTCAATTACTTTGAAAAATATCACAAAAAATAAAGAACTGAGGACAAGAATTGATTGCTCCGACCGTCAGAAGCAGATTCTTTTTGCGGGAGGTCTTTTGAA
>JAHEEI010000275.1 GCA_024640785.1 Pseudomonadota bacterium
CGCCCGCTTTTGCCGTGGGAATTATTTATATCTATTTCAGTTACAGCGGTTGGAACGGAGCGGCTTATCTTGCTGGCGAAATTAAAAATCCTGCAAAAACCCTTCCCGTAGCTTTGCTTGCGGGAACACTGATTGTTGTTTCACTCTACATCTCCCTGAATGTTCTCTTTCTTACAGCCGTCCCCCTGGATCGTCTTTCCGGCGTGATTGAAGTGGGTCATGTTGTTGCGGTTTCGTTATTCGGAGATACTGTTGGAAAGTTTTTTTCCGGCCTGATTTCTATTGCTCTGATATCATCTGTCAGCGCAATGATTATGACGGGTCCCCGAGTGTACGAAGCGATGGGAAAAGATTATCAGGCCCTTTTTTTTCTAAACTCACGGCTAAAAAACGGTGGTCCGCTCAGTGCTACGATTCTGCAGGCGGCAATAGCATTAATCCTGATTTTAACCTTCAGCTTTGACTCGCTGCTAACTTATATCGGATTTACGCTCTCAATTTTTGCCGCGCTGACGGTTGCCGGTGTTTTCTTGGTCAGAAAAACCCTTCAAAATAAGTGGAGGTGGGGTTACCCTTTTCTTCCGCTCTTATTCATAGCGCTCTCGCTATGGATTGTTATCCATTCCTTTTATGATAGGCCTTTTGAATCATTGACAGGCCTTGTAACCATCGCAGGGAGTCTGTTGTTGTACTTTCTCCTGCGGAACAATAATAAACGCTCCTGATCTTTAAATAAATACCCCAGCAGGGAGCATTAACTCTAAGGAGAGGAGAAGCTACAATGAAATACCGCAAAATTATTATTTCCATTTTGATTTTAGCCTGCCTGATTGTCGTTATAGATATGTTAAGACTCACCGATGAGTGGCGATATTATGGCTGGAAAATATTTACAAAAAAGAGCAGTCCCGAATGGACCCCAGCACAATTGGGTGTGTCTGAAACCGACGCAATGGCTCCTCCCTCAGGTTTTGGCCTCTTTCCCGATTCCCCATATACGTTTACTCATGGCTGGCATTTGGCCCATATCCCTGAGTGGAAGAGACACTTGAAAGAATTCAAGGGAAAACCTAACGTCCATGCTCTAGAAATAGGTGCTTATGAAGGACTTTCGGTTATCTGGCAGCTCGAAAATATTCTCACGGATCCTTCCTCTTCCATTACCTGTATCGATATTTTTATGCAGGATGGACTCGAAGAAAAATTTGATCACAATATTGCTGTCAGCGGTATGGCAAATAAAGTCATTAAAATAAAAGGTCCCTCAGAGATTATGCTGCGTGACTTAGATATAGAAAAATTCGACTATATTTATATTGATGGCAGCCATATGCCCAAATGGGTTTTAAACGATGCAGTCCTAAGCTGGGAAATACTCAAACCCGGAGGATTAATCATATTTGATGATTATCGCGGTATGTTTTATCCCGAAAAGAGGTTTAAATTGACCCGAATAAGCTTTTTGGATAATTACATTTGGCGGCATTGGGCCAAAACCCACTACACGCCTGAAATCGCTATTGATGCCTTTTTAAAAATATACGGCCCCTATCTGGAAGTGATTTACAAGGAATACCAAGTGGTTGTCAGAAAGAAAACGGAAACCCCGCCGATCTACTGGTGATCCCATTATGGATATTTTTGAACAGGCAACCCCAAAGAAGAACTTCAGAGGGTCGGCACTGATTCTCCAACAACAGGGCCCTCAAATTATCCGACAGTCGCCTGGACGATGCCGGGCGCCCCGTTTGTTAGTTTGAGGGCTCGTGCGCATTGGACGAGGAATGAGTGCGATCTTAATACGATGTATGTGATTATGGGCCAGGAAGAGGAAGGGTTTAAATGAATTTTTTCCGTTTCCTTTTTAATACTGTTGAAGACATTTTTTTCACTGCATTATTCTTGTCTTTATCATGTAAAAGCAGTTCCACTGAATTTCCCGTAGAGCTTGTTCTGCTTTAAAAATTGACGCATACCGCTGGTTTTCTATAATTCTTCATTTTAACGCATGTTTTTATCAGGTATTAATAAAGGTTTTAGAATGAAAAATGAAAGAACTTAAAATATTAACATTAAGTCCCAGTATAAACAAACAGATTGAAAAAATCCTGATAACCATATTTTCATTCTGAAATCCTCTGGAAAGACACTTAAAAACCAGACGGTAAACAAATGTATAACACCAATGGTGATTCGGGAGGCGGTGCCTCCCAAAATATTTTAGTTTTTCGTCAGGGTCTGTATGCGCTTACCGCTTTGTCGGCCTACTATTCCTGCTTATTTAATATATCCAAGCGCTTTCAGATTCATAAGGGTATCCTCTGAAAGCGGAGCAGTTCTCTCCGCATCAACAGCTAAGAATGGATATGCGACCTGCCAGTTTTTTAATTTTAATTCCATTTCCCGCTTAACGGCAGGTAAGCGATTAGCCAGATTGATGGTTTCGCCCGGGTCTGTTTCAATGTCGAAAAGTTTGGGTGTTATCCAGTGCTTATAAAACATATACTTGTAGCGCCCACTAAAAATTGCCAGATTTTTACCGCCAACATGTTTTCCGTTAACCTCCGATACAAGAAAAGATGCATTGTCGGAACAAATTTTTGCGCTTGATTTATCTGGAAAACTTAGCTTACTCATAGAAATAATATTCTTATACAAATCAGTAAGCATTAACGGGATAATCTTTTTTTTCGGTTTTCTTTGAAAAGGAGTTTTTATCATCAGGGGGACTTTTATTACGCCGTTATAGAGAGCTCCACCATGATTAAACTTATCATGTTCACCAAGAAGTTGGCCATGGTCGGATGTAATGATGATAAATGATTTATCATAAAGTCCTTTGGCTCTGA
>JAHEEI010000094.1 GCA_024640785.1 Pseudomonadota bacterium
ATCACAGCACATGCCGGTCTATCAAAGAATTTTAGGATATTTAATGACTGACTCATGTCCTGAAGATTTGTTAATGAAAGGCCGGCCTTTCCTCCTTTCAGCATTTCAAGATTGCCGACAGAAAGAGCAGCATTTTGAGCAGGTGCATAAGCGGCAAAAGGCTGGTGAGGATTTGTGCCGTAGCGTAATTGGGTCGGTATTTTTTTTAAAGGTATTTTATTATCTCCCAGAATCAGAGCAGCCTCTTCGGGAAAGTCACTGGTAATAGCTTTTTTGTAAACATCTTTAAATGAGGAAACATCTGTGGCCATTACTGTAGCTCCTTAAAAATTATGTGTTTCTGTTTTTAACTTTCATGGTGAGTTTGCCTGACGGGTCTGAGTAAACCACAGCAGCGGTTACTCTAAAATCGGGTTCTCCGGCAGCCGGCCCTAGGGAATCGTAAAATGCAGTTGCCGCTTCTTCAGCAGATGTCCATGGTATTTTAACATCCTGAGGTTCACCGGCAAAAGAGGGCAGCGGATTTTGGTTAACACCGGCATAGGTTGAGATGAGCTTACCTTTACCTGCGATCATTGGGATCTTGAAATAATTCCTGATGACGGATCCGTCTTCTGCGCGTTTTAATATGCTTAAAGCAGCTCCACTGGTGATGCATCCGCTGATTCTTGGCGTAAAGTTAGGATCATCTGGCTCATATTCCCAGTTCTCAAGACTGTCAATCTGTACCTGTAGCGGATCTTTATCTGCGACTAAACAGTTAAAAACATCCTCCGTCTGTTTGCCGTTACTCACCGCAATGCCACTGCCGCAGATAACTGCCGGGTAAACCAGTAAATCCGGGTTCCCGGTTTTCAAAGTTTGTTCATCAGTAGGTTTTACAAATATCTTTTTTTCAACTTCATCAACAAGAAGCATTCGCGCCTGACTGGACGGACTTCTGCCGGTTATTGCGTACATAACCACATCATCATTGGCAGGACTTTTCCCGATAATTATAATTCTTCCCGGATAGACCATATCTTCAACATTTACTAAATTCTTTTTCATCTCTATAGTTTCTCTCATAAATTATATTGACGATCAAATCCCAAATTAAAATAAGTATCATAATATGTTGTATTTTAACAGATTTTTAATACTTAATTTAATAATAAACACTGATTCTGTACTTAAAATAACGATGCCTGAAATTAGGTACTTAAACAGATAGGATCATTTGTCAGAAATGATTTTTTTGGATATATTTATAAGTTTGAAAACGATTTGCTGGCTTAATACAGCTATATCTTCTGCTGAGAGTTTTTTTTCTATAGTTTCATCAAAGAGTATGTTTCCTGAAGCGGGAAACTCATCATCACCTTTCCAAAGTACAAAATAAAGGGGGACTGATGGAAACACCATGATTTTAATAGCTATGTCGCCGGAATCATATTTTTCAGCATCAATATGATTTGCAACTTCAAGTAAGGCCTCTGAATTTTCAGCAAAAAACTTTGTAAAGGGCAGAATGCTTCTTTTTTCAAATGTTGGAAAGTAAACAGAACCGGATTTAATCTGTCGGTAGGTTATAAGGGAACCGGTCAAGGACTCCTTATTTGAGTTAGTAAGGTAGTGCAGGATTAGTATTTTTTCCCAGATATCCACTGTGTCCGTAGATTTAACTGAGAAAGTAAATTCGGGTACGTTGATCGATATGAATTTTTCAATAAATTTGATCCTAATTATAAACCTGTTGTCAGTAAGATTTATGAGTTCAGCCTGTGAATTTGAACAGCACTGCCGAAGGTTCTTTTTTAATAACTCTTTGCATCCAAGCTCAAAAGCCTCCTGATAGGCAGCATCAAACCCATTTTTTTTGGTATTTTCCATAATTCTTTAACTGATTATTTTACATATATTTTTAATTTTTAATAATAACAAATTATACCCTAAATTGCAAAAATCATAATATAATGTAAGTGTATTCCTGTTTAATGTATAAAGCAAATTGTCAGGTCATACACATAAGTTCGATGGAAGTAAAATATGATTTGCAATTTCTCAATCGTTTATTATATATTACATTTATTAAAGGGTTATAATTAAAAATAATATAGGAGAAACTCATGGCAACACTCGATATATTGAAAAAAATAAAAGCCTTTAAAGGCCTTGATGAAAATCAGTTGAAACAGGTTCAGCCGTACTGTAAGGAAAGGGAATTTAAGCAGGGGGAACGGCTCTTTACGGAAGGTGACAATGCAACAGAGCTCTGGATCATGATTGACGGCGAGATAGATACGAGATTTGACCTTCCCGGACGTCCCACTTCAAAATCAAATACCATAGCGACGATAACAAAGTTTCAGGCTTTTGGATGGTCATGCTTTGTCCCGCCAAACAAATACACGCTTTCTGCCTACTGTTCCACTGAAACCTGTAAAGTTCTCACGATTGAAAAGAGTCGGCTGGAAAGTCTTTTTAAAAAGGACACTAGTATCGGATACATTTTTATGTCACATCTCGTGAATGTCGTAGGTTTACGGTTTCAGCAGTTTCAGGATGGCGTTGCCAAACACAGAGGAGAAGACATTATCAGCGGGTGGTAACAGGAGGATATTTATTATAAAGTATTTCAGCTACATTAAACCGGCATTCACTGCCATATCCCAGAAACCTGAGGGGAACATTCCCATCACCATAACACCTGCTGTCGCTAGAACAATTGCTGCTATAATCGCCGATGAAGGAGATGAAAAAGGAACGGCTTCATCAGATTCTTTGAAGTACATGTAGACGATAACCCTGAGGTAAAAATATAAAGAGATAACGCTGTTGATTACACCAATAACGGCAAGCCACATAAAGCCTGATTTGATCGCAGCTGTGAAAATATAAAATTTACCCATAAATCCCACCGTGGGAGGGATTCCTGCCATTGAAAACATAAAGACTGCCATTGCCAGCCCTATCAAGGGATACTTAAAACCCATTCCTGCATAATCAGAAAGGCCGGTACATTCCTCCCCATTTTTTCCAAGTAAAGATAAAACTCCAAAAGCACCCAAATTCATAAAGGAATATCCCAGAAGATAAAAGAGCATTCCTGAAAGCGCTGTGCTGTCGCCTGCGACAAAACCAATCAGAAGATATCCTGCATGGGCAATGCTGGAATAAGCCAGCATCCTTTTAAGGTCATTTTGTACAAGAGCGAGTACATTGCCTGTGGTCATTGTGAGTACAGCCATAATCCACATTATACTCGTCCAGTCTGGCTGTAGCGGACTAAGTGCGGTAAAGAAAACACGCAGTAATGCGGCAAAGGCAGCAGCCTTAACACCAGTGGCCATAAAACCGGTTACCGGGGCTGGTGCTCCTTCATATACATCCGGTGTCCACATGTGAAATGGAACCATGGCGATTTTAAACCCAAAACCAACAGTTGTCATTGCCAGTGCACACATAATTAATGGCGTGTGAAGAGATCCCGGGTTTGATCTAAAGAACTGACCGATTTTCAGGATATCCATGGTTCCGGTTGCGCCGTAAATCAGGGCGAAGCCATAAAGGAGAAATCCCGAAGCAAAAGCTCCTAGGAGAAAATATTTCATTGCTGATTCAATTGATCTTTCATGATCTTTTCTGAAACCCGCCAGTGCATAAATAGAGATGGACATGGTTTCAAGGGCGAGAAAGACCATAATTAGATTGCCGGAAGAACCCATTAAGATCATACCCAGGGCCGCAAATAAAAGAAGGCAGTAATATTCTCCGCAGTTGATTCCCTTAAATATTTTCTGGTAATTCATCGAAATAAGAATGGACAGGAAAGTGACGATACAGACAGTGGCTGATATAAACAGCGAAAAGCCGTCAGAAATAAACATTCCATTGTATGCGGATATGTTCCTGTCACTGTATTTAAAAATACACAGTAGTGCCAGGCCCACACCGGTCAGGGACATATATCCAAGGCCGGATTTTTGTTCTGCCTTCGAGAATACACCTGTTAGTAATACCGTTAATGCAGTAAATATAATAATGATTAACGGCGAGAGTACTTTTATATTAAGTGCCGGGACGACAAATTCCAGCATATCCATCATTTTCCTCCGGTTTAATCTTTTATTGAGATAGGTATATTTTGTTGTTCTTCAAATTGAGCAGTAACTTTAATATTTTTCGAGTCATTTTCCTGCTGCGCATACATCTCGTAACGGGTGTTATAATTATTTATAAAATGGTTAACCGAGGCATCCATGCTTCTCAGAAACAGCCCTGGGAAAAAGCCCATCACAAAAACTAAAACAGCAAGGGGCAGAAGCGTAATTATTTCTCTTAGGTTTAAGTCTTTTAGTTTTTTATTTTCGGGGTTATCCAGCGGGCAAAACATAACGCGCTGATACATCCACAGCATATACATTGCACCGAGAATCGCGCCTGAAACAGCAATAATTGAAAAAACAGGATAGGTTCTGTAAGCGCCGACCAGAATCATAAATTCGCCCACAAAACCGTTTGTACCCGGCACGGCAATTGAGGAGAAGGTGGCAATTATGAAAAAAGTTGCAAAGACAGGCATGACCTTGGCGATACCGCCAAAGTCTGATATTTGTCTGGTATGACGCCGTTCGTACAGCATTCCAACAATCAGGAAAAGCGCGCCGGTACTAATTCCATGATTAAGCATCTGATATAGACCGCCTTCAATGCCCTGCATATTTAGAGCAAATATGCCAAGCATAACATATCCGAGATGACTGACGCTTGAATAGGCCACCAGCTTTTTAATGTCAGTTTGAACCATTGCGACCATGGCACCATAAATAATTCCAATGACAGAAAGTGTGGCAATTATAGGAACATACTGATGAGTAGCATAGGGGAAAAGCGGCATGGCAAAACGAAGGAAACCATAGGTTCCCATCTTCAGAAGAACTCCGGCAAGAATAACACTCCCAGCAGTGGGGGCTTCAACGTGTGCATCCGGAAGCCATGTGTGTAAAGGAAACATGGGTACCTTGATAGCAAATGAGATAAAGAAAGCTGTGCACAGCCAGAACTGAGTTGAAACAGGCACATTCAGGTTGTAAAGCTCCAACAGATTAAAGGTATATACCCCGGTAATTTTGTAGTTATAGTAGTAAAGAAAAATAATAGCCAGCAGCATAAACACGCTCCCTGCTGCAGTATAGAGAAAGAATTTAATTGCGGCATAAATCCTTCTGGGTCCGCCCCAGACACCGATCAGCATGTACATCGGGATAAGCATGAGTTCCCAGAAAACATAAAATAAAATCAGATCAAGAGATACCAGCGCACCGATCATCGCAGTTTCAAGAAAAAGCATGCAAATCATATATTCTTTTACCCACTTTTGAATATAGGACCACGAGCTGAGGATACAAATCGGGGTTAAAAATGTGGTGAGCATGATGATCCATAAACTTATGCCATCAATTCCCATAAAGTAATTAATGCCGACACTCTTGATCCATGGAATTCTTTCCACAAACTGCATTTCATGGGTTCCGGATTTGAAAAATATCAAAATCGGAAAAGAAATAACAAATTCAATTAAAGAAAGAAAAAGCGCTGTGGTGCGCAGGAAGTCTTTTTTTTCCTTTTTAATCATCATCAGGATAAGCGCGCCAAACAGCGGGAAAAATGTTACCAGGCTGATAATGGGAAAGTTCAACTGATTCATCAGTGTTTCTCCAAGTAGATGCTTACGGAATAATCCGTAAAAAATAATATATTAAAAAAAACAATGTTCCCAGTACGATAGAAACCGCGTAATTTTGTACATGGCCGGACTGTATATATTTCAGTACATTGCTGCTCCAGCCAATTATACGCGGTATGCTGTTAACTATGCCGTCAATGATTGGAATATCAATTCCCTTCCAGAAGAAATTGCTGAGGGCATGAAAAGGCCTTACAAACAAAAAGGCATAGATCTCATCCACATACCATTTATTAAAGATAATTTTGTGTATAGCTGCAAACCGGGAAGAAAGTTTTTCCGGCCAGTCTCTATTTTTCATGTACATGAGATAGGCTACATAAATTCCAGCCAGTGCTATGGCAATTGAGAGGAGCATAAGGCCGTATTCAAGCGCCATGGAATGATGCTGTGCAGCAGCATGAACACCATGACCTTCACTGCCGTGGGCTGAGCCTGCCTTATGCAAAATCTTGTCCGGTCCAAGACCCATAACCGGATCAAGGAAATGATGAACTTTTTCTTCACCGAGAAAGCCGACATATTTTAGGGCATGGGGCACATTTAGAAATCCGCCGATCATGGACAAACCGGCAAGGATTATCAAGGGTAAGGTCATTGTTTTAGGTGACTCATGAATGTGGTGTTTGACCTCATCGGATGCCCGGGACTTATTAAAAAATGTCATGAATATTAACCGTGACATGTAAAAAGCTGTGAGACCGGCTGCCACTGCACCCACGCCCCAAAGTAGGACGTTGCCGCTGCTGAAGGTTTTCCAGAGGATTTCATCCTTACTGAAAAACCCGGCAAAGGGCGGTAGCCCTGCAATGGCAATCGTGGCGATGGCCATTGTCCAGAAGGTGATAGGTGTTTTGGTGCGCAGCCCTCCCATATTTCTCATGTCCTGTTCACCGCTCATGGCGTGTATTACACTTCCTGCTCCCATGAAGAGCAGCGCTTTAAAAAAGGCATGGGTTAATACATGGAACATACCGGCAGCATATGCCCCGACACCCAGTCCAAGGAACATATAACCGAGCTGGCTCACTGTAGAATAGGCCAAAACTTTTTTAATATCATTTTGAGCCAGACCGATTGAAGCGGCTAAAAGCGCAGTCAATGCGCCTGTCCAGGCGACAACCATTAATGCCGTTGGTGAAAGGGAAAAAAGTATGTTTGAGCGTGCCACCATATAAATACCTGAGGTTACCATGGTGGCTGCATGAATCAGCGCGCTTACCGGGGTCGGGCCTGCCATTGCATCCGGCAGCCAAATAAAAAGCGGTATCTGGGCAGATTTTGCGGTACAGCCGGCAAAGAAAAGAAGACAGATGATGGTTATGGTAGCAGGGGTTAACAGATGAACACTAGGAAATATTTCTGCAAACCTGAAGGACCAGACTCCATGCTCTCCAAGTCCGCAAAAGAGCATCAGCATTCCAATGATGAAACAGAAATCTCCGATACGGTTGGTAATAAATGCTTTTTTACCTGCAATGGCATTTTCTTCTTTACTGAACCAGAAACCGATTAAAAGGTATGAGCACAGACCCACACCTTCCCAGCCGAGAAACATCAGCAGATAGTTATTGGCGAGGATCAGATTGAGCATGGAAAACATGAAGAGGTTCAAATAGGTGAAATAACGATAATATTTCCCCTCATCATGAGCCATGTAGCCAATTGAATAAACATGAATTAAGAAACCAACCCCGGTCACAAACATGCACATAAACATGGAAAGCGGGTCAACCTGATAGGCCACATAGGTCTTCAGGACACCGCTTGAGATCCAGTTGAAACAGGTGAACTCATATAACCGCTGCTCCGGCTCCAGTCCAAGCATCTCCACGAAGATGATGCAGGTAAGCACAAAAGAAATAAAAACTGCTCCACAGGCAATCCAGTGTATAATGCTTTTATTAAATTTTTCTATTCTGCTGCCCAGGAGTCCGTTTATCAGCACACCCAATAGCGGCATCAGCGGGATCAACCATATTTTGTCAAACATTAATACTGTCCTTTACCATTTCATAATATTAAAATTATCTAAATCAATGGATCCTTTTTTCCGGTACATCAGTATAAAAATAGCCAGGCCGATTGCTGCTTCTGCCGCAGCAACTGCCATAATGAAAAGAACCATGAAGGTACCTTCAAGCGAGCTGGTTGCACGACTGAAGGCAATAAAAAGAAGGCTCGTGGCCCCAAGCATTATTTCAATACACATAAAAACCACAATGGCGTTCCTGCGAAGGATTGCTCCGGCAGCGCCGATTGCAAATAGAATAGCCGATATAAAAAGGTATATATTAATATTTTGCAATTCAGACATTATAAAAATCCAATATGAATAGTTAATCTTATTTTTTTGCCAAAACAACTGATCCGACGATTCCCGCAGTGAGAAGAATTGAAGCGATTTCAAAAGGTAAAAGAAAATCAGAAAAAAGAGAATTAGAAAGAACGGCCATATGCCCAAACTTTGCAACCAGGGTGTCTGTAAAAGAACCTGTTAATGCGGTTGATTCAGCATGATAACCGAAAGATGTCATCATCAGAATGAACACAAATAAAATAAAAATAAGAACACAGCCAAAGATTTTAATTTTTGAAGCAGGCACACGGATCTTGTCTTCCTTCCTGGTGTCCAGCATCATAATGGCATAGATAATAAACATCATGATGGCGCCGGCATACACAATAATTTGCAGAATTGCAATAAATTCTGCATGGAGCAACAGATAGATGCCTGACAGAAAAAAGAAGGATGCGATCATCCACAGTGCGCTGTGAACGGTATTACGTGCAAGTATCACCATGATAGAGGTGGTTATTGCCAAGGCGCCAAATATTATTAAGAGTATTGCTTCCATGAATAACTCCATTACATAACAAATAAAAAACTGTTACTTTCCCTTGAAAATAAACTTTTCAGGAGTTTTTAGTTTTGAAATATCAAATATAAAATCATTTCGGTTATAATCAACATAATCATATACTTTGGTCAGTTCAATCGCATCCATCGGACAGGCTTCCGCACAAAATCCGCAGAAAATGCAGCGTATTTCATCTATTATAAATTCTTTAGGATAACGTCTTCCCCCCTCATCTTCATAGGGCACTACCTTGATTGCATCAGGCGGACAGATGGTTACACAAAGTCCGCAGGCAACACACTTTAAATCGCCCTTATCATTTGTTTTGAGGCGGTGCAGTCCTCTCCAGCGTTTACTGACTTCTCTTTTTTGTTCTGGATATTCTATCGTTATCGGCTTTGTGAAAAGTTGTCTCAGTGTATAAGACAGGCCTTTTAAAAGAGGGAGAATGTATTTCCCTTTCGGACGATTAATACTTACATTTAAGGTATTGAAGTTTTTCATAGTCATTTACATAATTTTAATTAAAAATTAATAGCCAGAGTCCTGTAAATAAGATATTAAAAAGAGCAATCGGTAAGAGTATTTTCCAGCCGAACTTCATTACTTCATCATATCTAAGTCTTGGGAAAGTTGAGCGTTCCCAGATACACAGGAAAATTATTAGAAAAGTTTTTAAAAAGAAATAAAATAATCCTGAGAGGCCAGGTCCGATCAGAGGCAGTTCCGGCCCGTGCCAGCCGCCAAGAAAGAGTGTTGTTGTGAGTGCGCCCAAAATAAACATGTGGATATATTCAGCAAGGAAGAATAGGGCAAATTTTAGGCTGCTGTATTCCACATTATAGCCACAAGCAAGTTCAGCCTCCGCTTCAGGCATATCAAAAGGTGTGCGGTTCAGTTCTGCAAGACCGCAGATAATAAAAAGGATAAAGGCAATAAAGGTAAAAGGAGATTTTACAATGTTCCATAATTCGGCCTGGCTTTCAACAATGCCCACCAGACTGAGCGTGCCTGAAACCATTATCACAGCGATTACGGCCAATGCCAGGGGCAGTTCGTAGCTGATCATTTGTGCAGAAGCGCGCAGAGCGCCAATCATACCGAACTTGTTGCCCGAAGACCAGCCTCCAAGCATACAGCCGTATGAACCTATGGTTGAAATTCCAAGCACCAGAAGAATACCGATATCAAGGTCAGCAAGATAAAGGGTTATTTCTCTGCCGAAAAGGGTAATCGAATCTCCAAAAGGAATCACCACTAAAAGAAGAAGCGCACAGGATAAACCGATCATTGGTGCGATAATAAAGAGAGGCTTGTCAGCATTATCAGGTACTACGTCTTCTTTAAACATTGCTTTGACACCGTCTGCAATGGGCTGAAGGATACCATGGAATCCAACACGTTTCGGTCCATGGCGAAGCTGAATGTGCCCGAGGAGCTTTCTCTCAAGCAGGGTAGAATATGCGGCAATTAAAAATGTTGCCGCGATAACGATGATGCACTTTATAATCACAACAGCTAAAAATTCGATCATCAGCCTGCCCCTCCTTCAGAAACCTTCTTCATCGATACCGCGCAAACCTT
>JAHEEI010000095.1 GCA_024640785.1 Pseudomonadota bacterium
GCAGCGCTGATCCCGATTCCCTGCTGTCCGCGGCTCATCTTCAGGCGGTGAAACTTTGATCCGTAAAGAAGCTTGCCAAAAATATTAGGGATCTGTTTTTTTACAATACCGGGCCCGTTGTCCTGTATCGTTATCTTAAAACGATCTTCTCCAAGATCTTCCGCCCCAACAACAATATCAGGCAAAATTTCTGCTTCTTCACAGGCATCAAGAGAATTATCAACAGCCTCTTTAATCGCTGTTAATAGTGCTTTTCGAGAGTTGTCAAAACCAAGCAAATGCCTGTTCTTTGCAAAAAACTCGGAAACCGAGATATTCCGCTGTCGGGCAGCCATGGATTCGGCAGTTTCTCTTTTTCGGTTCCTCCCTTTTACTGGAGCCTGAATGTTTTCTTTTGACTTTTTCTTTTTTTCTCTAGCTTTCTTTTTTACTGCATTCTTTGCCATTAACTTCTCCGCACAGTCTATAAAAGTATCTTGCTTTCATGCTCTTACCAAAAGAGTGGCAAGGTAAAAAACTTCAAATCAAGGGATCTTAATCCCGAAAGGTTGGGACACGCAGAAAAGACGGAGAATATGGTCAACCACCACGCTTAAACTTTCTAGGAAACCCTCAAGGCCTCGCCCAGTTTTTTTCCTGCATCAACCGCCCGCTGAATAACTTCCGGCATCTCATCAACATCTCCCATGCCCACAGGTTCGGCAAGCTGTGCCACCAGTTCCAAGCAGTGACAGTCTGCCATCCAGATTCGCAACGACTCAAGCGCACGTTCATGTCCGGCCCCGGCAACAGTTACCACGGACACGCCCAATTTACCGGAAAGCGGGTGCTGTCCTAGCCAGGGCATATCCTCGTTTGCCATGGGGCCAATTCCCCTGTAGTTAAGAGCCATGGACCGGTCAATGAGTGCCTTGACGGCAGCAGAAACATCAAGATAATAGGTTGGCGAACCCACGATCAGCGCATCTACGGTCATGAGTTTATCGTATATTTTCAGCATGTCGTCATCTATTGAGCATTGTCCTTCATTCATCATGCATTCCATGCAGCCTGTGCATGGTTTGATATTCATGTTCTTAAGTTCAAGAAACTCATATTCTGCGCCCGTCTCTTCCGCAATCTTTTTGACCAGCTTGTTTGTATTGCTTTCTTCGCGCAGACTTCCGCCAATAGCTAATACTTTCATAGTCTCTCCTTATTCTGTGTTTGTTCTGTTTTCAACAAAGGCACGGACGTCAGGCCGTAGATAAATGTTGTCTATATCTACAACTTCAGCAAGAGCTGAAGCACATATCTTTGCCTGGTCGTCGGGCTGCATTCTACTGTTTAAAAAAAGAATTCTTTCTTTCCCGATTCGACACAAACCTCCGGGGCCATCCTCCAGAAGTTCTCTTCGAACCTTTATCCTGCTTGCCTCCAAAAGGTTGACCAGCTTTTTAAGTATATGGTGCTCATCCATTTTATTAACAGCTTTTAACTTGAAATTATATGATCTTCTCAGGAATACATGAGTCCTGAAACCTTCTTTTTAAATTTTGTTTTTCACTGCCACAGAGACCCTGCTGCATTCCGCCCGACTGGCAGAAAAGGGTGCTTGTTTCCCGAATAATTTATTCTCTTTTAAGCTTAAACGCAACGGAAAATTTCTTCTTTTGAACCTACCTTTTCCGTAAAAATTAAATTTATTATGAATCTATCTTCATCTATAAAAAATCTGTGATTGGGTCTTTTTTTTAAAAAAAAATCGTATTTCAGCCTGGTATATAGTATGCTATTTACATTATAATAACAGCTGGAGCAAAAACCCTAATGACTCAGACTGAACCAAAAAGAACCTTGTCCTCCCTGCCTGCGCCATGGGGCCACCTTCTGCCTTTGGGGGCAAGAATCCTTGTGTGGGGTCTGTTTTTTGGAATTCTGTATATTCTTCGTTCTTTTTTTCTCCTCCTTTTTTTGACTTTTGTTTTTGTATATTTTCAGTCAAGAAGCCTAAAACGTCTTGAAACTTACATAAAATTTAGGGCAGTCCGGGTAATTCTCATCTTTTCTGTTTTTCTCGGAATGCTTACCATGGTAGGCTTCTTTCTGACGCCAAGAGTAATGGATCAGGCAGGTAGATTTATTAACCAGTTTCCATCATATATTGAAAGTACGGATAAAGTTCTCTTCAGTGTCGGAGACAAATATCCAATGCTAACCAATATTATTCCTGAATTAAAAAAAACAAGTGGCAACAACACGCTTGGAGGCGGAAAGGATTCACCCGTTCAGCCCTCGCCAACAGCGGCCCTGATTCAGATTCTTGCGGGATTTGGAGAAGAAACCTCGGAAAAGGAAAACATCAAGCAGGTTATTGGACAACTTAGAAGTATTGGTGAAAATATTGCATCAATTGTCTCTTATTTCTTGTTGGCGCTTCTTTTTTCTTTTCTTATTCTTTTTGACCTGCCGACTTTTAGTAAGAATTTTACCAAACTTAAAGATACCAAAATAGATTTTATTTATAACGAGGTGGCTGTCAGCATCCGGGATTTTGCCCTTGTTCTTGGGCAGGCACTGGAGGCACAGTTCATTATTGCAATTTTTAATACACTTTTTACAACAATCGGTATTACCCTGCTCGGCTTGAGTACAAAAGTGGCCTTTCTTTCGGTAATTGTTTTCTTCTGCAGCTTTATTCCGGTGATTGGTGTCTTTATCAGTTCTGTTCCGATATGTCTGGTAGCGCTGCAGACTTCCGGCCTAAACAACTTGCTGCTTGCAATAATTTTAATTACGATTATTCACCTGGTAGAAGCATACATATTAAACCCCAGAATTTATGGTTCACACCTGAGAATTAATCCAATAATTGTCTTAATCATTCTGACAATAAGCGGAAAGCTTTTTCATATCTGGGGCCTTATTTTAGGTGTTCCGGTCTATACCTATATTTTTGGTACGGCTATCCAGAAAAAACCTGCGGAGACTCTACCCGAAGAAACCTCCCCTTAAACCCCTTCCTCTTTATTCATAGGAATAATGATGAGCATACGATTAATACCAAACGAGATAGTAAAAACTACAAATGGCCGTTTTGTTTCCGGAATTGGACTGACCATGATCGATGGTGTCTACGTTGACGACCGGAAGGTGACACCGGGGTCCCTGTTTGTTCCTCTAAAAGGGTCTAGCCATGCTTCAATAGAAAAAGCTTTTCAAAAAGGAGCTGTGGCAACCCTGGTAAGCCGAGACAGTAGAACGTCTTCCCGCACTTATAAAAATAATCCGAAAAAAATCTTTATTGAGGTGGAAGACACGCTTTCCGCTCTGGTTGAGATGGCCCGTTTCTGGAGATTTAAGCTGGGAATATCCTTTACGGCAATTACGGGAAGCAAAAACAGCGGCCGGATTAAAGACTTGTGCTTCACGGTCATAAATAACGCGATCAAGACCGCTGACATCCCGCATAAGCTTACAGACTCTCTTGGTCTGTCTCTTTTGTTGATGAACCTAAATGCCGGGTTTAAAAAAGGAGTTGTCGGTATTAAAACTGAAAGCCCGGATGAAACTGAAACGCTTATATATATTAGTGAACCTTCCGTGATTATGATAACCGATACCGCAAAAAAGGATATTAAATTGCTTACAAAGATAATTGAAAATCTTAAAATGGAAAAGACCCTGATCCTGAACACAGATGACCCCTGTTTTTCCTCTCTCAAAAAATCTGCTCCGTGTAATATCGTGACTTTCGGAACAAAAAAAGCAGACATCTGTGCCGGGAAGGTCAAAAAACAAAAAGAGGGACGGACAGAATTTGTCCTGAATGTTTTTAAGAACAAAACTGAAATAACGGCGAAGGTCTCAAAAGAAGTTTCTCTTTCAGACCATCTTGCAGCTGCGGCTGCTGCACATGCCTCCGGACTTGGAATTGATGAAATAAAAAAAAGTTTTGAAGGAATTAACTAAGGCAATTTAACGGCCAGAGCTTCAACATATTTCCAGGATTTTGGTTTCTGCTGGGGAAAGCCGAAATGTTTTATCCAGTTAATCTTCCAGGCTTTCTGCCCGGTAAGGTCAGCAAGATCTTCACAGAGCCGGTCCACGCAGATTCCCATGGATTCAAGTGAGATCGTTTTGAGCTTAGGTGTTTTGCAGGGTTTTCCAGTCATGCAGGCGATGGTTTTGCAGGCGGCACAAGGGCCGGATCCGTATTTTTCAATCACGGCTCCCTCTCCCAGAGATTTTTCAACATCACGTTTCAGTCTGTTTAGCACATGAAATTTCCAAACAGCAAGATCTCCCCTCTTTGAGGTCAGCCGAGTCTGGAATACAATAAAAAGATCCGCTTTTTTTAGCTTCCCCTCAACCTCTTCAACAGGGCAGGAGTTTGGCGGACAGCCGGGCAATTTTCCGTAACCCGGACAACGGTCAAAATGTTTTGTCTTTTCTCCTCCGGCATCCGGCCTGAATATCCAGTAAGGCATTTGGCACAAATCTTTTAAACGCTGGTCCACGATGACCATCTCCGGAGGAAGAAGCCCGACCCTGGCAAAGTTTTTTGCGCCCTCATGGGGGTAGCTTCTGATACGGGAAAGAGAAATAAGTTCTTTCAGCGCTGAACAATTTTCTAAAAGGTTAAGGCTGTTTTTATAAAGCTGTTTTTTACGGGTTCGGGTAAGGTTGCGGGCTTTAGGATTGTCCGCTAAAATAGAATCTATAATATTTTTTATGGAATAGTTTTGAGGAAGCCTGTTCTGCTTCATTTTTTTCTAAACCGTTCTCTGCAAAAGGTTGTTGTCTTATTTTGTTTACCGGCTCTTTAAGCCCTTTTTTTACTTAAGCTTTCCTTTATATGCTGCGCCAAACTTTTTCAAAAACTTAATCAGGAAATGCCTGTGGCAGGTCTTGTCATCCATATTACACTTACACACAAGTACGATCCGGTCACTGTCCAGCATATTGTCCCAAATAAACTGATACTGGATAAAGCTCTCTTTTAAAAACTCAAAATACTCTTTTTCAAACTCTTTTTCTTTTTTCCGGCCCAACCGGTAATCTAGGATCAATGCTTTTGGCGGTGTCAGGGTATAGTGTCCACTATGGAAAGAAACATTAATGGCGCCCTCGCCCTCATAACCAAAGTCCGCGGTATAAACCTTTAGCCTGTGTTTTCCAGCAACCCTTTCTCTGAATATCTTGTCAATATGTACCGGTATAGCTCCTGCGCCCATTTGATTAGCTTTTCTATTTATAGGTTACAACTCTATAATATATTTATCTCTTCCTTCTTTAAGTTTCGCTTTGTCCATAACCTCAAGCGTTCTGTTTTTCATGGCTGGACTGGTAATAGCCTCTGCGCACACCTTTGCTATTCCACCGCGTCCGATCAAACCTGAAAGGCCGCCGCCTTCGCCAAATACAACTTCTCCGGAAAGGTCCTTTTCATTATAACCCCCGGGACGAAGAAGGGTATATTCCATACCAAAGGTCTGAATAAAAGCTTCTGATTTTTCTTTTGCCCTGAGAATAGGATTCATTGAAAGTTTGTGCATCAGGCTTATGGCCCCTCTGCTGTTTCCCACACCGTTTGAGGATATAACCACGATTCTTTTAAGACCTTTGGCTTTGGCTGCTCTGGCCAGGTTCTGGTTTCCCATGTTGTCAATTTTATCATTCTCTTTTTTGCTGAAGGGTTTTTTAGAGCCGATCACACTGATAAGATAGTCTGCTCCTTCAACCGCCTTTTCAAGAGACTCCACAGAGGTAAGGTCTCCTTCAACCAGCTCTACGTTTTTTTCAGTAAATTCAGGCTGATTCGGAGAATCAAAGGGTGGAACAAGAATCGCCCGGACCTTAAAGCCCCGGGCTAAAACTTCATTTACAACCAGCCTGCCGACTCTGCCTGTTGCACCGGCAACAACAACCGTTTGTTTTTCGTCCATAATACACTCCCTCATGTATAAAGTTATAAAGAGAATAGCCTGTTGTTTTTGATATTACAGCAATAACAAATATAAATAACCCTGTCAAACAACTGCCTTAAATCTGGTGGGACTTTTCTTAATCGTTCTTTTTATATCAGGACATTTCTTGTGATCCTGCCGTAAAGCTAGCCGTTCTGAATGGCAAGCACTTCTCCCAGATTAAAGGCTTTATCAAGGTCAGCTGTTTTTTTCGCAACTTCTCCGGCACTTAAATTTCCCAGGCTGACCACATTGCCCATATTTTTAAGCCTGAAATCACGCAGGTTGTTAATCAGAACCTCATAAACCAGCGAGGAACAAAAATACTTTTCTCCCTGGCTGATGACCATTGCTGTTTTTTTACCTTTGATCAGGGAAGACATCTCTCCCGCTATCCGATTTCCCCGGTCGTCATACTCTGCCCGGAAAGTCAACAGCGGCAGCATTCTGCACAGAAAATTCAAAAGCAGGGGACTTACGGTGCGCATGTGGTTTGGTGTTCCAAAAACAAAAGCATCGCTGGTCTGCATCTGCTCAAGGATTTCAGCCATATCATCTTTTATCGAACAGGTCAGCTTTCCTGGCTCCACTCCCATACAGGTCAGACAACCGTTGCAGAATTCTATTTTCTTGTCTGCAATAAAGATCTTATCAACCTCCACCGCTCCTCGGCTTTTACAGCCCTCGATAACTTTATCCACCAGTATTTCTGTATTACTGTTTTGCCTGGGACTGCCGATAATCGCTGTTAGTTTCATAACCTTCTCCAGAATTTACTTTGGCAACCATTGGTTTAAAAATTAATTATATTCTTTTAAGAAAAGAGGTATCCTTAAAATAATCACTTATTAGAACTATTTTCCCAGCGCTGCTCTTCACAAGAGTAACGCCATGGTTACTATAGGGTTCTCCGTTTTTAAACTTTCCCCTGTTCGACCAGACAACAGCGGCCCACCCTTCATCGGCAATAATATTTTCTATTGTAAATTTAAGCTCTGGATATTTACGCAGCATCGCCTTAAGAAATACAATTATTCTCCTGCAGCCCCTTATTGTTCCCGAGCCGGGAAAGTCAAGCACTGCGTCTTCAGCAACATGTTTTTCATAAAGAGTAAAGTCCCTTTTATCCATGGAGCTTACCACAAGCTCTGCAAGGTCTCTGTTTGATAGGCTCTTCTCTTTCATTTTTATTGTTCCGGAATTTTTACATCTATTTCATGGTCGCTGACAGCAAAACTGTCCGCGCCAAGATGATGGAGCAGCTCAAGACCGTTATCATAACACCAGCCGTCGTCTTTATAATGATCTTCCACAACAGTCGCGGCCAAAATATTGGCAATTATAAGTGATGAGGCGTCAAGATCAATGATCTGGCTCACCCGGCATTCGAGGTTCCCCACGGCTTCTTCAACCAGCGGCGCTTTGATTTTTTCCGATACTTGCCGGGTAAGCTTAAATCGGGCAAATTTGTCAGGCACCTTGCTTCCGGTTGTCCGTCCACAACCGAGAACTGCACCGGCAATTTTAGTGCTTGGAATATTAATTCCAAACTCACCTGTTTTTTCAATATAAGGATATGAAAAGTGTCCTTTGCCTGAAAGTATGGCAACCATACCCGGGTCTCTTTTTAGCGGCATGTTCCAGGTAACAGAAAAGAGGTTATCCGCTTTTCCGTCACCAACACTGATAAGTGCGACTGCCCCCGGATTTAGTAGCCTGTATGCGTTTGGTGATGGATCGATCTTGATTTTTTTCATATCTTTCCTCTTTCGTTTAATATTAAAAATTGTTATTAGTCCAGATCATAAATGTCCGGGGGCGTATAAGTCCGGGTTTCGCCCGTTCTCATATAATTTCCTGTTTGTTTAACAATATCATCTCCATAAATAAGAAGTGGGTCTGCAATTTTCAACTTTTCATCTCTGGTTTTGTTAATAAGCGTTTCATTCATTGAAATAGAAACAATCTTTCCGATAAAGTTAGTCTGCCTTTCTGTGGGCCGGTCCACTTTTTCCAGAATACACTCAATATGCTGAAAGCACTCCTCTATTCTTGGAGGCCTTACCTTGATCGAAGGAAGCGCCGTAAGACCTGTTCTTTCGATCTCATTTACCCCCGCATCAAACATCTTGCCTGCTTCTGCAACCTTCTCAATAAGTGCATATGGAGCATAATTTATAACAAACTCTTCAGTTTCTATTATGTTATAAGAAGTCTGCCACATACTTGCTGTACAAAGAAGCATCTGTGGATTTGACGGATCTGAACAGTAGGGCAGAATAAGGCCAAACGGCGCCGCGTTTATTCTGTCCAGGGCATCGATCGTAGTAACAAGAGCTACCGGAAAAGGAATCACCACCTCATCCAAGTGCCACATAAATTCAGCAGAAATCTCTTTTTTCATGTTTTTCTCTTTAACGTATAAACAATGATTAAATCTATTTGATTTTTTGAACAGGTTCAAGCAAAAACTGCTGTTTCACACTTAAAAGGCCGGGGCTTTCTGTAAAGCCATATTTTAGTCTTTACTTTTTCACACAATGTAATCTATTCTCAAAAATACGCATAGATGCTACTTTTTGATAAGAAAAATAATGAAAAACAATCCCTCTGAAAAAGAAAGCCTGAAGCTTTCAGCAGCGGGCGGATATGTCCTCCTCCTGAGCTTAACCTATATTCTCTCCCGTTTTCTGTTTTACCTTAAAGGCGGCTATTTCAATGCCCGGCCTCTTCTTTTTGCAAAACAGTATCTTGACCCGGTTCTTCTTGAAAATGATCTTCTTGAAAGCCTGTTTTATCTCCATTCGCAACCGCCTTTTTTTAATTTTTTTGTGGGCCTGGTTCTTAAGGTTTCTCCTGTTCCAGCCGTTACTTATGAGCTGATTTTTAAAACAGCAGGGCTTATCCTGCCCCTTCTTCTTTACAGCATCTTGTCAATGTTAGGCATAAAACGTTTGATTGCCTTTTTAATTACTCTTGTTTTCATGTTTAACCCGACTCTTTTTCTTTATGAGAATCTTCTCTACTATACCCATTTTGAGGCTTTTTTTATTTTATTATCAATATTCTTCCTGCTCAGGTGGTGCCTGAATTCAAACACAAAAGATATTCTCTTTTTCTTTTTATCCCTTTTAAGCCTCGGAATGATCCGATCCTTATTTCATCCTGTCTTCTTTTTGTTTCTGATAATCGTTCTTGCTGTTTTTATTTATTTTAAACAAAAAAAACACCTGTCTAAAATATTTGTTTATGCTTCGCTCTTCCTTCTGATCCCCTTTGCCCTGCTGTGTACCAAAAACTGGGTTGTCTATGATTTTTTCGGGACATCTTCCTGGACAGGAATGAGCCTGTGGATAAAAACAAACACCTATCTTTCTGAACAGCTGGAAGAACTTGAAGCGGATGGACTTATCAGCCCGCTTGCTGTAAAAGCAGATCTTATGACCTTTAAGCCTATCACTAACTATTTTGATGACAAGGAGCTGGAAGCTCTTGAATGCAATCACCCTGCAGACTGCGAAATATTAAAAAGTTCAGACAAACCAAATTACAACCACAAGGGTTTTGTTACTCTCTCAAAACAGCTTTTAAAAGATTCTTTTGCTTTAATCCGGCTAAACCCAAAGTCTTTTGGTTTTTACACCCTTGTTTCTTACAGCCTGACGCTGTGGCATTCTTCTGATTCGGTTCATGCGCTCTTTGAAGATAATATGAAAATCCTTAACCGGCCTGAACGTTTTTATCGTTTTCTAAATTTTGGGTTTCTCGGAATTAAAAACAGACACTCAGACCCCCGGCTCTGGATAAGAACGGCCTGCGTTTCTCTCTTCTTTCTTTTCTTTTATGCCTCAACCCTGATAAATCTGTTAAAAAAAGAAGGTCCAATGCCTGTGGCAGTTAAAACCGTGTGTCTTTTCTGTCTTATTCTCCATGTGTACACTGTTTCGGTTTCATCTTTTGTTGAGTTCGGAGAAAACAACAGGTTCCGGTTTCCGGTAGACTCGGCATTTCTGGTTTTGATGACGGGAAACATCAGCTGTTTTTTCAAAAAACCCCAGAAGAAATCTATTCAACATTACTTATGATTATAGTAACAGTTTAGAAAAAAAATTATTTAACAATATTATCGCTTATGTTGACTTTTGACTACTCCTGAATTGTTAAGGATACCTTTAGTAGTATTGACATTTAGAACAGGCATGATAATTAA
>JAHEEI010000008.1 GCA_024640785.1 Pseudomonadota bacterium
TGTGCTATCCGGTCGCCCCTTTTAACAGAAAACAGTTCGTCACCCAGGTTGATTAGTATGATCTTAATCTCTCCTCTGTAGTCGGCATCAAAGGTTCCGGGTGAATTCAGAAGTCCGATTCCATTTTTTATGGCCAGTCCGCTTCGTGGTCTTATCTGGGCTTCTATTCCCGGCGGCAATGCAATTGCAATGCCGGTTGGGAGGAGAGCTCTTTTCCCCGGCGCGATTACAACCTCTTCTTCAACGGCGGCAAAAATATCCATGCCGGCTGAATGGGGAGTCATATGTTTTGGAAGAGGGATATCTTCACAGCCTTCCAGATTTTTTACCATGATCTCAATTTTTCTCAACTTACTTTTCCTTTATAAAATTGATTATTTAACAAATTTAAATACTTTCGGAATCAGAAATCCTTTATACTTTTTAAACGCCAAAATCCGCTTCCCGAATTCTCACCTGTACTTTTTCATCAGTCTAAGAACCTTGACGATATAATTCTGCGTCTCTTCAAAGGGAGGAACGCCGTTGCTTATTTCAACAGCGCTTTCTCCCGCATTGTATGCTGCCAGGGCAAGCTTAACATTTCCTTCATATTTTTTAATCAGATAACTCACATGGCGTATACCCCCATCAAGGTTCTGCTTTGGATCGAAGGAATCCTTAACAGAAAGATCTTTTGCTTTTTCCGGCATCAGCTGCATCAGCCCTATTGCCCCTTTTTTTGAGACAGCATAGGGATCAAAATTTGATTCTGTTTTGACCATTGCTTTTATAAATGAAGTTTCAACACCATATTTTTCACACAGCGCATTTATGATGCCGTCATATTTTCTTTCCTGTGACTGAGCTTTACTTTCTTTTCTCAATAATCTATATTTTGCACTGGTAGGCATATTGGTAAAGTGAACAACACCTTTCTCATCAACATACTTATAGATATCTGCGCCCGTTTTCCCAACAATGGTAAAAAATAAGGTTATGCTGCTTAGAACAATAATGGCCGATTTTATCATCCTTTAAAGGACCCCTTTCTGATAACATTGATCATTTCATCATGGATTAAAAAATTTGAAGCAAGCACATCGCCCCTTTTAAGATTAAGCTGTTTGCCGTCAAATCCGGTTGCTCTTCCGCCTGCTTCCTGAACGATTAAAGCACCCGCAGCAATATCCCAGGGCTTCAACTTCATCTCCCAAAAACCGTCAAAACGTCCCATGGCCACATAACAGAGGTCCAGAGCTGCAGAACCATCCCGCCTTACAGCCTGTGCTGTTTTTAAAAAGCCCACCAGAAAGGTCAAAATATCATCCGAACTTTTCCGAACATCATAAGGAAACCCGGTGCAGACCATCGCTTTGTCAAGCCTTGCTGTTGACGATGTTTTTATTCTCTCATTGTTAAGAAAAGCACCTTTGTTTCGTTCTGCTGAAAAAAGCTCCTCATGCATGGGGTCATAAACCGCGCCCCAGACAATTTTTCTATCATATTCAAGAGCTAGAGAAACACAGAAAACCGGGTACCCGTGGGCATAATTTGTGGTACCATCCAAAGGATCAAGGATCCACCTCCAGGCTGAACCCGAATCACAGCTACCGCCCTCTTCTGCAAGAATATCATAATTCGGCAGTTTTTCTTTTAGAAAACCAACGATTATATTTTCAGAAAGACGGTCCATTTCTGTAACAAGGTCTATTTCACCCTTAAACGAGATATTTTTAACCCTTCCAAAGCCCTGTTTAAGGACATCACCGCCCTTTCTTACTGCCAGGATACCTGCCTCGATTACTTTTTTATCTACTATTTTAATGTGCTCCTTTAATTTTTTTGAAGTGAATTAGTAGTATCACAAATCCGGCAATTAATAAAGGTTTGCGATTATCAGCTTTAACCATATAAAAAATGAACTAATGTTATATTGAATATAAATTGACTTCCAGAAGAACTTGTTTTATAAATAATTTTAATCCGTTCAATTTTTTAGAAAGGCAGGACATATTATGTCAATGACAAATTATTTATTCTCCTCTGAATCAATCACAGAAGGACATCCTGACAAAATAGCCGATCGTATCTCCGATTCCGTGCTTGACGCGATAATGGCTCAGGACACAAAATGCCGGGTTGCCTGCGAAACGCTGGTAACAACAGGTATGGCATTAATAGCCGGAGAAATAACCACAGACTGCTACGTGCATCTTCCTGACATTGTAAGGTCGGCAATAAAGGATATCGGTTACTGCGACTCATCTATGGGTTTTGACTGGGAAACCTGCGCGGTCTTGAATTCTCTGGATAAGCAGTCTCCTGATATCGCCATGGGCGTTGATAGTTCAGAAGCTCATGAGCAGGGTGCGGGTGATCAGGGCCTGATGTTCGGTTTCGCCTGTAATGAGACCCCGGAACTGATGCCCATGCCGATCCACTACGCACATGGTCTGACAAAAAAACTGGCTGAGGTGAGAAAGAACGGAACACTGGGTTTTCTCCGCCCTGATGGAAAATCCCAGGTAACTATAGAATATCAGGAGAAAAAACCGATTCGTATTGATACCGTTGTTATTGCATCACAGCACTCTCCTGAGGTTACAAATGAGACTATCCGGGAAGGGATTATTGAAGAAGTCATTAAAAAAATAATTCCTGCAGACCTGATGGACGACAAAACAAAGTTTCACATCAACGCAACCGGACGTTTTGTCGTCGGTGGACCCCAGGGAGACTGCGGACTGACCGGACGTAAAATAATAGCTGATACCTACGGCGGACAGGGCAGCCATGGCGGCGGCGCTTTTTCAGGAAAAGATCCGTCAAAGGTTGACCGATCAGCATCATATATGGCACGCTATGCAGCCAAAAACATCGTTGCTGCAGGACTGGCTACCCACTGTGAAGTCCAGCTGGCATACGCTATCGGTGTTGCACAGCCTGTTTCTGTAATGATCAACACCTATGGAACCAGCGTCATTGAACCTGACCGGATTGCTGAAATCACAAATGAAATTTTTGATTTCAGGCCGGCAGAAATAATCAAAAAACTTGATCTGTTACGTCCTATTTATACGCCGACTTCAGCCTACGGTCATTTCGGGCGTGAAGGAGACGGCTTTACTTGGGAGAAAACAGACATGGCTGATACTCTGAGACAAAAAGCAGGTATTTAGTTCTTCTTGCAAGTTAAATTTAGTTAAGCTATTTCATAAGGGACTCAAAAATTAATTTTTGAGTCCCTTATTATTTAAAAACAAAACTTTCTTCGCTTTACAGGGGAATGGAAAGGCTAAAAAAACAGTTGCTTAGCTGTAGCTGAAAATCATGTGCGGAATTTGCGGAAAAATCCATTTTGAAAAAACAAGAAAACCAGACCCTGATCTTTTAAGGAAGATGACTTCTGTGCTTAACCACCGAGGGCCGGATGACAGCGGCATTTACACAGACGGCAGGGTGGGTTTGGGTCATCAACGCCTCAGTATTATTGATCTTTCCGCCGCAGGTCATCAACCCATGGCGAATGAAGACAATTCCATCCATATCATATTTAATGGTGAAATATATAATTTTGAAGAGCTGCGAAAAGATTTGGGGGGAAAGGGTCACCTATTCAAATCATACACAGACACAGAAGTCATCCTTCACCTTTATGAAGAAGAAGGAACAGCCTGTGTTAAAAACCTAAGGGGGATGTTTGCCTTTGCCATCTGGGACAGCAACAGGGATATGCTTTTTATATCCCGTGACAGAGCTGGGAAAAAACCGCTGGTCTATACAACCGCGGATAACAGTCTGATTTTTGCTTCCGAAATAAAATCACTGCTTCAGGATCCGGCCGTTATCCCTGAGGTAGAAAATGAAGCCTTGCATCACTTCCTTACCTACCAGTATGTGCCCGGTCCCCTGACCATCTTTAAGAATATTAAAAAACTACCGCCTGCCCACTCCCTGATATTAAAAAACGGGAATATTACCCTGGAACGCTACTGGAATCTTTCATACCAAAAAGACCCGGACTGCAAAAACATAGAAGCCTGCTGTGAAAAACTGCTACATGTTTTTACAGATGCGGTCAAAACAAGGCTCAGAAGCGATGTGCCTCTTGGCGCGTTCTTAAGCGGCGGGATCGACTCAAGTGCTACTGTCGCTGTTATGAGTAATCTCATGGACAGACCGGTTAAAACCTTTACTATCGGCTTTGAAGAATCTGACTATAATGAACTGCCCTATGCAAAGCGTATTGCTGAAAGATATAAGACTGAGCATACGGAATTTGTGGTAAAACCGGATGCAGTTAAAATACTTCCAAAACTTGTATGGCATTATGATGAACCCTATGCTGATCCTTCGGCAATACCCACCTATTATGTGTCAAAACTCACGCGCGAACATGTAACTGTTGCTTTAAGCGGAGACGGGGCAGACGAATCCTTTGCCGGATATGAAAGATATGCGGCAAACCAGCTGGCCGCATATTATGAAAAAATCCCTAAAACATTCCGTGAAAATATCATAAAGAAAATTGCCAACCTTTTTCCATACCGGGAGAACCGCTGGAGCATTACCCGGCGTTTAAAAAGGTTTATAAATGGTGTTCGGGACACCAAGGAAAGAAGGTATATCCAGTGGTTCTGCTATTTTAACAACGAGATGAAAAACACCCTTTATACTGACAGCTTCAGAAACAGCGTAGCATCTTTTGATTCCATTAACTTTACAGCAGACCTTTATTCGCAGAGCGATGCGCAGAACCTGGTAGACAAGACTCTCTTTGTGGACGTAAACTCTTATCTTCCCTATGATCTTCTTGCAAAGATGGATATTGCAAGCATGGCAAACTCCCTTGAAGCCCGGTCTCCCTTTCTGGATCACAAGGTAATGGAATTTGCAGCATCAATACCGGCAAATTTTAAGCTTCACGGCATACAGACAAAATATCTCCTGAAAAAAGCTTTTGAACCCCTGCTTCCAAAGAAGATCTTATCCCGTAAAAAAATGGGTTTTGGGGTTCCCCTTAACAGATGGTTTTGCCAGGACTTAAAGCAGCCGGCCTATGATATCCTTTTAGACAAAAAAACTTTGGAACGCGGCTATTTTAAAAGAAATGAAGTAAAAAAACTCCTTGACGAACATGTCGCCCTGAAGGAAGATAACAGTTACAGGATATGGGCACTTTTCTGGCTCGAGCTCTGGCACAGGACGTTTATTGACAAGAGAGAAACAATTGGAGTTTAATAATTGCATCAGGTTAAAAAATTCAGGAACTTTAGGCAAATAAATAATTTTTATTAATAACAATATTTGGAGGTCAACATGAAAAAAACCATATTACTACTTTGTATGATTTTTGCTCTGGCACTCTCAGGCTGTGCGACAGACACACAGCAGAAAAAAGGAAGAGTTGTGGGTGCCGCCCTTGGAACCGTTGTTGGCGCCGGCGTGGGTTATGCCATCGGTGGCGGCAAGGGAGCAGCTATTGGGGCTGGTTCCGGTTTGTTAGTGGGAGGGCTGACCGGCGATCGAATCGGCAAGTATATGGATAACCAGGAAGCAGAAATGCGTCAGGCTCTGGCAGAGGTCGAATCCGCAAGCATCCAGAGGGAGCAGGATATTTTAGCAATAACTTTTAAAAGTGATTTTTCTTTTGGTTTTGATTCCGCAATCATAAAACCGGGCGCCGAAGATGAGATTGCCCGTGTCGCCGAAGTTCTGATAAAATACCCCCAGACCAACATCAGCATTGAAGGACATACGGACAGCAAGGGCACAGAAGAATATAATATGGATCTTTCCAGGAGGCGGGCTGAAGCAGTCAAAGACTCCCTTATCAGCCGGGGCATTTCATCTTCCCGTCTTCAAACAATTGGTTTTGGCGAATCAAAACCCGTGGCAACCAATGATACGGAAGCAGGAAGACAACAAAACAGGCGGGTGAGAATAGTTATTGCGCCGATCACCGCATAGCTGATAAAAGTTGATAATGCTGTACGCTTTAAGTATGCCATTACAACTTTAAGCAACTTTAAGAACGTTAGGCGCTTAAGGTGAAAAAGTACGAGCAAACAGATCACACTGCAGACATCGGGCTTAGGATTTTCGGAAACAGCCTGCCGGCTCTGTTTGCAAATGCAGGTTATGCCTTATTTGACACTTTGACAGATATATTAAAGGTCAGCCCTGCCACAAAACAGGTTTTCCGTTTTCAGCGAGATTCAGCAGAAGAACTGCTGGTTGAATGGATGGGAGCCCTGCTCTACACCTTTGAAACAGAAGACCTGCTTTTTAACAGATTTAACATTATATCCATTAATAAAAACTCTCTTTCTGCGGAAGCAGAAGGAGAGTTTTTTAATTCAGCTGTCCATACCATTAAAAACAGCGTTAAGGCCGTCACCTATCACAAGCTTAAAATAGAAGAAAAAAACGGACGATGGCAGGCGGAGGTTGTGCTTGACATATAATGCTTTAACCACCCAAAACAATGGGTAAAAAATGTCTGACAAACCAATTTCTCTTGAAAAAATAGACGACACAAAATGGCGCATTGAAAAGTGCCGCGATATGAAAACCCACGGTATAATCTATGCCGATGAAAAAATGATTCCCTCGATAAAACAGGACGATAGTCTTTCACAGGTAACAAATGTTGCCTGTCTGCCGGGTATTGTGGGCCCGTCAATGGCCATGCCGGACATCCACTGCGGATATGGGTTCCCCATCGGCGGGGTGGCAGCTTTTGACCTGGATGAAGGCATCGTCTCTCCCGGCGGGGTTGGATACGATATCAACTGCGGGGTCAGGCTCTTTAAAACAGCTCTTCAAAAAGAAGATATCTCGGAACACTTAAAAACCCTTGTTGACGGACTCTTCCTTAATATCCCTTCCGGTATCGGCTCAAAAAGAAAGGACCTAAAGCTCAGCAGCAAAGAGCTTGAAGAGGTCCTTGAAAACGGCGCTGCCTGGGCTGTAAAAAACGGGTTTGGCTCATACAACGATATCCTTCATATAGAGGACCATGGAAAAATTGAAAAAGCAGACCCCTCTCTGGTTTCTGAAAAAGCCTATAAAAGAGGGCAGCCGCAGCTCGGCACCCTGGGTTCAGGTAACCATTTTGTTGAAATCGCTTTTATCGATGAAATATATGACGAAGAGACAGCTACTCAGCTGGGACTGAAGCAGGGACAGATCACCGTATCCGTCCATACCGGCTCAAGGGGACTCGGCTATCAGGTCTGTGACGACTCCATCAAAAAAATGCTGAAGGCCGCCCAAAAATATAATATCAACCTTCCGGACAGACAGCTGTGCTGCGCACCAGTCAATTCAAAAGAAGGGCAAAACTATCTTGCCGCAATGGCTTGCGCTGCAAATTATGCCTTTGCCAACCGGCAGATTATTGGACACTGGATAAGAGAAACCTTTGAGCAGGTCCTTGCAACAAATCCCCGCGACCTGAAAATGGAACTGATCTATGACGTCTGCCACAACATCGCAAAGATAGAAGAGCACCGGGTTGAAGGTAAAAAGAAAAAGGTCTGTGTCCACAGAAAAGGCGCTACCCGGGCCTTCCCCCCTGACCACTCCCAGATTCCGGATGACTACAAAAAAATCGGCCAGCCGATTTTGATCCCGGGAGACATGGGCAGATACTCACACTTGCTTATAGGCACTGAAAAAGCAATGGAAGAAACCTTCGGCAGCACCTGCCACGGGGCAGGAAGGTTAATGAGCAGAAATCAGGCCAAAAAAGCAGCCCGGGGAAGAGCCATATACCGGGAACTGGAAGACAGGGGCATTATTGTAAGTGCGGCCGGAAGATTCACCCTGGTTGAAGAAATGCCGGATGCCTACAAAGATGTGAACATGGTGGTTGATGTGGTTGCCAAAGCCGGTATCGCAAAAAAAGTCGCGCGCATGAAACCGCTGGGTGTGATTAAGGGATAAATCAGCAGCAAAAAACCCCAATTCCTTTCAAAATCCTCGTTTACCTCTCAAAAAAGAAAAGATGAGAAACAAACAATAAATAAAATTAAACGCAGTTTTTGTTTTTAATAGTGATTTAATTATTGTTTGTTGTATTGACACAGCTAATAATATAGGCTAATTTTATAGTTCTTACAGGCCTTTAACCCTTTTTCAATCCATAACAAAACTGGAACACCCTTTTTATATTCAAAGGAGGCATTATGAAAAAAAGAGGACTTGCTTTAATGTGTATATTTATTCTGAGTATCATCACTGTTTTTACAGGCTGTACTTCAACCAGCCAGGGAAGCAAAACTTATACGAGAACTCAGGCACAGTCTGCGTTATCTGTTTACTATGGAACCGTTCTCAACGTAGCGGATGTGAAGATTCAGACTGAAACCAAAGGTGTGGTGGGTGGAATTGCCGGGGCCGTATTGGGCGGTGTTGTCGGATCAACGATCGGTGGTGGAAGCGGCAGGACTGTTGCGACCACTGTTGGTGCCCTTGGGGGTGCTGCTGCAGGGTCTAAAATTGAAGAAAAAACAAAGATAAAACCAGGTGTTGAGCTTGAGGTGGAACTTGACGACGGACGTATAAGAGTAATTGTTCAGGAAAAGGATGATGAGTATGCTGTTGGTGACCGCATTCGCGTTGTTGAAGCACCAGATGGTACGCTAAGGGTTAGGCAGTAAATAAAAAGGCTCAAGAAGAGAGAGGAAATGAAGACAGGCGGACGGGCGCACAGTATAAAAGATGCGGAGCAGATAGCTAGGATGGGTTTTCCTTTTGCCGAAATAAGTGTCCTTGATTCTTTAAAGTTCTGTAAGGAAGAAATCGAGTCCCTCAAAAGAATAAAGGATGAGTACGGGATTTACTTTCTGGCTCATGGGCCTGAAGAGGGTAATGCCTTCGAACCGAAAGTATTAAAAAAGGAGTTCTTGCCGGAGTTAAAATCGATCATTGACTGTCTTCCCCGGCTTTCAATTAAGCTTTTTACCATTCATTTTTGGATGGACAACAGGTTTATTGATAAAGCTATTATCAAAGATAAGCTTTTGCTGATAGGAGAATTGAATTCTTATGCATTAGATAAAGGAGTGCTTCTTTGTATTGAAAACCTTAGTGAGTCCTGGTCTGACTTTTTCCCGATTTTTGAGGAAATAGACACTCTTGGAATGACGCTTGACGTTGGACATGGAGAGCTTCTTTCAAAGAAAAACAGGTCTTATGGTTTTATCGCCAACTGTTTTGACAATATAAAACACTTACATATCCATGATAATTTAGGAGGGGACAGCCCGGAAGATGATCTGCATCTTCCTCTTGGGGAGGGGAAAATAGATTTTTCTTCAATTTTACTTGATTTGAAGGGGAAAGGGTACGATAATAATATAACCCTTGAAGTTAAGACGAATCATCTGGTGAACGGCAAAAAAATTATTGAGGAAACACTATTGAGGAAAAGTGCTGAAAAATGAAAGAATCCTTGGTTTTAGAACAGCTCGAAACTATCGCTGACAACCTTGCAATAAAAATATGCGGCGTAAGTATGAAAAAGGCAGCCTATAATGTTAAGGGCGGTTTGTGTAAGGTGCGGGGAGAATACAGGGTTATTTTTGATAAGAATCTTCACCTCTCCGAGAAAATCGATGTTTTTGTTGATGCTCTCCAGGAGTTTGATATAGAAAATCTTACTGTAGATCCTTATGTGAAAAAGATTATTGAAAGAGAAGGCTGGAAACAGAAAAATATGTTTTCAGAAGCTGAAAAAAATTAGCTATCATTCTTCCCTTTTTTCTAAAAAAGCCCTTTTAATTGTTTCGTATTCAAACCTTAACCTGCTTAGTAACTCCTCAACATTGTCAAACTTTCCAGTACGCAATATATCGTCCATTGATTTAGCAATTTTATGAATTGGGTCAAGCATAAGGCTTCCAGAGGATCCCTTGATGGAGTGAGATGCTCGGTGCGCTTTTTCCGCGTCAGATTCTTTTATTGCTGTCTCAAGGTTTTTAAGGTCTTCTCCGCCAGATTCAAAAAAGATTTCTAGCATTTCAAGGTATTCCTCTTTATTAAGGCCTATGCTTTCACCTATCTCTTTAAAATTCATTTTGTTTTAGGCTCCTTTACGTCTTTGGCGGTTTCTGAAAACAAAACCTTTTCGCTGTTAAAAATAGGGCTGTTTTGTTAATATGGATAAAAAAATGTGTTTAAAGACAATGTTAGATTATTTATTTATAATAGCATTATTAGATAATTGTTTAAAATAAATTATATAAAATAATGAAGAAAAAAAATCAAAAAAAATATTATTTCACAGGTATTGGGGGAAGCGGAATGAGTGCCCTTGCCCAAGTGCTAAAATATCAGGGGCACTGGGTTGGCGGGTCTGACAGAAGTTTTGATAGAAAAATAAACAGAAGGCTTTTTAGCAAACTAAAGAAACAGGGGATCTCTCTTTTTCCTCAAAACGGTGATTTGATATCAAAAGAGCTGGACTTTATGGTGGTGTCTACTGCAATAGAGGCAGACAGTCCCGAACTTAAAAAAGCAAAAGCTCTTGATATTCCGATTCTTCATCGGGCAGAGCTTCTTTCTCGTATTTTTAACAGACTTTTTGGTATTGGAATAGCTGGCACCAGCGGTAAGAGTACGGTTTGCGGAATGGCGGCATCGGTTATGGACTGTGCCGGTATGGCGCCTGCGGTAATAAACGGGGGCATAATAAGTCAGTATGTGTCCGGGATATCAATCGGAAATGCAAAGGGTGGAAATTCTCAATTTATGATTTCAGAAGTCGATGAAAGCGACGGAAGTATTGTCCGTTTTGTTCCCAGCATCGGTGTTATCACAAATATTTCCAGAGATCACAAAGAGGTAAAAGAGCTTAATAAACTTTTTAAAATTTTTGCTTCAAATACAAAAACATGTCTAATTATTAATGGGGACTGCAAAGAAACTTCGAAAATAAAAGCTGCTAATGTGGTCAGCTTTGGACTATCAAGAAAAAACCATATCTATGCGGAGAATATTAAATTTTCAGCATGGAAAACAAAATTTGATTGCATGGGAACCGCTTTTTCACTTAAGGTTCCAGGCAAACACAATGTCTGTAATGCTCTTGCAGCAATTGCGGTCTGTTCATTTCTTGATATCCCTGCAGAAAAAATAAAAAAAGGGCTTGCCTCTTTTAAAGGAATTAAGCGCAGGCTAGAAATTGCGGGAAGGAAAAACAACATTACTGTTGTTGATGACTTTGCCCATAATCCGGATAAAATAGAAGCTTCTTTGGCTGCGCTTAAGAATAAATGCAAAAGGCTTATAGTTGTTTTTCAGCCTCATGGCTACGGGCCGACCCGGTTTCTGTTAGATGACCTGGCAAAAGTTTTCAGTTTAAAATTAGATAAAAAAGATTGCTTGATGTGTCTTCCGATCTATGATGTAGGCGGAACCGCTGACAGGAGCATCTCTTCAAAAGATCTTATAAATAAGGTTGCGGGACCTGAATGTATCTGTTCTGAAAGCAGGAAAGATGTCCTTGTTCGTATAAAGAAAATGGCAAGATCGGGAGATCTTTACACAGTGATGGGTGCCAGGGATGACACCTTAAGTGTCTTTGCAAAAAGAATATTAAGAGAGATAACCTGAAACTTTTCCACTATTTCACTTTGGCTTACCAGAACACATGTTTAATCATTTCTAGATAATTTCAATTTGCATGTCTGATACGTATTGTTGCTTTTAGGGCTTTTCAAGATTACTTAAGGTTATGTAAAAAGGGTGGCTTGCCCCACTTAGTTGTGCCAATATTTGTGAGAGAAAGAATCAACTGCTATTTGCGGAGTTGTTTTTTTACAAAACAAGCAAGTCCAATCCCCACACCAAGGCCTGTCGTATCTATTAACAGGTCAAAAAAGCTCGGGGTTCTATCAAGGGTGAAAAACTGTAATGATTCTGTTAAGGATGCAAAAAGAACTAATCCCGCAAAAACAGGAAAAGAATATGGCGGAAATAAAGATTTAGTGGTGCGAACGGGTACCCTTGTACCTAACTGACAAATTGACACGACTCCGAATATGAAAAACAATAAGAAGTGACCAAAACTTTTTAAATGGACTGATTCTATGTTAAACATATTGGCAAGCATTTTCAGGTAACTGTTTGAACATACAACACCTATAATAATAACTGCAGCAATAGCCAGGGGTATCCAGCCACCCCTTTTCCATAAACGAAATGTGATTATCACAACAAGACTAAGCACAACTCCGATAACAGTGCTGAAAATGAAAAATATATTTTTATAGAGAAGGTGTCTGGTGTTAAGTTTAACAGGCATCAATAAAATGTCATCACACCAGACAGCTCCCGATTCGCCTTTGTTTTCAATAACGACATGTGCCTCTTCTGCAAAAGCTGGAACCGGGAATGTTTTTATAAATTCTTTCCAGTCGGATGTCCCTGTCAGCCCTCCTGCTACATGAGGAATGTCCCACTGCTCCTCACCCTCTTTTGTAAAACAAACCAGGAACCGGGCTGTATGCCATTCTTCTTCACCACGGATTATTTTTTCCGAGCGCATCTTGCCGCAGAACTTCAAAAATGAAAAACTCTGAGGATTTGAAAGCACCCATTCTACAGAGGGTTTATTTTGAGTATTTGCTTCAAGCTTAATGCCTGCACTTCCTGAAAAACCATTGCCTGGTTCCCAGGTAACACCTTGTGAAACGTGATGCCAGGGCTTAAGAACTAACTGGATCGAGCGATTATCTTTTTTTTGGGCTGATTCAAAATCACTATGTAATAAGGCTTTGGTATACGGGACATATTGCGGGCCGGAATAGATCAATAAAGCTAAAGCGCACAGCCAGATAGTTAGACTACTAATAGCCAATGTTAGCTTTAAAGGTGAAAGTGCTAGGCTGAAGGAATTATTTTTAATCATGGGTATAAATTGTTTCTAATGAAACAAATGTCAGCGTTCTTGTTTTTTTTGTCTGTATTTTAATAGTGTGCTTGTGCGGAAAAACTTTCCCCTCAGATTTCTTGGTTGTTTTAACTGTACTTCTTGTGTCAAGATTAAGTATTGTATTTTTAGACAGTCACTTAATAAGTTCTTTCAATTACACTATTAACTAAAATATACTGTGGAGAATTATTATATACCCTTTATGTTTGAGAATCTGGAAGCGCACTATGCGCGTGAGACAGATGAAAAGGCAGTCTTTAATGAAAAAAACAGCGCAGTTACTTGGCCTGACTTATTATGCGTACGGGTATAAGAGAAAAAATAAAATGGGCTGTTATTTTGAATTGATACGATTCTCTGTTCCTGAAGTGAGCCGTTTTATATTATCGAGATGTTTAGTGAAAATAAGGATGGCCATAACCACGCTCAGAAGGATAACAGGAGATGGACAGGAGAACGCAAGCGTCAGCAACGGTATGGTTGCGGAGGCAGTTAACGAGGCAAGAGAAACATAACGCCACAGAAATACAACCAGCACAAAGATTAAAAGCTCAACAAGAATGACTGTGGGTGCAAGGCATAAAAATATACCGAATGCGGTTGCAACCCCTTTTCCTCCTTTAAATTTCAAATATACAGGAAAAAGATGTCCCAGGAACGCAGCCAGTCCGATGACTGCAAACAATAAAGGCGAATCAAAAATGAGAGTACCTGCCCATACCGGCAGAAAGCCTTTAAGCGTATCACCCAGCAAGGTAAGTGCTCCAAACTTTTTTCCATGTATCCGGGAGGCATTGGTAGCGCCGATGTTGCCGCTCCCTGATTTTCGAATATCATCCTTTGAGAAAAGCTTTGCAAGGACTATTGAAGTCGGAATAGATCCAACCAGATAAGCAACTATGCTGAAGAGTATTATTTCCATATTATAAGTATCTGAAATCGTTAGCGTTATTAAAGCAAGCGCTTAATACCGAGTGCTATGCTCTAAAAGTGTTAGTGTTCGTTATAACGATTTAATCCGTGCTTTTTTAGTATCTGTAATGATCCGGCTTGTACGGGCCTTCTATAGGTATGTCGAGGTAGTCTGCCTGTTCTTTAGTCAGTGTTGTTAATTTGACCCCGAGCCGGTCAAGGTGAAGACGAGCCACTTCTTCATCCAGCTTCTTTGAAAGAGTATACACCTTGTTTTCAAGTTCTTTTTCAGCAAGCTCTATCTGTGCCAGAACCTGGTTGGTAAAACTGTTACTCATGACAAAACTCGGATGCCCAGTTGCACATCCAAGGTTAACCAGTCTTCCTTCGGCAAGAACGATAATTGAACGGCCTGATTTCAAAATCCATTTGTCCACCTGCGGCTTTACAGCTTCTTTCGTGCAGCCTGATTTTTCAAGGTATGACATGTCTATTTCACTGTCAAAATGGCCAATGTTACAGACGATGGCTTCGTTTTTCATGTTTTCCATATGCTTGCCTGTGATAACATGAAAGTTGCCGGTTGTGGTTATGAAGATGTCTGCTTGTCCTACTACGTCTTCCATGGTTTTTACTTCATAGCCGCTCATTGAAGCTTGCAAAGCGCAGATCGGGTCTATTTCTGTGACAATTACCCGTGCACCGTAACTCCGCATGGATTCAGCACAACCCTTTCCCACATCACCGTATCCAAGTACAACGCAAACTTTTCCAGCAATCATAATATCTGTTGCACGCTTGATTCCGTCAGCCAGGGACTCCCGGCAGCCGTACAGGTTGTCAAACTTTGATTTGGTGACAGAGTCATTGACATTAATTGCGGGGAAAAGAAGTTCCCCTGCTTCCATCATTTGATAAAGTCTGTGGACGCCGGTTGTTGTTTCCTCTGATACACCCTTTACCTTTGATCCTATTTTTGTCCACTTGTCAGGGTTGTTTTTAACACTTTCTTTCAGGCGGGCCATAATGATTTCCATTTCATGGTGGTCAAATGACTGTTCAGTCAGTGAGGGGTCTTTTTCAACTTTTATGCCCTGATGAATTAGAAGGGTTGCGTCTCCACCGTCATCAACTATCAGATCGGGCCCTGATCCATCAGGCCAGGTCAAAGCCTGTTCTGTGCACCACCAGTATTCTTCTAAAGTTTCGCCTTTCCAGGCAAAAACTTTCGCAGTTCCTTTTTTTGCGATTGCAGCAGCAGCATGGTCCTGAGTTGAAAAAATGTTGCATGATGCCCATCGTAGATCAGCGCCAAGCTCATATAGCGTGTCAATGAGCATGGCAGTTTGAATGGTCATGTGCAGGCTGCCCATGACCTTAAGGCCTTTTAAGGGTTTTGACGGACCATATTTTTCACGCACAGCCATAAGACCAGGCATTTCGTTTTCAGATAGCTGCATTTCTTTTAATCCCCATTCGGCAAGAGAAATGTCTTTTACTTTATAGGACTGATCAAGATCAAGCGGCATTACATACTCTTTTGACATTTTTTATCTCCTGAAAAGTGTTCGTTCAAAAAATATTTACCAGTCTGTTATTTTAGATACGAATGTAACGCTATAACAAACCGTATATTCTGGGTATAACTTCTTTAATGGGTTATTTAATAATAGTATCTTTTAATTATAAATTGTCAAACATTTTCAGTTAGAGCTTGCTTTTGTTAAGGCATAATGTTAATTAAATTATTTAATGTGAAGTATATACAAACATCCATTTTTCAAATACTTAGACGGTAAATTCTCGTTTTAAGGACTTAACTGATCTCACGGTTAAAACGGAATTCATGAAATGAAAAAAATATATGAATATAAAGACGCTCTTGAAAAGCTGATTGATAAAGGTCAGGAAATTAAAATTCTTACGCTTATATCAAAGTTGTATCCGGATGATATAGCGGAGCTTCTGGAAAATATTGAGGAGGAGAAAAAATCAAAGCTTTTCCGTATCCTTGATGTTGAGACAGCTTCAGATGTTATTATGGAGCTCAATGATCTCTCCCGTGAGCTCCTTGTTGAAGACATGTCCTCTGAAGAGCTTTATGAAATCGTTGAGGACATGCCCTCTGATGATGCTGCCGACTTTATCGGGGAACTCTCCGAAAAGCAGGCAAAGGAGATCCTGAGCCATATTGACCGGGAAAAATCAGAAGATGTTCAGAAACTTCTGGAGTATCCGGAAGACTCTGCCGGCGGCATCATGCAGACAGAGCTTATTTCTGTTGAGCAGCATTCCACGGTAGCAGAGGCCATTGACCTTATCCGGTCCATTTCAGACGACGTAGAAGATTTCCATAATGTTTTCGCAACAGACGAAGATAAAAAGCTTGTGGGGGTTCTGCCTCTTAGAAAGCTTATTCTGTCAAAGGCGGAAACTAAAATTTCAAGTATCATGGAAAAATCGGTTATTTACGCAACCGCAGATATGGATCAGGAAGAGGTTGCCAACACGGTTAAAAAGTATAACCTGATAGCCCTTCCTGTTGTTGATGGTGATATGCACCTGCTCGGGCGTATCATGGTTGATGATGTTATTGATGTTATTCAGGAAGAGGATTCTGAAGACATCTTCAGAATGGCTGGTATTTCTGAAGAAGAAGATGTAGTGTACAGCGGCTCAACCTACAAGGTGTGCATGACAAGACTGCCATGGCTGGTATTTATTCTTTTCGGAACTCTTTTAAGCGGTTATTTCTTGTGGGTTTATGAATCGACCTTAAAAGAACTTCTGGCTCTTGTGACGTTTGTGCCGGTAATCTGCGCAATGAGCGGTAACGTGGGAGTCCAGTCTTCCTCGATTGTTGTCCGCGGGCTCGCGACCGGGAAGATTGATTTTCTAAATCTTAGAAAGATGGTTTTAAAAGAACTTGTTGTGGGAATCGTGATAGGACTGATCTGTGCCTTTATCGGAACCTTTATCGGGATGGTGTGGCACGGCAATATGGTCCTGGGTATTTCAATATTTCTTGCAATGTTTATAACCATAACTTTTGCCGCTTTTACAGGTGTTCTTATTCCGATATTTTTTAAAAAGATGAGAATTGACCCAGCTGTTGCCTCCGGAGCGCTTGTTACCACCTCCAACGATCTTATTGCGATAAATATATATTTTTTGCTGGCATCAGTGCTAATGAAGACGATTGTATGAAGCAGAAAGTTGATTTTTTTATGCACAGAGATTAGGGCTAAGGTTATTATTTTAAAGATAGAAGTGATATTTTTAAATGCTCCATCTTTCAACAGAAGCCATTATACTGCAAACAACAGATTTTGCTGAGTGGGACAGGATTGTTTCTGTTTACACAAAAGATTTTGGAAAGATAAGAGGTATTGCAAAGGGCGCGAAAAGGAGCCGAAAAAGATTCGGGAACGCTTTAGAGCCTTTTACCCATAACGAGATTTTCTTTGTTGAAAAAGAGACTCAGGGGCTTGTAAGGTTTGAAAGATGTCATATTATTAACATGTTTACAGAGATGGCCCATAACCTGCGAAAGGTTATTTATGGGAGCTATTTTCTGGAGCTTGTAAATACAATGACTCCTGAAAGAGAAAAAAATTCGGAAATATTTTCTCTGCTGCTCTTTTTTTTAAACCTTTTAAAAGAAGATGGCTTTCGAGAAGACCTGATGAGGATATTTGAGCTCCGTCTTTTTTCGCTGCTTGGATATCAGCCGCAGTTTTTAAGCTGTACAACCTGCGGACATGAGTTCAGGGTTGAGGAAAGGTACCGGTTCTCGGTTAAACGCGGAGGAATTGTCTGTTCAAAATGTCTGAATAAGCATCCTAATCTTCTGCCGCTGTCAAACGGTACCATAAGGATTTTTCAGCAGGCACAGAACCTAACCCTTTTAAAGATAAAAAGGATATTTTTTTCTCCCTCGGCAAACGAGGAAGGGAAGATGATTTTTGGTAAGTTTCTGGAATATCACGTTGGGAGAAGACCGAAATCGCTGGATTTGCTTGACCAGCTTAGGTAGGCGACTACATCGTAAAAAGACTATCTGCTGTGTTCAGTTTCGTCTTCAGTTTTGCGTGACGTGCAGCTGAAACCTTTTACAAATCTGTTAGATTTTTGATATAGAGTTTTAATTTATTTTTAAATTGGAGGATGATGTTTTGACTTTTCAGGATCTTGTACTGGGTCTGCAGAACTACTGGGCTTCAAAAAATTGTATCATTCAGCAGCCGTACGATATTGAGGTTGGCGCAGGAACGTTTAATCCCGCAACTTTTTTAAGGTGCCTTGGTCCGGAGCCGTGGAATGTTGCTTATGTTGAACCGTCAAGACGTCCTACTGACGGAAGGTACGGTGAAAACCCTAACCGTTTGCAGCATTATTACCAGTTTCAGGTAATCATGAAGCCATCACCTATGGATATTCAGGAACTTTATCTTGACAGTTTAAAAACTCTGGGAATAGGTCCGCTTGAGCATGATATCCGTTTTGTAGAAGATGACTGGGAATCTCCAACCCTGGGGGCCTGGGGGCTTGGCTGGGAGGTCTGGCTTGATGGAATGGAAATAACCCAGTTTACTTATTTCCAGCAGGCCGGAGGGCTTGATCTTAAGCCGGTATCTGTTGAGATAACCTACGGTATTGAGAGAATTGCCATGTATTTACAGCAGAAAGACAATGTTTACAATCTGGAATGGACAAAAGGCATAAGTTATGGAGATATCCATCATCAGGGTGAGGTAGAGTTTTCGAAGTATAACTTTGAAGTATCAGACCAGGAAATGCTTTTTAACCTTTTTAGAACATATGAAAAAGAATCTCTTTCAATTCTTGAAAGGGGGCTGGTGCTGCCGGCCTATGATTATTGTTTAAAGTGTTCTCACGCTTTTAACCTGCTTGATGCAAGGGGTGCGATAAGCGTTACTGAGAGAACCGGCTATATTGCAAGGGTAAGAAATCTTGCACGCAAAGTGGCTGAAGCATATTTGAACCAGCGTGAAGAGATGGGTTTCCCTCTGATTAAGAAATAGACTATAATAATTATTTTTACAGATAAGGACTTTGTCAATGGCCGAAGAACTTCTTCTTGAGGTTGGAACCGAAGAAATACCTGCCGCGTTTATGCCAGGGATACTTTCATCCCTTAAGGAGCTGATGGAAAAGGAATTTGTTTCAAAAAGGATAGGGGTTGAAGAGTTAAAAACCTTTGGTACTCCGCGCAGGCTTGTCCTTCTGGCATCCGGAGTGTCCGAAAAACAGGAGGATCTCAAATTTACAAAACTGGGGCCGGCAAAAAATATTGCCTATGATGCTGAAGGCAACCCGACAAAGGCAGCCATTGGTTTTGCCAGAGGTCAGGGCATTGATGCAGGCGATCTTGTAATAGTTAAAACAGAGAAAGGTGAATATGTCTCTGTAGAGAAAAAAGAGCTTGGCGTGGGAACGGAAACTTTGCTTCCTGGGATGCTTGAAAAAGTAATGACATCAATACCCTGCCCTAAATCTATGCGATGGGCAGATTTTGATGTGCGGTTTGCAAGACCTGTTCACTGGATTGTTTCTCTTTTTGGAGGCAAAAAAATATCTTTTTCCATGGGCAATATAAAGTCCGGAGATGAAACCCGCGGGCACAGGTTTATGTCTCCTGCCAGCATTAAAGTTACTGGGATTTCATCTTATCTTAAGGAGATAAAAAAAGCTTATGTAATCATTGATCCGGATGAAAGAAAAAAGATAATCCGGCAGAAGATACTTGAACTGGCGGCTGAAGCCGGGGGCGTTCCTGACGCAGATGAGGACCTGTTAAATGAAGTGTCACAAATCATCGAATCGCCTTTTCCGGTTTTGTGCCGGTTTGATGATGAATATTTAAAGTTGCCTAAAGAAGTTATTCTCACCCCGATGAAAAAGCATCAGAAATATTTTCCGGTTCTTGATAAAGAAGGAAAACCTCTCTCCGCTTTTATCGCGGTAAATAATACCGACACAAAAAACCCAAAGGTAGTGATAAGCGGACACGAACGCGTGTTAAGGGCTCGCCTGGCTGACGCAGAGTTTTTCTATGTGGAGGATCAGAAAAAATCGCTTGTTAAAATGGCAGAAGAACTTAAAAATGTCCTGTTTCAGGCAAAACTTGGAACCTCCTATGAAAAGGTTCTTCGTTTTCAGGCGCTGGGTCTTTTTATCGCAGACCTGCTTGGAAAGACCGGTCAGAAAGAAATGATTGAAAGAGCCGCATTCCTGTGCAAGGCAGATCTTGTCTCTGAGATGGTGGGAGAGTTTGCAACCCTGCAGGGTGTTATGGGTCGGGAATATGCCAGAATTTCTGGTGAACCCAAAGAAGTATCAGAAGCAATATTTGAGCATTACCTTCCCAGATTTGCCGAAGACAAACTGCCGTTATCGGACATTGGCGCAGTGGTCAGTATCGCGGACAAGCTGGATACTATTACGGGTTGTTTCAGTATTGGAATTATTCCCACAGGAACCGCAGACCCTTACGCCTTAAGACGCCAGTGTTTGGGAATTATAAATATCATCCTTGATAAAAAGTACGTGCTTTCGCTTAAAGAAAGTATAGAAAGGTCTGTTTCCCTTCTCGGGAAAAAGATCGAAAGACCCGCCGAAGAGATAACTCAGGATGTGCTGGGTTTCTTCAGGGGCAGACTCATAAACCTGTTTATTTCAAAAGGGTTTTCCCATGACGTGGTGGAATCGATCCTCTGTCTTGGAGTGGATGATGTGGCTGACATTGCTAGCAGAATCGAGGCTCTCCAGCAGATGAAAAAGGAGCCTGATTTTGAACCCCTTGCATCGGCATTTAAAAGAGTGGTAAATATAATTACAGGCAAGTCCTCTGAGCTTATAGACCCGGATCGAAATCCAGACAGCGTTCTTTTTGAACAACCTGAAGAAAACAGACTGTTTGACAAGTATACTGAGATCAAAGATCAGGTGAAAGATCTTATGGCAAAGAAATCCTATGTCGAAGCTTTAAAAATGATCGCGTCCATTCGTGAAACAGTGGACGGTTTTTTTGATAATGTTCTGGTCATGGCAGAGGACAAGAAGGTTATGCAGAACAGGCTTGCGCTTTTGTGCGGAGTGAACTCTCTTTTTACTGATTTTGCAGACTTCTCAAAGATATCTTCAGAATAAAAATTTTCAGGAGGAAAAAAGTTATGGCAAAGTTTGTTTATTTTTTCGGAGGCGAAAAAACAGAAGCAAGGGCTGACATGAAGGAAATCGTCGGTGGCAAAGGTGCTAACCTTGCTGAAATGTGCAATCTTGGCATGCCGGTTCCCGCAGGATTTACCATTGCCACAACAGCATGTGACCATTTTTACAAAAATAAGAAAAAATGGCCTAAAGGGTTGAAAGAAGAAATTCAGAAGAATCTGAAAAAACTCGAAAGTGTGATGAAGACAAAACTGGGCGACCCAAACAAGACTCTTCTGGTATCAGTGCGTTCGGGAGCAGCAGCGTCCATGCCTGGGATGATGGACACAGTTTTGAATCTCGGTTTAAATGAAAAGGTTATCGAAGGCTTGGTGAAGAAGACCGGAAATGAACGTTTTGCTTGGGATGCCTATCGCCGCTTCATTCAGATGTTTGGAGATGTGGTGATGAATGTTCCCCATTATGCTTTTGAGGAAATACTTGAAAAAAAGAAAAAAGCGGCTAAGGCTAAAAGTGATACGGATCTGTCCACACAGGACCTTAAGGACGTGGTTAAACAGTATAAAGCAATTTACAAGAAGGTGACAAAGGAAAATTTTCCAGACGATGCGTGGACACAGCTTGAAAAGTCCATCAACGCAGTTTTTATATCATGGAATAATGACCGCGCCATCACTTACCGCAAGCTCAATGATATCAAGGGCCTCATCGGTACCGCGGTGAATATACAGTCCATGGTATTCGGGAACATGGGCGAAACCTCGGGAACGGGTGTCTGCTTCAGCCGTGATCCTTCAACCGGTGAAAACAAGTTTTACGGTGAATACCTGATGAATGCACAGGGCGAAGATGTGGTTGCCGGAATCAGGACGCCGCTTCCGATTGCAACCCTTGCCCGTCAGGATAAAAAACAGTACGAGGAACTGGTGGGGCTTAAGGACAAACTGGAAAAACATTATGCGGATATGCAGGACATGGAGTTTACCATCCAGGAAGGAAATCTCTACATTCTTCAGACCCGTTCAGGGAAAAGAACCGCAGCCGCAGCGGTTAAGATCGCGGTTGATATGGTCAAGGAAAAACTGATCACCAAAGAAGAAGCCCTGATGCGGATAGAGCCTGAACAGCTGGATCAGTTACTTCATCCCATGTTTGATGCAAAGGCTGAAAAAAATGCGGAAACGATTGCAAAGGGTCTTCCGGCTTCACCGGGCGCGGCAACCGGCAGGATCGTTTTTAATGCCCATGACGCTGAAGTCTGGGCCGAAAGGGGAGAGAAGGTAGTCCTGGCTCGGATAGAGACATCTCCAGAAGATATCTCGGGAATGAACGCGGCAGTGGGTGTTCTGACCTCACGCGGCGGTATGACCTCTCATGCGGCGGTTGTTGCCCGTGGAATGGGAACCTGCTGTGTTGCAGGTGTGGGTGAGATAAAGATCGACTATAAATCAAAGACCATTAAGGTGGGTAAGCTCACCTTGAAACAAGGCGATTATCTTTCTCTTAACGGATCAACCGGTGCTGTGTATAAGGGTCAGATCAAGACCGTTGAAGCAAGACTGTCCGGTAATTTTCAGACCCTTATGAAATGGGCGGATGAAGCTCGCAGGCTTAATGTGCGCACCAACGCGGACACCCCGGGTGATTCGGCAACTGCGGTTAAGTTCGGAGCGGAAGGTATCGGTCTTTGCCGCACCGAGCATATGTTCTTTGAAGAAGACAGAATTATATCTGTTCGCAAGATGATTCTGGCTGATGATACTGGGGGCAGGGTTAAGGCGTTAAAGGAACTGCTTCCCCTTCAGAGAAAAGATTTTGAGGGAATTTTCAAAGCAATGGGAAACCGTCCGGTAACTATCCGTCTGATCGATCCGCCGCTCCATGAGTTTGTTCCCCAGGATGAGGCTTCCCAGAAAAAAATGGCAAAGGTGCTTAAAGTCTCACCTGCAGTTGTAAAAGCAAAAGTGGCAGACCTCCATGAGTTTAATCCCATGCTGGGTCACCGTGGATGCAGGCTTGGAATAACTTATCCGGAAATTATCAAGATGCAGGCCCAGGCGATTATTGAAGCGGCTATCAATGTGAAGAAGCTGAAGATAGATGTTCATCCTGAAATCATGATTCCTCTGGTAGGTGAGCTGGGCGAGCTGGAATTCTGCAAACAAATTATCGAAAAAACCATTAAAGAAGTCTTCGCAAAGAAAAAAACAAAGGTGAATTACATGATCGGTACGATGATCGAGGTTCCAAGGGCGGCTCTCATTGCTGATGAGATCGCAAAAGAGGCCGAGTTCTTCTCTTTTGGAACAAACGACCTTACCCAGATGACCTGCGGGTTCAGCCGTGATGATGCCGGCAAGTTCTTAAAAGAGTATGTAGAGAAGGGTATCTTTGAAAAAGATCCGTTCCAGGTTCTTGATCAGGAAGGCGTGGGACAGCTGGTTAAGATGGGGATTCAAAAAGGGCGCAGCACCCGGAAGAACCTGAAAGTGGGCATCTGCGGTGAACATGGCGGTGAGCCGTCTTCTGTTGCTTTCTGCCACCGGGCCGGTATGAGCTATGTGAGCTGTTCACCTTTCAGGGTTCCGATCGCAAGACTTGCTGCTGCTCAGGCTGCTATTGCGGAAAAACAGGCAAACCGTAAAATGAAAAAGAAATAAAAAGGCAGTTCCCGCCTTTTTAATAAAGGGAACAAATTATACAGTTTCCACTTAGCAATTAAACAAGAATGAAAGGAGAATGTATTATGAAAAAAATTTTACTGATTAACGTGGTGCTTTTGTTTACGGTTTCAGGAGTGGCTTTTGCCGCTGGTGCGCCGAGGGACAATTGCGGCTGTGGACTGGGAACCCTTCTTTTTGAAGGAAAAGGCGGATTGGTGCAGCAAATTTTAGCCGCAACTACAAACGGCAGTTTTGGTACACAGACCTTTGGCATCAGCTCAGGAACCCTGGAATGTAATCAGCCCTCAAAGTTTGCTTCAAACGAACAGCTGAACAATTTTGTTGCTGAAAACATGGATAACCTGGCCAAAGATGCGGCTATGGGCCAGGGTGAATATGTGGATACCCTGGCAGTGCTGATGGGGGTTTCCAGTTCAAGTCGGGCTGAGTTTTCACAGATGCTTCAGGATAATTTTTCAAATATTTTTACGGAAGCATCTGTCAGTCATGTGGATGTTATTGAAAACATAGCAAACCTTATGTAGCTTGATCAGGAGTATGTTATTTGTGGGCGGCTCCTGAACCTGATGTGAGGGGCAGGATAAAAATTTTTTTTGATGGGGTTTTAAGCACGGTAAAGAAACAGCCTGACCGCTTTTCACGGGCAGTCAGGCTGTTTTTAATTATCTTAAAACACAATGATTACTTGATTGGAATACCGCGTACGGTTGTTGTATATTCGGCAACAATTCCGAGAACATTTTTAACATGATGGTCAACGATGATGTTTTTTAATCCCTTTGCTCCGGAACGTTTCAAGGCATCCTGCAGGGCTGTTTCATAACTGGCGTCACCCCATACAACGCCTAAAATACCCTTTGCAGTGGCTGATCCGTCAACCATTTGACCCTTTACTTCGGAAAGGTTTACATCGGCTTCACTGGGTACGGTTACATCCGTAACAAGAATACCCATGATTGGAGACCTGGTAATACAGCAGGATGAAAGTAAAAAAACGGCTAGTGCAGCAATACATAAATTTTTAATCATTGTTTTCTCCTTAAATTATAATCGGTTATTAATCTTAGATCGAAAAGAGATTAACCTCGTGTAAAGGTAGCTGTCTTCCTTTCAACTTCCCTCCTTTCTAGTTATAGTAAAGTTAATCCAATTGGGTTTATTAAATTTATTAATAATAAAAAATTGCTTTAATTTAAAAAAGTATATGAAAACAATAAATTCATGTCAATATTATAATTTTCAGATATTTTTCGAGTAGAAATATGGCGATTAATGTCAAAACAGTTGTGGAAAAAGCACCATATACTTTCATTAGAGTTAAAAAGGCTTAAGAATTAAGGCTCTTCATGAAGAGCCTCATCGATATCACTAGCCTTGACCTTGAAAACGTTCTTTTGGAACCGAGAGATTTTAAAGATTTTACAACCGGAAGCGGTTCAGCAAAAACTTGACAAAAAAATACAGACTGTGGTTATATTTCGAATAAACTCGAACAGACAGTTTTCAGGATAAAATCAGAGCACTTTTTTACTTATACAACAACATAAAAGGAGAAGTTGATATGAAAAAAGTTTTACAGATAAGCACAGTACTTTTTTTTATGGCCTCAGGAATTGCCTTTGCCGGTGGGACGAGGGAAAACTGCGGCTGCGGATTGGGGACAATGCTTTTTGACGGAGCAGATGGGCTGGCACAGCAGGTTCTAGCAGCAACCACAAACGGTACCTCTGGTACACAGACCTTTGGAATCAGTTCAGGCACCTTGGATTGTAACCTGCCATCAAAATATGTGTCAAATGAAAAGCTTAACAGGTTTGTTGCTGATAATATGGATAATCTGGCAAAGGATGTCGCAATGGGTCAGGGTGAATATGTGGATACTTTGGCAGAAATTATGGATGTTCCGGGCTCAGAGAGAATTGAATTTTCACAGATGCTTCAGGAGAATTTCTCAAACATTTTTACTGATGGGTCAGTCAGCCATGTGGAGGTCATTGAAAATATAGCACATCTCATGTAATTAAATCAGGAAAGTGTTGCCGATGTCTACTAAGGGAAGATACGGATATTTTAAAAATGCCGTATCTTCTTTTATTTTTTTTACAATTTTTCTTTTACCCTGTTTTTGTTTTGCCAGAGAACTTTCCAGGGTTGATTTACTGGTCGAACAGGCGGTAAAAGATAAGCTTCACGAAGATAATTACTGGCATATTCTCCTTCATTACAAAAAAGGGCTGTCAGGCATAAACAGCCTGATTGATGACGCTGAATTTTTTCTTTCAAAAAACGGAAAGAATGATCCCTTATCCGAACTTGAATCAACTATCCGTTCTTTTTTCCAGAAAGATAAAGAAAAAGCAAAAGAAACACTTTGCAGGTTTTCAGCAAGATATTTCTGGCTTAAAGAGAAACTTAAATTTGATATATCCTCTCTTCCATATGATGGCTGTGCTGAATTTGATGCTACCTTGAAAAGGATAAATCCCGAATCTGCAGTCCTTGTCTTTCCCTCGGGCTACATTAACAGTCCGGCATCAATGTTTGGTCACACCCTGATCCGTATCGATTCAGCTGAAAACAGCAGTCTTCTTTCCTATGCAGTTAACTACTCTGCAACCGGCAATGATATAAACGGTATTCTTTTCGCGTTTAAGGGTATTTTCGGGTTTTACAAAGGTTATTTTTCAATCCTTCCCTATTATGAAAAGGTCAAAGAATACGGAGATATTGATCACAGAGACATGTGGGAATATCGGCTCGACCTTACCAAAGAAGAAATAAATTTAATGCTTCTACATCTCTGGGAGCTCCAGAAAATATATTCAGACTATTTTTTCTTTGATGAGAACTGCTCCTATACGCTTCTTTTTCTGCTTGATGCGGCAAGGCCGTCACTTAAACTCACTGACAGTTTTGGTTTGTGGGTAATGCCGAGTGACACCATAAGAATGATGGTTGAAAAAAATTTAGTAAAAGATGTAATTTACAGGCCGTCAAAATCCGCAAAGATAAAACATCTTATTTCAGCCACAGAAGAAGAGCTGCATGATCTTGCGCTTAAAATATATAATGGGGATATTGGCTCAGGTGATGTTTTAAAACAGAATTTTTCAAAAAAAGAGAAAGCAAGAGTCCTTGATCTGGTGATGGAGTACTCCCAGTACAAATATTCAAGAAAAGAGCTTACAAAGGAAAAATACTTTGATGTTTTTTTAAGTGCTTCAAAAGCGCGAAGCAGACTTAAGAATGTTGAGTCATATATAAAAGATATTGATTCTCCTATCCCACCTGAAAAAGGGCATAAACCGAACCGGCTGGGTATTGGTTTTGGGTTATTGAAGGGCGCTGACAGGAGTGATGATAATGCTTTTTTTCAGGAGATTAGAATAAGGCCGACATATCATGATCTTCTTTCAGATGACAGTGGGTACGTTAAAGGTTCTCAAATTGAGTTTACCAACCTGGTTTTTCGCTACTTTCCGTCAAGGGAAAGGGTTATGCTTGAAAAGCTTGATATTATAAATATTATTTCGATTTCAGAACGGGACAAGTTTTTTAAGCCTTATTCATGGAAGGTGGATACGGGCTTTTCTCGGAAGAGCCTTCCTGGGGGAAAGAGAGCGCTTTATTACAAGCTTTCTTTTGGCGGCGGTTATGCGTGGAATGAAAAAATTTTCGGGACCATTTATTTAATGGCAGACTCAGAACTTGATGTAAGCGGCAGAATTAACAACTCTTTCTGTTTTGGTTTAGGAGGGACAGCAGGTATTCTAAAAGAGGTTTCAAGCAGATATAAAATTCATCTTTTTGTCAGGCCCTTATATTTTATGCTGGGAGATACTCATACCGGATTTGAGTGGAAAGCAAGCCAGCAGTTTTCAATTTCCGAAAATACAGCCGTGTCTCTTGATTTTTCAGGGAAAGATTCCTTTAGTCACTATGAATCAGAGTCAATGTTCTGTTTTCATGTGTATTTTTAATTGGAGATACCTGTTCCGTGAATCAAGGGGTTTTAGTTCCAATAGAATGGTGTTTTTTATCGCTCTCTGATAAAAGCCCATAACTATTTAATATTTGATAGGTATTTATGATTTATTGTTCTTTGTTCATTCCTGTGTCTATGATATAATAAGAATATTGTTTCGAATATATTAAACAATTGCTGATGGAGATAGTTGTTCTGCTATGAGTAAAAGATTCTGCTTAGGCAAGGTTTTCTTTTTATTTATGGTTTCGTTTCTTCTGCCGGCGTCTGTTTTCGCATATGTGGGCCCTGGAGCCGGCTTTGCGGTGGCAGGCTCTTTTTTTGTGATGTTTATTGCGATCATATCGGCTTTTTTTGTCCTTCTGACCTGGCCTGCCCGTTACCTTATAAGAACAATTCGCTACCGAAAAGTAGCTGCCCGCAGCAGAATCAAAAAAACGGTCGTGCTTGGACTTGACGGACTTGACTATTCCTTAATTAATAAGTTTATGGATGAGGGAAAGCTTCCTAACTTTACCAAGCTTAAAGACTCCGGCAGTTTTAAACCTCTTGCATCGACCGTGCCCCCCATATCTCCTGTGGCCTGGTCAACTTTTCAAACCGGCTCAAATCCGGGAAAACACAATATCTTCGATTTTTTAACCCGGGACAAAAAAACATACGCTGCCATTTTAAGCTCTACCTCAATAAAAGGTCCTTCACGATATTTTTCTCTGGGCAAATATAGAATACCCTTGGGGACGTCTGACATCCGCCTGCTAAGAAAAAGCATCCCGTTTTGGAAGATTCTTGGTGATAACGGTGTTTTTAGCAGTATTATTCGGGTGCCCATAACTTTTCCTCCTGAAAAATTTTATGGGATACAGCTTTCCGCCATGTGCGCTCCTGATCTGCGCGGAACACAGGGAATGTTCTCCTTCTATAGTACCGGACAAAAAGACGGGGAAGAACCTACTGGCGGAGAATACTTTAAGGTTGAAAACAGGAACGGTTTTATAAGCTCCGTTCTTGTTGGGCCGGAAGATCCAATGCTTGAAAAAGGCGGAACGCTTAAATGTCCGTTTAAAGTTAAAACGGTTTCAGATGAAAGTGTTGATTTAACGGTTTCTGGTGAAAAGTATGTCCTGAAAAAAGGCGAGTATAGCGACTGGATAAAAGTTGAATTTAAGGCTTCTCTTGGAGTAAGGATTTCAGGGGTGTGTATGTTTTTAGTGAAAGACATTTCACCGGAGTTTAAACTTTATGTTTCGCCCATTAATCTTGATCCTGCAAAGCCGGCCATGCCCATAAGTCATCCGAAAGTTTATTCAGCCTATCTTTCAAAAAGGCAGGGTTCTTATGCTACGCTAGGTCTTGCAGAAGACAGCTGGGCATTAAATGAAAAGATACTCAGTGACGAAGATTTTTTTAAGCAGTGTACTCAGATGGATAGTGAAAGAGAAAAAATGTTTTTTGATTCCCTTGAAAACATAAAACAGGGGCTCTGTGTTTGTGTGTTTGACGGGACAGACCGGGTTCAGCATTCATTCTGGCGTGAGATTGACAAAGAGCACCCTTCACACGATGGTGCTTTTAAACAAAAGGAAAGTCCTGCCATTGAACAGATCTATAAACGCGCAGACACTCTTCTTGGAAAAACGGTTGAAAAATGTTTGGATAAGGATACCCTGCTGATGGTTATTTCTGATCACGGGTTTAATACTTTCAGGCGCGGTGTTGACCTTAACCGGTGGCTGAAGGAAAATGGCTACCTGAAGCTAAAAGACAGCAAGCGGTATGTAAGTAACCTTGCAAATGTGGACTGGTCCTGTACTAAGGCCTTTGCCATAGGTTTAACAGGGATATACTTAAACCTTAAGGGACGCGAAGCCGAAGGAATCGTCGATAAAGGTGAAGAAGCTGCAAACTTAAGGCAGGAGATTGCTGAAAAGCTGTGTAAGCTTAATGACCCTCAGCATCAGGCTTCCGCTGTAAAACATGTTTACGATGCAACAAAAATTTATATGGGCCCCTATAAGAATGAGGCGCCGGACCTTATTGTGGGATACCACAAGGGTTATCGGGCCTCCTGGGACACTGCTGTGGGAAAGGTAACGGACAATGTGTTTCATGATAATTGTAAAGCCTGGAGTGGGGATCACTGTATTGACCGGTCCCTTGTTCCGGGAGTGCTGTTCTGTAACAGAAAAATAGAGGACGAACAACCCAGGCTTATGGATATAGGCCCGACAGTTCTTGATATGTTCGGTGTTTCAATGCCTTCCCATATGGATGGTAAGCCGCTTAAGGTAGCAGACAGGAGATAATTATGAAAAAAATTACAAGGCGAGATTTTATTAAACAGTCATCTGTTGCAGCGGCGTCTTTAACCGCAGGGGTTAATGCGAAAAAGGTTTTTGCTGCGAACAGGGGGCAAGGGAAGAAAGTCATAGTGATAGGTTTTGATGGTATGGATCCGCGTCTTTGTCAGAAAATGATGGATCAGGGAAGACTTCCAAATCTTGACGGGCTTAGAAAACAGAATGGATACCGGGTGCTGGGTACGAGCAACCCGCCTCAAAGCCCGGTTGCCTGGGCCAATTTCATTAATGGCGCGGGTCCGGGTTCACACGGGATTTTTGACTTTATTCATCGGGACCCCGAAAGACAGGCCTACCCGTTTTTTGCTGCGGCAGAAACAATTCCGGGAGAGGGCTATGTGGAATTTGGGGACCACAAGCTTCAGTTTGATTTCTGGCCGTTTAATCATAAGCCTTCAAAAACAATTCTAAAAAGGGCGGGCACCCCTTTCTGGGACTACCTGGATAAGGCAGGAATAAAATCGACTTTTTATGACCTTCCTTCAAACTATCCGCCCAGTCCTTCAAAGAAGGGTAATCACAGGTGTCTGTCAGGCATGGGTACGCCTGACATGCTCGGGACCTATGGTACATATCAGCATTTTTCTGAAGAGGGGAAAGACATGTCTGAAGGCGGGGGGAAGCGTTCGAGGCTCACCTTTAACAATGATGTCTCAGCGCCAATTAAACTGATCGGGCCTAAAAATACCCTGCTTAAAGAGCCCAAGGACTGCTCAGTTGAGTTTGTTGTTCAGCGTGACCCAAAGGCAAAGTCTGCTGTTATTGAAATACAGGGACACACCATTATTCTGAAGGAAAAAGAATGGAGCAAGTGGATACCGGTAAGTTTTGAGCTGTCAACACCGGCTATCATGCCGGACAAGGAAGTGAAAGGTATCTGCAGGTTTTATGTTCAGGAAATATCTCCCAATTTCAGGCTTTATGCAACTCCGATTAATGCAGATCCGGCAAACCCTGACATTCAGATAACAGAACCTCCTGAGTTCAGCGAGATGATTTCTCAGAAACTGGACCGGTTTTACACCACCGGTTTTCAGGAGGATCATAAGGCGCTTTCAAACGGAATTTTTACAGATGATGAATTTGTGAAACAGGCGGAATATGTATTATGGGAGCGGATCAACTTGCTAAACTATGCGCTCGAGCAGTATGATGACGGCCTTTTGTTCTTCTATTTCTCAAGTACTGATATGCAGGCACATATGCTCTGGTGGGACTCCGATGCCAAGCACCCCCTGCGGTCTGATACTGAGGCAAAAAAATACTTTAACCATCTGCAGGACCTTTATGTCAGGATGGACAAGCTGGTCGGCAAACTTTTGAAGCAGTATGGTGACAAGGCTCACCTCATGATAATGAGTGACCACGGGTTCGCCAACTTTAAACGCCAGTTTAATCTTAATACCTGGCTCCGTGAAAACGGTTACCTTGGACCGGATAATGCAAAATCCGTTCTCAGTGATGTGGACTGGTCTCAAACAAGGGCTTTTGCCCTTGGCATAAACGGACTTTATCTGAATCTTAAGGGGAGAGAAAGATATGGCATTGTCAATTCCGGTAAAGAGAGTCAAGACCTGCTTGAAGAGTTGGTAAAAAAACTGGAAGCGGTCCGGGACAAGGATGGTCGCCGGGTTATAAGCAGGGTGCGCAGAGCTGACAAGACTTACTCTGGTTCTGAACTGAAATATGCGCCTGATTTAATTGTCGGGTACGCGCGCGATTTCAGGTCCTCCTGGAAGAACTGTCTTGGTGATATTGAGAAAGACATCATGAGTGATAATGGCTCGGCATGGGCAGCTGATCACTGTATGGATTCTTCAGAAGTGCCGGGTGTGCTTTTCAGTAACAGGCCGGTTCTGGTTCCTGACCCGAGGCTTGTTGATCTTGGCCCGTCGATTTTAACTGAATTCGGGCTGAAAATCCCATCCACGATGACGGGGAAGAATATTTTTAAGGTTTAATGTTGTCATCCCGGGTTTGTCTTGTTTGATAAATAAGGGAGACGGAATCTGTTATTATAAACGTGTTTTATTAAAAGTTGTTAAGGGAGAGATTTAATGGCAAAGATCAAGATTGATTCAAACCTTTATGACCGTGCGAAAAAGGCTTCGGAAAAAGCGGGGTATACCAGCTTTGAAGAATTTATAACGGCTGTTATTGAGAAGGAGCTTTCACAGCTCGAATCTTCCTCCGGGAGTGATGAGGTAAATGATCAGCTCCGGGGACTGGGATATATAGAATAAAATGGATCTTATTGTTTCACTTCTCACGGTTTTAAACAGATTAATGAATGCGGCTTCAGGTGCTCTTTTTGCATTTGTCGCTGTTTTGCCGGGCTGGCTTTCAATAACCATAATTTCCGCGGTTCTGGGTGTGCTTTTTCTGCTTATTTTCAAGTATACTTCTAACCAGAAAGCCATCGGCAGTGTCAGAGATGAGGTCAATGCCAACCTGATTGCCGCATGGCTTTTTAAAGACAGTATTTCTGTTACCATTAAATCTCAGGCTAGGGTTTTTATTGCTTCGTTTAAACTTCTTTATTTTGCTGTAATTCCGCTGCTTGTGATGATTGTTCCGGTCAGTCTTATCCTTGCGCAGATGGGATTATGGTATCAGGCCAGGCCGCTAAGTGTTTCTGATGAGCCGGTGGTTGTAAGGCTGAGCCTAAATGAAAGCCTTCAAAGTTTTCCATCTGTCAGGCTTGAACCCTCAGAGGTATTTCAGAAGACAACCGGCCCTGTCAAAATCGTGACCAAAGGAGAGGTCCTGTGGGAGTTGAAACCCCTGAAGAACGGTAGGCATGAACTAAACTTTGATGTTGACGGTAATAAAATTACCAAACAGTTTGTTGTTGGTGAGGGTTTTATGAAGGTCAGTCTGATGCGGCCCGGAAGAAGTTTTGAAGATATTCTTCTTCATCCGCTTGAAAAGCCGTTTTCAAAGGACAGCCCTGTTTATTCAATAAATGTTGAATATCCTGAAAGAAACTCAAAAGTGTGTGGAACAGACTGGTGGATACTTTATTTCTTTATTTGTTCAATGGTTTTTGCGTTTGCATTCAAACCTTTTCTTAATGTGAGGATATAAAAAATATGGAGAAATCCTTTATAACAATTGTGGCTGGACTTCCCCGTTCAGGAACCTCAATGATGATGCAGGCGATAGAAGCAGGCGGTATCCCCGCCTTAACTGACGGGATCAGAGAAAAAGATGTGGACAATCCCAAAGGCTATTATGAGTTTGAAGCTGTGAAAAAAACCAAAGCAGATCCTTCCTGGGTAAAAGAGGCGGAAGGAAAAGTTGTCAAGATGGTCTATAGCCTTTTGTATGACTTGCCGGATGATCATGAGTACAGAGTTGTTTTTTTGCAGAGAGAGATGAAAGAAGTTCTGGCTTCGCAAAGGAAGATGCTTGAAAGGACCGGGAAAAAGGGCGCAAGTGTTGGAGATGAAAAGCTTTCAGAACTTTTTAAGGCACAGCTTAAAAAATTTCATAAATGGATCTCGGACAAGGATAATTTTTCAATTGTTGTAATCGATTACAAAAATATGATAAAATCCCCGGCTGATCAGGCAGAGAAAGTAGACAAACTGCTTGGAAATATTCTTGATAAAGATGGTTTTGTTTCAGCAGTCGATCCGTCGCTTTACCGTAACCGTTCTTAAAAACAGTATGCGGGGCTTAAAACATGAAGCTTTCCATAGTTATACCGGTTTATAATGAAAAAGACACGTTTTTACCTTTGCTTGACCGGGTGAGACAGACCCCTTTTGATAAAGAGATCATCCTTGTTGAAGACTGCTCCACAGACGGCACCCGGGATATTTTGAAGAAACTGGCAGAAGAAGACACTTCATTAAAATGCATTTTTCATGAAAAAAACATGGGCAAAGGTGCGGCCCTTGCAACTGGTTTTAAGCATGTTGAGGGGGATATTGTAATTATTCAGGATGCGGACCTTGAATACAATCCTGAAGAGTATCCGGTAATCCTCGCACCCATTCTTGACGGCAGAGCGGATGTTGTTTATGGATCCAGATTCCTCGGCAGTCCTCAGCGGGTACACCTTTTCTGGCATTATGTGGGGAACAAGGCCTTTACGCTTTTTTCAAATATTTTTACCAACATTAATCTGACCGATATGGAGACCTGCTATAAAGCCTTCAGGGCAACACTTCTAACACGGTTTACCATCCGTTCAAAACGTTTCGGAATTGAGCCTGAAATTACAGCCAAGTTTGCGCGACTGAAATGTAAGATTTATGAGGTGCCGGTTTCCTATAGCGGACGGGACTATGCAGAAGGTAAAAAGATTGGCTGGAAGGACGGGGTGGCGGCATTCTTCTGGATTGTTTACTACAACCTGAACCGGAGTATGCACTAAAAAGAGCT
>JAHEEI010000276.1 GCA_024640785.1 Pseudomonadota bacterium
TCAGGTACTTTATAACTTGAAAGGCAAACACCCCAGATAAAATCACTCATATATTCATAAGGTATTTTTTTAAGAATTTTTTTAAATTCAATGCTCTGCGCGGCGGAACTTGTAGACAATGTGCTAACGGCAACCTCCCCAAATTTTTTGTAAGCCTCATGTCTACCATCCTCAGGAAAATCTTTTACGCTGTTAAGGGTGTTGCTAAGCGCCGTTTTGTCATCTGCCGAAACTAAACGAAACGACATCAGGTTATACCCATACCCTTTATAGTTAAACAATATCCCTGCGTTCTCTGAAGAATACATCTTTGCTGTTCTAAATGCACTAACGGTACAAAAGAAAATTAAGCAGCCGGCCAATGCAATTTTTGATAAAAAGACTTTTCCTCTATTGCTTATTATGATTGCAGAGCCAATGGAGACTATGGCAAAGTAAAATGGAAATAGAATATAAAGCCACCTGTATCGATAAAGATCCCCCGGAGGGGAAAAAGCAAAAAAACCTATTCCCGGACTGTTATCAAAGGGTAGTATTTGCTGTGGGGCAAGGGTTAGACATGTTATAAAAAAAACGGGGAAAAGAAGAACAAAAACTCCTGTCAGAGCAGATAAGGGCATTTTGTTAAAATGGGTATAAACAGTTTTAATATTTCTGAAATCAATAAGTTTGTAAATTTGAAAAAATATTACCCCTCCACAGAAAAGAATAAGAATTGCAAACAAAACTGAAACAACGCCTATTGTTCTCTCGGGATAACTATAGTTAAGTGAATGCGGCAGCACAAAAATAAAGTTCTGGATAAATTTCCACAGATTAAACGAGAGACCTTTTATTGTTGAGGCAAGGTATACCCCGCCATAAAAGCTAGCTACTGTTTTAATCACCCATGGAATTGCTCCGGCAATTGCGCCCACAGCAAAAAAAACGATATTTCTTATATCAAGAAATCTTGTCCGGAATGCAAAGATAAAAAGAAGACAAAAAAGGTTAAAAATAATGTGGGTGTAGAAAAGAAAAAACCCTAAACCGGCAAGAAAACCAAAAGAGAGCCATTTCCATCCCTTTTGTTTTTCAGCTTCCAATATGCGGAAAAGAAATATTAACTGAAGAGCGATTATGGGGTTAAGAAGGTGATGTGTTGCAATGGTACCAATAAAATTCATGCGTACAAACATGGGGGGTGAAAAAAGAAAGAGCAGAGCAAAAATAATACAGGGGATAATCCCCCAACACCTGTTAATAAACCAGCACCATAAAATAAGAGATAGTAACGCTGAAAAGAGACTGAATAACTTAAAAGCAAAAAGAGATTCACCAAAAACATAAAAAAAAGGGACCAGCAAAAGGCCTTCCAGCAAACTGTCTCCTGAACGATTTTGAAACTGATATGAAAAAAGGGAAGCCCTGAGTTTGCCACCCATTATATCCTTGGCAAGAGCTCCGCTTGACATTTCATCCGAAAACGGATAACTGATATGCTCCGAGGCAAATTCAAGCATTGAGACTCTCTGAAATACAAATAAGAGGATAAGCAGGAGGAGAAAAACAAAAAGACGCCTTTCTGCCGGAGCAGTCGAAACAGTCTTTTCGCTATTTTCAATCATATTGAAGCCTTTCTAGCGCTTATTACATCAACCGTGGAACAAGCCATACTCTTTTTGCCGGGAGTCAAACACGGTTCTTTTCTCTAATTCCAAGGGCTATAACAGAAGAAAGGGCACAGAGCAAAAACCACAAAATCAATTCCGTTTTAAAATTTACTCAAAATGCCCTTATTTATTTTAAAAGCCTATTTTACAGCTGCAGGAATACGGCAGTCGATTTTTTATGATCCGGCCTGCATAGATACTTCAAAATAATATTTTAAACGTGAAAAACGTATATCTTGACACCTGATAATTCTTTTTAATATACTTTTTAATCTATAAATTGCAAGGCATATATTTAATTATATTGCTGGTTTTGGTATAATAAAAAAACTTTGGAATCGGTGTATGGAATAAAGGTGTTCTAAATTTTTCACAATCAAAGGCCTATCAAATAAATTCGGATCATAAACCGTTTTTATTCCACCCTAATTCTATAGGAGATTACTCTTATGCTCAACAAGGTTTATTTAGGAATATTATTTGGCGCAGTCGTTGCCGTTCTGTCGGTGATTAACAAGGTATTGCCCAACGAATATCTCTACTATGGAATGAAGAGAATCTTTATCAAAGAGATGATCTCTTGGACAAACTATAGCCTCTTAATCTTTACTGGGCTGTTCGTGCTCGTATATCTGTTGAATAGACTTATGGTAAAGGTTGTTAAAAATAGAGACATAAACAACACCTTAACCCTAATATTTTTCTCCTTAACCGTTTTTTGGTTTTACAGCGTCAACTTCAACCTTAAAGCATATAGGTTGATCACCGGTAAGGCGGAGGCATCCATACGCTTTGCCAGAGAGTTGTTCCTGGGAGATGCTCAATTAAAAAGTTTGGCTTCCCATCTCTCGCAAAATTTAAAAATTTTCTCTCTTATTATCGTTGCAATAATAATTATTGCGACCCTTCAATGGCTTTGGCGCCGGGCCGCTGTTTTACCTTTAGGGGCCGTTTTTCTAAAAAAATTCAATTACTGCTGCACCTATCTATCGTTAGTAGTTGTTCTGGTAATTGTTTTGGCTAATCTGGGCGTTTATTTAGACCGGAAAGCAAACCCCCCATCCGGGCCGAATGTCATCTTTATTATAATAGATACCTTGCGAAAAGACCATTTGGGCTGTTACGGGTATGGGCGAAACACATCGCCAAACATTGACACTTTTG
>JAHEEI010000096.1 GCA_024640785.1 Pseudomonadota bacterium
AAAGGTGTCGCCTCTGATCCCTCTTCTAAGAGTTTCAAGCGGTATCACATCCTCGGGTCTGATATTTCCCAAGTTTACATCAGCACCGAACAATAATATCAAACCTACCTGTTGACTCTTTTCAGGCGCCTCGAACATGATATTTTCAAAACCTATTTTATTCATCAGGTTTTTTGCCATATCTTCCTTCAGACCACCTTTATCATCATATACCCCGATATCCTTTCCAGCCTCTCTGGCCTCAATGATCACATAGTGTGCTCCGGCTGCAAGATCATTTTTTGCTTCTTTGACTCTGTCCTCCAAGGACAGCTTCCTGTCCTCATCCGGATCCTTTTTACCCACCTCGGATATGACGTAAAAACCCATTTGGTTGGCTTTATGTATGATCCCGGCTTTTTCTTCGAGAGTCATAGGCATCACACCGTTTGATACTTCAATCAGGCCCAATCCAATATCACGGCAATAATTAAAAAAGTCGTCCACCCTGTTCTGTTTATAAGCAATTTCAAGAAAGGTGCCGCCGTTTCCAACCAGAATATCATTTTCCTTATATAATGCAATCTTTGCCAGAATATCCCGTTCCAAAAGGAGCCTCGGCGTTGCCCACCCGAGTTTAATTATGTCAATATATGAAGCAGCCTGCATAAGATCTTTAGACTGGTTAAGACCCAGTCCTTTATCAAGAAACATTGTAAGCCCTTTTGTCCTGGGCTTATTTGTACGTGCACCTATCTCAATAAATTCAAATGCTTTTCTTTCTTTCATATTTCAGCCTAAATTGTCTAAACTTATAATATTGTCGTCGAATTTCCAGTACTGGTTTATATCAGCCATAATCTGAACTATTATGTTATAACTCATGGCAATTACTATATATGCAACCACAGTATTTTTGTCTATAAAGTCCATATTTCCGGCTCAGGTCACAGCTTCTTTTATATCCGTCTTTCTTCTTGAAGTCCTCTTCCAGAAAATTAACTCCGAATTCATCCGCTATATTTTTGCCGATACTGTTAATTACCTTTGCATCTTTATGCGGACTGACGGTAAGGGTTGTTGCGAACTTACTATATCCTGACATTGCTGCTGTTTCAGCCGCTTTCTTAAAACGAAAGTTAAAACATATCCTGCATCTCCCTTTCCCCTCAGGTTCAGATTCATAACCTTTTATAGCTTCTGACCATATATCAGGATTATATTCCGGCAGCAGTAGTTCGGTGTTTTTTATATCACAGAGCTTTTTAATATCTTCTAAACGTTTTTTGTATTCGTTTGCTGGCTGTATGTTTGGATTATAAAATAGTACGGTAAGTTTATAAGAGTTTGAAAGCACTTCAATTACATGCGTTGCACAAGGTGCGCAACAGGCATGAAGCAAAATTTTTTCATTTTTACTTATATTGTGCGACCCTATCTTCTTTTACCTCTTCCGATTCTTTTAACCTTTTTTTTCCTTCTTTTTCTCTTTGCGGACTGCTGGCGGCTGGTTTTTCCCATTTTGTCTCCTTTAAAGTTTTCTTCCGTCTGTCACTTACTTATTATTAACAAATGCCTGATCTGATGATTTTTTATTTAGTCACTTATTGCATTAAGTTTTAAAAGATATCGCATTTTTACTATATTTTCAACCATTATATTTCTGCATGCTAAAAAGCCCCTGACGATTTTATCGTCAGGGGCACTATAACGCTTCGTTTGTTCGAAAATGACTGAAAGGTTAAATCAATAAATATTTCAAAACTAATAATTCTATATCGTTTGCCGGGTTCCCACACGAGCGATCTCATCTATCTTGTCCCTGTTGTATCTCCAGGAACTCCCTATACGAAAACCAGGTATTTCGCCTTTCTGAGTCAATTTGTATACAGTAATTTTTGAAAGTTTAAGATACTCTGCAACCTCGTCTACTGTCATAATGATTGAATCCTTATTTTCTTTTACCATTATATCTCACTCCTTTCATTCAGGCTTTAGTATCGATTTTAGCGAAAACTTTAACTTTAATTATCATACATTATTAATATAACCATATTATTATAAAAGTCAATAATAATTTAATATTTAGAAACATCTATATCAAGTATCAGTGTTTATTATATTAAACCGTTATATACAATTAATTATTTTACCTGCTTATAAATATCTAAAAGAACGTAAAATACAAAAGATGAAAAATAAAAAGTGAACATATTTCAATCGGTAATAAAAATTAAACTCTAAAAAGCTTTAAGTACATTTAAATTATATTTTAAAATATTTTTAATATTTATTAACAGTTATAACAACCCGGCTAAATAAAGCATTAAACAAGTTTTTAAAAACAGTTACAGGTTCAATCGATGATTTTGTCAACCAGTGGAATGTGAATCTCATCAGCTGAGACTCTTTTTTGAGTGTACCTGTCAATAAGTGGAACAAAAGCATTCATGATCAGAATCGAATAGCATACACCCTCGGGATAACCACCATAGCACCTTATAATTATAGTAATAAGACCAGCAAGGCAACCAAAAATCAATCTACCCGTAATTGTAAGAGGACTCGTCACAACATCCGTTGCCATAAAAAAGGCTCCCAGCAAAAGACCGCCAGACAAAAAATGAAAAATCGGGTCATTACCCGTCAACAGAGCAAATATAATCGTAGTGCCAATATATGAAAAAGGAATATGCCAGGTAATCGTCCCCTTATACAACAGGTAAACAGCACCCAGCAGGACTGCCAAAGCGGATGTTTCACCAAGTGATCCGCTTGTATTCCCGATAAAAAGATCTAATAGAGAGGGGACCTGACCTTCAAGTTTCTTTGCCACCAGAGGGGTCGCTGCAGTTAATGCATCAACTGCAGCAGCTGATTCTTTAGTAAACCAATTAACAGGATATTTCCAGTCTGTCATGTAAACCGGCCATGCTGCAAGAAGAAAGGCCCTACCCACAAGCGCCGGGTTAAATATATTATATCCCAACCCTCCGAAAACATGTTTGCCGACCACTATAGAAAAAGCAGCACCCACAGCTGGAATCCAAATCGGCACAGTAGGCGGTAGCGTAAAAGCAAGAAGCAGACCAGTAACGGCCGCACTTCCGTCAAGAACCGTTACTTCCGGACTTTCCATTATACTGAAAACCGGATTTTTATAATCGAAGTTCTTTGCATTAAATAACACTTGGATAACAAGTTCCGTCAATCTCGCAGTGGATATGGAAATAAATACTATCAAAAGAACATACAGCCCAAAAAAATAAATACTGAACAGAAATATCGGAAGGCACGCAATCAAGACATCGAACATAAGACAATGTGCTGTTTCTCCATTTCGAAGAAAAGGCGGAGATGAGACTATTAATTTTCCACTCATAAAAAACCTTAATAAGAATGGGTTTTATAACTGTTAAATATAAGCAGGCTATTTCTGCCCTTTAGTTCCAATTTTCCAAGTTTAATAAGCTCAACAAGTGGAATAATAGAGGGACAAACATAGTAACATAAACCGCACTCCAGACATGAGAAAAGCCCCAGTTCCGCAGCCTCTTCAAAACGGCGATGCTCTACCCTCACAGCAATATCATTCGGCACAAGAGATGAGGGACAAACATCAACACACTTTCCGCATCTCACACAAGGGCCCCTCCTGTAAAATCTTGATTTCCGCTCCTCCTGAAAGGTAAGAGCGATTGCCGCATAAATACCCCGTGTCTTACGTATAACAGGAACCTCAAGTGAAAACTGGGGTCTGCCCATCAGAGCGCCGCCAATGGTTACCCTTCTTGTATTTTCAATATTGCCTCCGGCATATTTAATAACATCAGCAAGCAATGTTCCCATTCTGACCCAGACATTTTGAGGAGTTCTAACTGCAGACCCTACAATGGAAAGAAATTCATTTATAAAAGGAAGGCCTAAATAACATGCATCATGTATAGCCACAAGAACATCCGGAAGAATGAACATAGTTTTATTGTAGGACTTTTTATCTTTTCCAGTTTTTTCATCAATTAAGGTTTTTTGCCGGAGAAGCTCATGGATCGTGTCAGGATAAGGTTTAGAAACAAGTTTTATTTCTGTATTTGTGATAACAGCACATATATTTTTAAGAACCTTATGAATATTCTTCTGTCGTTTTTCAACCAAAAAAACAGCTTTTCTACCAGCTGCAGAAATAAGCAGGCGAACACCTTCAGCTATTTTTTTATCTTGTTCAAGAATAATGCGCTCACGTGAGTTAAAACAAAATTCAAATTCTGTAGTATTAATAATAAATGTTGAGATACCGCGGATGTTTCTATATCCAAGCGGAACGCCCATCTTTCGTAAAAAATCAAAAAAATCAATGATTCTGGAACCTTTAAAGCATTGATGAACTTCACTCTTATCCAGACCGTCAGATTTGATTTCAACAGAAGCAACATGTTGTACAAGAGGGTGAAACATTTCTCCCACAGTAATGACCTCTCCTGAAACAGTTGCATGGACAGATAATGAGCCTATACCTTTTCCAATAGTACCGATCTCCTGCCCAGTTTTCACCTTGTCACCAACCCTTACAAAAACTTTGTAAGGGTCCTCAGGGGTATCCTGAAGCGGAATAATAACCCTATCCGGAACTGGCATAACAGTACTATGACTGTTGAGCATTTGCTCATTCTCAATCGGAGGAATATGACCCCTGCGCTTAAATGTTGGTATTAAACCGTCCAAAGCTTTTTCCTAAAAATTTACCTTATTTGATAATTACGATTAAACGTATTCTCCAAAATTTAAAGAACAGTAGAAACAGGATCCAAATAAAAACGCGCAGCAATATCGGAGGCAAAGCGTCTGGCATTATTCAGCTTTTTTTTTGTCAACAGCGGTCCGAGCAGTGTCGTCACATAGTGAAAATCAAGGACTTCAGCACCCCTTTTTTCAACAAGTACTGTAAAATCACTGATTGTATGTTTCCTGGAGAATATCGCACCTCCAGTTGCAAAGCCCACAACCTTTTTTCCGTCTATATTCTCACATCGTTGTATATAAGCAGTCAAAAATGGGTGCAGCTTCATCATCATGGTCCAGCCACCAAAAAATATCAGGTCATAATCCGCAAGATCAAATTTAAAATCCGGGCAAAACTCACGAAGCAGACCGTCATTGTTGAGATTCAATTTTATAACATCCGCATTGCCACCGAGTCCGCTCTGTATGGCCGTTGCAACCTTTTCAGTGTTACCAGTTTTTGAACAGTATATAATAATGGCCTTCATAAACTATTATTCCCCAAAGAACGGTCGAGAATTATGTTTCTAGGACATTTCTCAATACATATTCCACATTTATTACACTTATCATAATCAATCTCAATAATATCATTTTTCATATCTATTGCTTTTTCAGGACATTCTTTAATACAAATCCTGCATTTAATACATCCGGTCGGACAAATTGATTTAACAAAATTACCCTTTTCATGGTTCTTGCACGCAGGCAAGGGCCTTGCGCTCAAAGGGACCAGAACGATTATATTTTGGGGGCATTCCTCAACGCACCGTCCGCAGCCCATACATAATGAACTGTCAACTACAGGAGTATTTCTGCCATCCCTGGTTACCGCGTCAAAAGGACAAACCATGCCGCAATCACCAAAACCAAGACAGCTGAATTCACATTTACTGTCTCCTCCGTCAAAATAACTTATCTCTTTGCAGGAAGGAATTCCGCTGTAATCATATTGTTTGACAGAGTTCTGCCCGCCGCCACACCTGATTACCGCAACCAGCTTCTCTTTAACTTCAGCATCTATGCCAAGTACTTTAGAAATTTCAAATGATTTCTCAGCTGACATAGCACACAAATTCGGTTCTGAACTTTTTTCTATTATGTCCTTTGCGTATGCAAAGCAAGATGGTTTACCGCAGCTTCCGCAGTTTGCACCCGGGAGTATTTTTTCAAGTGTTGCTATTCTTGGATCAACTTCAATAGAAAAGATCCTCGAAGCGACTGAAAGTGCTATTCCAGCTAGAAGACCACAGACACTTAAGATAATTACAGATATCATTATTACATTCATAATTAGCACTTAAATAGCTTAACTAATTATAAAAATCCTTGGAACCCAAAGAATGAGAGTGCCATAAGACTTCCAACAATCAAACTTATAGGAAAACCCCGCATTGAAACAGGAGTTTTCGAAAATTCCAGACGCTCTCTTATTCCAGCCATCATACATATTGCCAGAGTAAAACCAAGACCGGCAGAAAAGCCATGTACTATTGTTTCCAGAAGGTTAAAGCCCTCCTGGATATTAAGAATACATACACCGAGCACTGCACAGTTAGTAGTAATAAGCGGTAGATATATCCCAAGCACTCGCTGCAGCGTAGGACTTACCTTTGAGATAAAAAGTTCTACGAACTGAACCAGGGTTGAAATCACTAGAATAAACACTATCGTCTTCAAGTATGTGACATCATATGGCACAAGGATATAAATATTTACACACCAGGTCACAACCGATGCAATTGACATCACAAATATAACTGCCAGACCCATACATGATGCTGATTTAAGGTCTTTTGATACCCCAAGGAAAGGACAGAGACCCAGAAATTTTGCGAATACAAAATTGTTAATCAGGAAAACAGTAATGAATATCACAAAAAGATTTCCCATTAATTTCTCCTTCCTGAGATATAATTAAAAAAGCCCAAAAGAAGACCCATGGTTAAAAAAGCACCAGGGGGCAGTACCAATATAACTGCAGGATTATAAAAAGAGTTCAACAAATCAAAACCAAATACTGTCCCACTGCCTAGAAGCTCCCGTACCAGGGAAATTAAGGAAAGGGAAACTGTAAAACCAATTCCCATCCCAAAAGCATCGGCTATTGACAGTAAAACTGGTGACCTTGACGCAAATGCCTCAGCTCTTCCCATGATGATACAGTTTACAACAATAAGAGGAATGAATATGCCGAGAGCCTCATGAAGTTCTGGGACATAAGCAGCCATTAAAAGGTCAACAAGGGTAACAAAAGTTGAAATTATAACAATAAAAGCAGGTATTCTTATTTTGTAAGGAATAAAATTTCTTAAAAGTGAAATACAAATATTTGAGCCAAGCAGAACAAAAGTTGTAGAAAGGCCCATACCTATTCCATTCTTTATGGAAGTGGTAACAGCCAAGGTTGGACAAATCCCTAAAAGCAGGCGAAATGTGGGATTGTCCTTAAATATTCCTTTTTTAAGCTCTGAATAAAAACCCATGATTATTTTCTATGAATCAGTCCTATTACTTATTATTTCTGTTTTATGTTCAGCAGCAAACTGAAGGCCATCATGAACTGCCTTTAATACGGCAGAAGATGATATGGTTGCGCCTGTTACCTGGTCGACATCACCGCCAACCTTTTTAACCTTCCAGACTGTTTTATCAAGGCTCATCCCTCTAAACTGATTGGTAAATTTTTCCGTAGCAATGTTCGCGCCTAAACCCGGGGTCTCAGCATGACTAATTACCTTAACCCCTGAAATATTATCCTGAGCAGTTACCCCCACAACCAGCTGAATATTTCCACCATACCCCTGTGATGACACCTCAAATGCGACCCCTGCATGTTCTCCATCTTTTTGTATCAAATAGAAACGTCTCAGCATATCCATGTTTTTTTTATCTTTTCCTGCTTTTAGATCTACAAAAAGAAGGTCAGCCATATCATAACCTTCAAAAACAGCTTTTAAGGCACGGACCTTCTTTAACCTCTGTTGCTCGGCAATTGGCCCCTTGGTCTGTTTATATGCCAGGCCAAGGGAAAAGGCCGAACAGCCGCAGATCAGTGTTAGTATTACAGACAGCTTTAAAAGCTCACCCATTTCAATAACTCAGTAATTAGGTTAAAATTAAAAAAAATATTAAATTAAAATTTTACTTTGATAATTTACTTATCTATTATTTGTGATATATTTTTAAATGTAGAGTGATGTAAAAAAATCTAAAAAAACCGTAACTTTGAAAATTATGTCTATAATTAAGTAAATAGCACATAAAATTTAATTTGCCACAAGCCTATAAAGAAACAATATTAATTATCATTACCAGTATTAACTAACTAAAATATATATAAGTAATTGATATTTTTTGCCATTAAAACACTAAGGAGCAGCAGATGATATCAAGCAAACTTACCGAACTGATAAAGATAAATATTGAAAGAATGAATAAAGAGTGGATAAAGAGAGTAAGGGCTTCTGAACATATAAAAACATATAAAAAACTTTCTACTGATGAACTGCGTTCAAGAAATATCATATTTTTTAATAATCTCGTAGTTTGGCTCAATGAAGGCGGATCGCATTCAGAAATCAAATCCTACTTTTCTAAAGTAGGAAGAGAAAGATATCATGAGGGTATTCCTCTTGTAGAAATCAATTTCACTATAATCACTGCAAAAAAAATCCTCTGGGAATTGATTCTTTCTGAAGGTTTCTTTGATAATGCCTTGGCAATCTACCAGGCACTTGAAATGATAACTATTATTTATGATTTTTTCGACATGGGTTATTTTTATATCAGCAAAGAATATTCTGAAGAAGTTTATGATACAATTAAAAATCTCAACAAGTTTACAGATGAAGAACTGAAGAAGTATTTATCTCCCGGCACACTAATTACTGACAAAGAACTTAAGTCTACTTTTGGTATAAATTTCTCAATTAAAAAATAAGAAAGATCCCTTTAAACATGTTTGTGAGCAAACATATAAAGTAATCATCTTCCAAAACAGGTGGCTGGTTTCATTACAATCTGAAAATTCAAAGATGTTAGACCGGCTTCATCCCTAAAAATATCGAACAAGACATGCTCCTGACAGCGTCAAATAAAAATGATTACCATTATAGATAAATATAATAACAATCATAACCGATGAAATCATCACTTTAACTGGAATTGTTGTCTTGGGATTAAGCGGTGGGACAGACTCGTCACTTATTGCAAACCTTTGTTCAAAAGCAATGGGCCAAAAAAACGTATGTAGTCTTCATCTCCCACAGAACGCAACGGATAAAAAAACATTCATCAACCAGTCTAAGAGACTTGCTGCAAAGCTTGGAATTTGAAAATACAATGGGCGGGCTTATCGGAACCGTCACCCTAATAGAGGACTTTATTGGTTATAATTCTAAAAGAGGTAATGCCATTTCGGATATTTTCCTAATCTGAGAATTATATAAATCAGAAGTTTATCAGATACTTGAATGCATTGTTCAACAGGAAGCACCTAATGAAAACCTTATAGATGGACTCCTTCCGCCGACTATGGGAAGGACAGACCGATGAAAAAGAAATCGGATATTCCTAAAATGAAATGGAACAAAGCATGTGAAAAATAAGAGCTCATGAAACAGAGCTTGATACAAATGCTATTGACAAGACTTCATTCTCAGCGCTTGATAAGATCGTTCAGAAAAAATTGAAAATATACACCAACACCCCACTGCGCCAGTCATAAAGCTAAGAAAATTTGTGATCAAACCACACGGTTAATCAGACAAAAGCTTACCATTTCTTTTCTAGAACAAAACCTAAATTAACGTTAATAACAACAATATAACCTTAATCAATATTTATTTACACAATCCACAGGGTCAGCGTAATAAAAAGAAATCTAACTCAAATCCTTCTGTTTAGATGTATAATTTTTTAAGATAATTTTAAACCATTCGGTAAATTTGTCAGGATAATTTTCAATTTCCTGAATAAGGTCATCTGGCAACACCCATTTAAACGATTTAACTTCATCAGCGTTTATCTTCAGATCACCATCATAACTTCCGATAAATAAATGATCATACTCATATTCAAAAAGGCCATTACCCAGATCTGCCTCATAAATAAAGCTTTCAACTTCTTCCAAGTCACAGTCAAAACCCATTTCTTCCCTTAACCTCCTATGGGCTGCTTGGATAACCGTTTCACCTTGTCTGGGATGTGTACAGCAGGCATTTGACCA
>JAHEEI010000009.1 GCA_024640785.1 Pseudomonadota bacterium
ATAACCATTGGTCACCATGATGTTCTTAAGACCCTGCGCTTTTGATAATTTTGCTATGTCATGTGCGAACTCATAAAATATGGTGGGTTCTGAATATGTGAAAGAAATAGAATCGCATGACTTGTTTTTAGCTAACCGAACAAGTTCTTCCGGCGAGGTGTGTCTGCCGCTTATCATCTTGCGGTCTCGGGGCATTTGAGATATTTCATAATTTTGACAGTGTCTGCATTTTAAGTTACACCCTACGGTTGACAGAGAAAAAGATTTTGTGCCAGGCATGAAGTGATAAAGCGGTTTTTTTTCTATTGGATCTGTATTCTCAGCGATTGTCTTTCCATAGACTAATGAAAAGAGGGTTCCGCCCTGGTTTTTTCTTACCGAACAAACTCCAGTGTCATTATTGTTTATTAGGCATTCATGGGGACACAAGAAACATTTGACCGCCAGATTATCCAGTTTCTCATAAAAAAAAGCTTCTTTCATGTTTTCTCCATGCTATTTTTTGTAAGTTTGACTATAGTTTCAATATGGTAGGTTTGAGGGAACATGTCAAACGGTTGAATTTCAGAAATACTGTAATTTTTATCTAATAATATTTTTAAGTCCCTAGAAAGTGTTGCAGGGTTGCAGGAAACATAAACAATTACTTCAGGATTTATGGATAGGATATGCGCTAGAACATTTTGGGGCGCCCCGGTTCTTGGAGGATTCAGTAATACACCGTTATGCCTTGACTTATAAATATTTGCATTATGTTTATTTAAATCATAAGCTTTAAAGTGGCAGTTTTCTATATCGTTTGCCATTGTGTTTTTAACCGCTTCCTGTATAACTTTTTCGTCAAAATCAATGCCTGATATTTTTGCTCCATTTTTTGCCAGAAAAAGACTGAAATTTCCGCATCCGCAGTATAGTTCAAGAATGTCCGGATTATGCAGTTCTGAGAAAAAATGAATAACAAATTTTATCATATTAATGTTCTGTAGATAATTTATCTGATAGAACCTTCGTTGATTTCTGATGAACGTTAAACCATTTATTTTTTCTATTAAATCAGCCTTATCTATAATATTCTTTTTGTCGCAGGCGTAGATAATCGGCTTTATTCTTTTTCTATATGAGCTGCTATTAAAAGAAATAATTACCTTGTGTGCATGTTTTAAATAAAGGAATTCAACATCGTTAACCTTCTGTGATGCTGAAATATTTTGAATTCTGTCTGACAGATCATGTATAGCAGTATTGATAGGTTTTTCAAGCAGTAGACAGGATTTAATCGGAATAATTTTATGGCTGTTTCTCATAAAATAGCCAGTAAGCTTTTTCTTATTATCAAGCTGCATGATGGTCCTGGTTCTATAGTTAAATTTATTTAAAGAAGGGATGATTTTATTTATTTTAATATCAGATAAATTACCAATTCTTTCTAAAGATTCATTAAGAATTTTCTGTTTCCAGTAGAGCTGGTATTCATAGTCGATGTGCTGCCATTGGCAGCCCCCGCAGTTCATATGGTAAGGGCAGGGGGGGGATATTCTTTTCTTTGATGGCCGAAGTATTTCTTTAATGGATGCGATCAAATATTGTTTTTTTACTTTTTTTATTTCAGCTATTATTTCATCTCCTGGAACTGCATTTGTTACAAAACAGGCTCTTGAGTTGATGTGTGTAAAACCGTCTCCGCCATAAACCATTTTTTCAATGGTTGTTTTAACTTCTGTACCCTTTTTGATTTCTATGTCATATTGCATACCACTACCATTCATGATTGGTGTTTAATTTTATTTTACTAGCTATATTATATATAGTATCAGAAAAAAATTATTTGTAAGTTTAATAGAAATATAATTTAATTGAAAAAACAACAATAATTTGAGATTATTAGAAACTACAAAATAACCATGATTTTTGATCTGACAATATGAATATTACACTGAAATTATATACAGTCTTAAGAGAATATTTGCCTGCGGATATAAAAGAGAACACCCTGTCTATACCGGACAACTCAAAAGTTGTTGATTTAATAAAAATACTTAAAATACCGGATGAACTTCCTAAAATAATTCTTATAAATGGTGTTCAAAAAAACCCTGAATCCGAACTTTCTGATGGGGACGAGCTAAGTATATTTCCTCCTATTTCAGGAGGATAATATTATGAAACAAAATGACGCTAACCGGGAAGTCAGATCTTCTGTTGGAGACGATATCTATAAGGTAACCGCTGAAGTTAAAATCATTGGGGATGACCTGATTATTTCTGTATGGGGTGGGTCAAAGCCCCATATCGGCTCAATTTCGGTTTCTGTTCCAAGACCCGGACTTAAAGATCGTACAAGGATGAGTTCAACTTCGTCTGTAATTAATCTAACCGGACATAAAGATGAGGTTGTAGCTAGAAAGTTTTCAGAGCAGTTGTCGGCAAAGTTCAAAAGAAATGCTATAGCAACTGCAGGGATACATATTGATGATATAACAGATAGTCAGATTGAGATTATAATGCATAATATTTCAGAACTTTGCCTGGATGTTATAAACAAGCTGGAGGAAATAATTTAATGAGAAAGATAATTGTTGGCATAACGGGCGCCAGTGGAATTATCTATGGGTATAATCTTTTAAAAGCTTTAAACACCATTGATGAAGTAGAAACGCACTTAATAATAAGCGGTTCTTCAATGTGTGTAATAAAAGAAGAGCTTTTGAATGTGAATGCGGAAGATCTTGTTTCTCTTGCAGATTATAATTATGATATTAATAATCTTTCTGCGCCAATTTCCAGTGGATCATTTAAAACTGATGGAATGATCGTAGCTCCATGTACTGTTAAAACCCTTTCATCAATTGCTAATTCATATACGGATAATCTGATCACCAGAGCTGCTGATGTCTCGCTTAAGGAAAGGCGCAGGCTTGTGCTTTTATTCAGGGAGACACCTCTAAACCTTACACATATTAATAACATGTCTCAGATTACAATGATGGGTGGAATTATTCTGCCCCCTGTTCCTGCTTTTTATCATAAACCAGAGTGTATCGAAGATATTGTAGATCAGACTGTTGGTAAAACGCTTGATCTTTTTCAGATTGATAATAGTCTGTTTAAAAGGTGGGGTGAAAATTGAAACCCTGAAAAATAATAGGTGAATAGCATTCAATTCAGTATTTCTGAAAGCGGCACGATCTCAATTTTATTTTTTTTAAACTGTGGAAGCATATCAGTTAAGGCTTTAATTGTGGATGGATAGGGATGACCTATTCCCACTGCGGTATCCTCAGCCTCACTAATTTCCATAAGCTTTTTAAGCTGTTTAACAGTATGCTTATAGGACTGTTCATTATCCAGAAATAGCCCTCTACCAACTGATGGGACACCGAATTTTCTTGCAATAAAAAGACCTTTTGAATTATTTGATGTCCGGCTGTCAACAAAACAGAGATTTTTATCCTTCAGCAACTTAATAAATACCGCCATTTTAGTGCTGTTTTCAGTAAATTTTGATCCCATGTGGTTGCTGATACCGATGATATTCGGAACTTCATTTATCATAGACTCAAGCATGTTAATAAGTGCTTGGTTATCCATTGATGTAGCAAGGAACAACTTATCAGGTTTTGATGCTCTTAGGTTAGACGCATTATCCCATGCCTCCATCGGGGCATGAAGTATTATCTCGTGACCGTATTCATGGCCTTCCTGACCAATTCTACTGCTGAATGGACAGTTGGGCAGAACTGAAAAAGTAATTGGATATTTTGATTTTATGAGCGAAAGACATGGCTTGTACTGATTACCCATATCATCAATTATAATTACAGCGCTGCTGTTATAAGTTGTGCTATCGTCGGTTTTTATTATATTGATATCAGGTTTAATTGATAATGAGTATAATATTAGACAGAGAAATATTGGTATATTACTTATCATTTTGTTGTTTAATGCGGCTTGTAATTTTTGGTTAATTTATTTTTTGAGAGGATCTTGTCGTACTGCTCCCAGTTTTCAAGGACCTCCATGGCTTTGACCATCATTGGATCACTTAAAGGATCATCGGATTTTATTTTGAGAATATCTTCAGTTTGAGAGGTTTCATTATCAATAGTTATATCAGGTTCTATTCCCGTTCCATGTATTGTTCTGTGGCTGGGCAGATAATATTTTGCAGTTGTAAGTCGCAGTCCTGAACCGTCAATTAGTGGAAATATTGTCTGTACAGTTCCCTTGCCAAAGGTTTTTCTTCCTATCACGATTGCACGTTTATGATCCTGTAAAGATCCTGCTACTATCTCAGATGCACTGGCACTTCCTTCGTTCACCAGTATTACAATATTGAAACTATATTTTCTTAAATCGTTCTTTGCATGATATTCAAGATTCTGGCTCTCTATCCTGCCGTCTGTATATACAATCAAGCCTTCATCAAGAAATTGGTCAATTATGCTAACGGCCTGGGTTAAAAGGCCTCCAGGGTTTGATCTAAGATCAATTATCAACCCAGTTATTTTATATTCATTCAAAAGTAATGAATTTAATGCGTTTTTAAATTCATTAGTAGTGCTTTCCTGAAACTGTGTGATCCTTATATATCCATAATTATTGTCAATTACTTTTAGCTTAACACTTTTAATATTTATTATAGCTCTTGTTATGTTAAAGCTCTTTGGTTTTTTGAGTCCTTTTCTTTCTATAGTTATATTGATCTTTGTTCCCGGCTCTCCTCTCATTAATTTTATGGCAGACATTATGTCCATGTCTTTTGAGGAGTTGTCCTCAATCTTGATAATTTTGTCTCCAGGTTTCAGTCCTGCTCGAAAAGCAGGGGTGTCTTCAATTGGCGAGACAATTGTTAAATATCTGTCTTTAATGCTTATTTCAATTCCAAGGCCCCCAAATTCCCCTTTTGTTTCTACCTGTAGCTCATTGTAAATTCTGGGGGGCATAAAGGATGAATTCGGGTCCAGATTTTTTACCATACCTTTGATGGACTCATAAATAATTTCAGAGTTCTTTTTTTCATTAACATAGTTTGTTTCTATAATTGAGAGAACATCAGAGTAAACGCGCAACTTGTCATATTCTTCATTTGATAAAGCGTATAAATCACTGTAGGACAATATTATAGCTAATAAAAAACAAGCGGTAGGTAAAAGTAAAGTTTGAAAAAATCTAACCGGGTTAATATGCATTTTCATCTCCTGTAAAATCGGGTTATTTATTCCCTTATTTTTCGAGCCATCTTAAAGGGTCCAGAGGTTCTCCCTTATGCCTTATCTCAAAATATAGACAGCTACCATTTAGGGAATTGGTGTCGCCTACCAAAGCAACTGTTTCATTCTTTCTAACAATATCTCCAGTTTGTTTGAATAATTTATCAGCATGCGCATAGATAGAATAGTAATGATCTCCATGATTGATTATAATCATTTTCCCATATCCCTTGAACCAATCCGCATAAATGACCTTGCCATTAAAGATTGACTTTATTTCCATGCCGGATGGAGCCTTGATTTCAATGCCTTTTTGAAAAGTGAACGTATGAAGATCAGGATGTTCAGTCCTGCCGAATCCTGAAATTATTTTACCTTTTACCGGAAATGAAAGTTTGCCTTTCATTAATGAAAAATTACCCTCGAGTTGTTTGAAATCGGATTGATCTGAAGGAAGATCGTCTATAAAAGTCTGTAGTTTTTCAGCATATTTTTTTAGCTCATTTATCGCTGAAATTTGAAGTTCTTTTTTCTTTCTCGTATCTGCTAATAATGCTAATTTATCTTTTTTTGTAGACTTAATTTCGCTTGTTTTCCTGAAATATGAATCCTTTTTGATTTCAAGCGAAGTTTTTTGTTTTCCGAGCTTTTCCTCATGTTTGATCTTGTCCTCAATTTTATTGAGAGATTTTTTAATCATCTCATAATCTTTAGATACAATTTCATTAAGTAGTTTGTCCTGTCTTAAGAAATCATTATATGTTTCAGATGATAAGAGAATTCTTACACCGTTTCGCCTATGATATTTGTATAGCGCTACCAGGCGTTTTTCCAGGACAGTCGTTATTTCATTTATTTCACTGTTTAATTTATTAATTGTCTCTCTTGACTTTTTAATATCACTTTTAATTTCAGAGATCTTCCAGTTTATTTCTTTTACTTTGATATTTTCTTTAATAAGCTGCTGTTCAAGACGGTTAAGCCTTTCTATAACTTGACCTTCTTTTTTTTTGTATTCCTTAAGTTTTTTTTCTTTTTGAATTATCTTATTTTTTATGTTGTCTAGTTTAATTTGTTCAGATTCTGTCTTAGCTGAAATTTTGTTCGGACAACATACAGTTATAATGATGATAATTAATGAAATAAAAGTTATAAATTTCATAATTATATCTTAAATTCCTTTAAGCTTTTTAAGGAGATAAAAGTTCCGGTAAGGCCGAGGATTAAACCGCATAGAATTATGATTGAGGATTGGTAGGTGTTTAAAAAAATGAGAGTATTATTACCAAAATAAAAATTGAATCCTAAAGCGATATTAAATGTTATGATTTCATGAATTATATAAACAATTAACAGGGCAACTGCTGAACCGGTTATGCCCTGAAGAAGTCCTTCGATGTAAAATGGTATTTTAATGAATCTGCCAGTTGAACCTACAAGTTTCATTATCTCGATTTCATCACGTCTACTGTATACCATGAGCTTAATAGTATTAGATATAATAAAAAGAGATGAAATGAACAGAAAAGCACCAATGGTCATTCCAGTTATTTTAAGGAAATAAAAGAATCCGTTAAATCTTTCCAGCCATTTTTGACCATATTCAATATCAGTAATACCTTTAATTTTATCTATTTTATCAATTAAATTTTCTATTGATTCAATGTCCAGAAATTCTGGGTTAATGTTAATTTCAAAAGAATTAGGAAGGGGATTGTTATTTAAATGTTCAAGGATACCATCCTGTCCCTTGAGTGAATCTTTTAAAGACTCCAAGGCTTCCTTTTTTGAGACAAACCTCACATTTGAAATTTCTGGGTGTTCTTCAAGAGAATTTTTTATTATATTTATTGAGCCAATGTTAAGTTTATCCTCCAGATAAACCAGGACATGTACCCTTTCAATCCAGTTTTTTTTAAATTCTGAAAGATTAATTACAAGTAATAGGAAAGTTGTAAAGATAACAAAAGTAAAGGTTATTGTGGTTAATGCCGTTATATTGATTAATATATTGCTTTTGATATTACTTATTACAGAGCGTAAACAATATCTGGTTTTATTAATAATCATTTTTAGCCTTCTAATTTTCCACGTTCTAAGGTGATTATATTTTCTGAGAAATTAAGTGCGGTATTCTTGTCGTGTGTGGCAATCACTACAGTTGTTCCTCGAGCATTGATTGCCTTAAAGAGCTTCATAATTTCAAAAGACAGTTTCGGATCAAGATTTCCAGAAGGTTCATCAGCCAGTAAAAGTATGGGGTTGTTAATTATGGCTCTTGCAATTGCAACACGCTGCTGTTCACCTCCAGATAGCTGTAAAGGAAGGGAATCTTTTTTTTGTAAAAGTCCAACCCATTTCAATACCTGCCAGACCTTTTTTTTAACTAATTTTATTCTTGTACCAATTATATCAAGTGGGAAGGCAACATTATCATAAACAGATCTATTCTGTATAAGCCTGAAATCCTGAAAAACTACTCCTACACTACGTCTAAAATAGGGGATTTCTTTTGGAAGCATGCGGGTAATATTTTTACCGTTTACAACTATTTCTCCAGAGTTTGGTTTTTCTGAAGAGAATATAAGTTTAATAAGCGTAGATTTGCCTGCTCCGCTGGGCCCAGTTATAAAGACAAAGTCACCTTTGCTGATATTCAGATTAATATCATTTATCGCAGGGATTTTATTTTCGTAATATTTAGTGACACGGTGAAGTTTTATCATCTTGATTTGTTTTCTTTATTCATAACAATTAAATTATAAGCTAAAAAAGATACTTAGGAGATTAATATTAAGTAATACATGAACAGTAGTCAACTAGTAAAGAAGAGTCAATAGCGCCTTTTCTTAAAATTTTAAAAGGTTCTCTGGAAACATCAATAATGGTGGAAGGCAGACCTCCATTAGTATTACCCGCGTCAATAATAAAATCAACAGAATCTAATATTTTTTTGTCGATTTTACTAATGTTTGAAGCGTTTTTTCTCCCGGAAATGTTTGCGCTAGTACTTGTTATTGAGGAGTTTATTCTTTTAAGTATTATGTTTATAACATTTAACCCGGAATGTCTGCAGGCTACAGTCCCAGTACCTGCTGTTATTGTGTGGCTTAAATTATCATCAGCTTTAAACACCAGAGTTAAAGGTCCCGGCCAGAATTGGGCTGCTAATTTTAGAGCATTAGTGCTGATATCAGCGCTTATTTTCTGTAGGAAAGAAATTTCAGGAATAATTAGAGGTAAAGGATTTATTAAATCTCTTCCTTTGATATCAAATATTTTAACAACTGAAGTTTCATCGTTATAAAGCGCCCCGATTCCGTAAAAAGTTTCAGTCGGGTAAATAAAAGTTTTACCTTTCGATATGAGTTTTGAAATTATGTCTAGTGTATCTTTATCAGGATTTTGCTGGTCAATCTTTATTATATGAGGCATATTAATTGTCAGTCACAAACTTATTTTTAATTATTCAGGGCTAACCGGTGTACAGTACAGGCAGTTGAGTTATGAAGATTCTTAAGTAAATGTGTTCTGCCAGCTAACACTTTATAATTTAAATAATCATTGTTTTTATCTGTTCTTTAATTTTAAGTTTAATTTACTGTTTTTATCTTCAACTGCTTTAACCATATCTTCTCTATATTTTACCAGTCTTTCTTTTATTTTCGGATATTTTAGCGATAATATTTGTGCTGCAAAGATCCCTGCATTTTTAGCCCCGCCTTTACCGATAGACATTGTTGCTACGGGTATTCCACTAGGCATCTGCACTGTTGAAAGTAATGCATCAAGCCCATTTAAGGAAGATGAATCAATAGGCACACCAATAATAGGTAAAGTTGTTTCAGAGGCTATAACACCGGCAAGATGAGCTGCCCACCCAGCACCGGCGATTATTACTTCTATGCCCCGGTTAGAGGCTGTTTTGGAATATTCATGTGTTTTTACAGGAGTCCTGTGTGCTGAAGTAACTGTTACTTCATAATTAATCTTAAACTCATCAAGTATTTCTGTCGCGCCTTTCATTATTTCAAAATCTGAATCGCTTCCCATTACAATTCCAACTAGTGGATTATCCATTTTTTACTCCTAAATAATTATTAGACAATATAAATTTAATTGTTAAGTCAAACTATTCAATAGTAATCTTATTTCTTTTATAATAAGTTTTGACTTCCTTAGACTTATATTCTGCTGTAATTTTTACAGGCTTTTATACCAATATCAGTTCTATAATGCATATCAGTCCAGCATATTTTGTTTACTCCTTTATAAGCAATATCAATCGCTTCTTTAATTGAGTTACCAAGCGAAGTAACTCCGAGCACACGTCCTCCGTTATTAACTAAGGAGCCATGTTTTTCTGCCGTGCCGGCATGAAAAACAATTAGGTCTCCTGTTTCTTCAGCTTCTTTAATTCCATTGATTTCAAAACCTTTATTATAGTCAGCCGGATAACCCCCTGAAGCCATTACTACACATACAGAGGCTTTTTCATCAATCTCTAGACAGTATCTATCGAGTTCTTCAATTGTTGCTAAATAGAAAAGATCAAAAAGATCACTTTTAAGCCTTGATAATATTGGCTGTGCTTCAGGATCTCCAAGCCTTACATTAAATTCAAGGATTCTTGGGATGTTGTTTTCTATCATTAGACCAGCATAGATAATCCCTTTGTATTTAATTCCTTTTTTTGCCATCATATTTATTAACGGTTCAATTACTTTTTCGATTGTGAAAGTATAAACTTCATCCGTCAGGACAGGAGCTGGGGAATATGCTCCCATTCCACCGGTATTTGGCCCTTCGTCATTGTCGTAGACAGGTTTATGATCCTGGGATGAAGGAAGTACGGATATTGTCTTACCGTCAGTCAGGCATATAAAAGACGCTTCTTCTCCAGTAAGGAAATCTTCAATAATGATATTGTCACCAGCATCACCAAATTCTTTTTTAACCAGGATTCTATCAATAGCTTCAATTGCCTGCTCTAGGGTTTTACATGGGATTACTCCTTTGCCGGCAGCCAGTCCATCAGCTTTTATTACTACAGGTTTATTTCTATTTTTTACATAGGAAACTGCCTTCTCGGGATCTGAAAAAACTTCAAAATCAGCAGTAGGGATTCCAGCTTCTCTCATAATGTTTTTTGAAAAAACTTTGCTTCCCTCAAGCATTGCGCCATCTTTTGTCGGACCAAAAATTTTAAGGCCTGCTTTTTGGAAAAGATCAACAATACCGAGTGTTAGGGGTAGTTCAGGTCCAACTACAGTTAAATCAATTGTATTTTTTAAAGCAAAAGCCTTTAAAGAGTTTAAGTCTGTTGGTGAAATATTTATACATTCCGCAACATTTTTAATGCCGGGATTTCCGGGGGCACAGTAGACTTTTTCTACTTTAGAACTTTTTGATATCTTCCAGCATATTGCGTGTTCTCTTCCACCGCTACCGACAACCAGAACTTTCATTGGTAATCCTCCGCTTCTTAATTAGAATGCTTTTAAAATTTTAGATTTTAAGCTTGAATACAACATGAAATTTATTTTTATTATTGTTTGAGTTGCTTATTTCTGCTGAGTTTATTATTATTAACTATACATAATAGGTTGTTTTAGGTGAAGTTTTTTTTATCATCAAAAATACCTTAAGTAAAGCGAAAGAATATTAATATTCTTTAACAGTTCACCTTTCGATTATGTCTAAATTTTATATAGATAAAAATAATATTTCTAATAATAAAGTTCTTATATGCCGTGATGAATCAAAGCATATAATGAAGGTTCTCAGGTATAAAATAGAAGACTTAATAACGCTTTTTGATTCAGATGGAATGACTTATGAGTGTGTAATAAAAGCATATGAAAATGAGGAGATTATAGCTGAATTAATTAATAAAATTGAAAATAAAAATTTAGAATCATCTAAAATTTTACTAGCACAAGCTGTTTTAAAATCTAAAAAGATGGATTCTGTTATACAAAAAAGTACTGAGCTTGGCATATCAAGAATAATCCCTTTTTTTTCATCAAGGACAATTCCGAGGTGGAACACTGCTAGATGTTTTAAAAAGGCAGAACACTGGAGAAACATTGTAAAAGCTTCCGTTAAGCAGTCTGGTATTAGAAAAATACCCTGTGTTGATAATATCGTTCCTTTTGATGAGGTTGTATCATCAGATTTGAATATGAATAAGTTATTATTGTATGAAAAAGAGAGAAATGTATCCTTAAAAAATATAATGAATACAATAGTATTTCCGTCAGATATTCTTATCATGGTTGGAGCGGAGGGTGGTTTTACAAGTGAAGAAGTTTCTAAAGCAAAACAGAGTGGTTTTTTAACAATCGGTATTGGTAACCTTATATTAAGAGCTGAAACTGTTCCAATTTCTGTTCTTTCAATATTACAGTACGAGTCCGGAAATCTTGGTTTTAATGGTTGCAGATTATGAAATGTCCCGACTGCGGTTCAATTTGTTATGACTATATCTGCAAAACGTGTGATAAAGAACTCGAAAAAAATATACTGGATGAGGATTCAAACCTTATGTCAGTAAAAAATCTGGAGATGGTGGCTGATCTGCCGCGTCCTAGAAATCTGGACTTTACATTACATTTAGCCAAGAAAGATCTTGAACAGATTGGTGGTAATAAAATTAAAACGGAAAAAGCAGGGTTTTTTATTAGACTAGTTGCCTATGTTATAGACTCTATTATTCTGACAGTATGTGCATTATTCTTATTGTTAAACCTGTTTATACTGATAAAGTTCTTTTCAAATTATAACGGTAATATTTCAGAGGTTGTAAATAGTGTACTTATTCCGTTTTATTTTTTTTCATATTTGCTTAAATGTTTTTATTTTACTTTTTTTCACTCATATAACGGTCAAACTGTCGGTAAATTAATGTGCGGCATTAGAGTCGTTGATCAAAAAGGTAAAAACCTTTCAACCTTTAAATCTTTTATAAGGTTTTTGGGATATTATCTTAGCTTATATTGTCTTGGATTTGGTTTTTTTTGGGTGCTCATTGATAAGAAAAACCAGGGCTGGCATGATAAGCTGGCAGGGTCTATTGTTGTTTTAAAGCAATAATTTATTGTTAATAAGATAGGGACCATGTAATTAATATAAATTTACCTATGATTATGTTAACAATTTAGGAAGATAATTATTCCAGGTTATTATCGCTACTATTGACTTTTGAATACCTTTGAATTGTTAAGGATATCTGAAGTAATCTTGACAAAAACTAAAGTTCATATTAAACAAAATATGAGGTGACGAAACATAAAGTTGGCAAAAAAACTCAAATACGATTGTAAGAATTGCGCAATCAATAATATTTAATGAAAAATAATCTATCAGCCTTGACCGCATGTCACGCATGCGACCTGCTTGTTGCAGAAGAAGATATACCGCTGAACAGCAAAGCACACTGCCCTCGCTGCGGTTTTCCACTGTATGAGCCTAAAGTAAATACCGTTAATAATACGCTGGCGCTTGTGATTACTGGTCTTTTACTTCTGTGGCCGGCAATCACAATGCCCATTCTGGAAATGTCGATATTAGGAGACACGTCTTTTAACACTCTCCTGAGTGCAGTTGTCAAAATTTTCCAGGCTGGCTACTACTGGGTTGCCTTTGTGGTCTTTTTTACCAGTATCTTCGCTCCGCTTGCCAAGTTCTCAGTTCTGTGCACGGTTCTTCTCCACATCAAAGCCAAACGCTACACGCCCGTATTGCCCGTCCTGTTTAGGTATTATGTCAAGCTTGATGCCTGGGAAATGCTCGATGTATATTTGATCTCGATGATGGTTGCCGTCATCAAGCTGTTCGATATTGCCGCGATCCATACCGGATTGGGACTGTTCTGTTTATTAGGGCTATTGGCAACAAGTATCCTGGTGACTATAACCTTGGATAAAAAACAAATTTGGGACCACATCGAAGACTTATGCCGCAAACAAAGCAGTTAACCGCAAAAAAAGCGAACCTGGTTCTTTGTCACGATTGCCAAAAGCTGCTCAGATATCCTGACGTGCCGAACAGGAAGAGTTTGCAGTGCCCTCGTTGCAGGTCGACCGTACACCAGCGTAAACCGGAAAGTCTTTCCCGGACATGGGCGCTGGTTATCTCGGGTTTTATCTTCCTTATTCCAGCAAATCTGCTGCCGATCATGACCTTTACCATGAAGGGAAGCGGGGAGCCTTCAACCATCATTGACGGCGTTCTTATGATGGTGCATCACCACATGGTACCTATTGCACTAATTGTTTTTATCGCCAGTATTGCCGTGCCTTTTCTGAAACTAACCGGACTGGCCATTCTTTTGCTCTCAGTGCAGTTTAACTGGAATACGAGCAAGAGGCAGCGGACAGTGATGTACCGTCTTATCGAGACGATCGGACGATGGTCCATGCTGGATGTATTTGTTATAGCTGTGCTTGGCGCTTTGGTAGAGCTGGGGATTCTTGCGGAAATAAAGGCGGGTCCGGCCGCAACATTTTTTTGTTTGTCAGTAGTTGTCACCATGTTTGCAGCCGAGTCTTTTGATACGCGTCTTATATGGGATAAATCAGAGGAGTAAAAAACAGCACGGCCTTTTGCAAGTTGCATTGCACTATATCTATAAAAGCAGGACAATTAATGGCCTGTATAAATTTTAGGAGGAAATACATATGACAGATCAACAATCTTATTCGGAATCCCCGGCAGGTCAGAAAGCTGTTGTCAAACACAAGCGTGGTATCTCCTTCATATGGTTTCTTCCGGTTATTGCTGCGCTGATTGGGGCTTGGTTGATATACAAGGGTATTGCTGAGGCTCCTCTGGAGGTTGTTATTAATTTTGAATCGGCCGAAGGCATATCCGCTGAAAAGACAAAAGTGATGTACAAAGGTATTGAGGTGGGAACAGTGAGTGCGGTTAATTTAAGTCCGGACCAGCAGACAGTCAATGTGACTGTTAAGTTTGACCAGGAAGATAAACGGTTGCTTTTGGATACTACTCAATTCTGGCTGGTTAAACCCCGCCTGACACTTCAGGGGGTTTCGGGTCTGAGCACCGTATTGGGGGGGGCTTATATCTCTATGCGCCTGGGAGCAGGTGAAGGCAAACCGGCAAGAGAATATAAAGCGCTCCCGGAACCACCGGCTATTTCGGAAGATGCGCCAGGGCTCCATCTCGTCCTAATTTCTAAGGACTTGGCTACCTTTGTGACTGGTAGCTTGGTGTACTATAAAGGAATAGAAGTAGGTGAAGTTGAAAAATGGGAGCTTTCTGAAGATAATCAGCAAACAGAAATTAAGGTTTATATATATCCGGAATTTAGTGATCTCGTACATCAAAACACTCATTTCTTCAACGATACTGGGGTAAAGGTAGAGGGCGGGCTCACCGGATTTACAGTGCGCACCAAATCTCTCTCCTCAATCATGCTGGGAGGTATTTCCTTTAATACTCCCAGGAATGTCTCCAAGGGTGCAAAGGCTCAAAATGGTGATCAATTCGAGCTTTTTGAGGACTTTAAGGAAGCGGAGGCCGGTATTCCCATTACCATTCGTTTTCCCAGTGCTGTCGGGCTTGAAGAGAGCCAAACAAAAGTCCTTTTCGAAGGAGTACAAGCAGGGTATCTTAAAAAAATCCACTTTCAGCCTGATCTGTCTTTTGTTATTGCAGAGGTAATAATGGACACCCGGTCTGAACCCTACTTATTGAGCGATACAGAGTTCTGGCTGACTAAAACAGAAGTCTCGTTGACAGGTATCAGCGGGCTTGAAAACCTGATTGGAGCAAACCAGATTCAAGTCGTAGTGGGTGGTAAAGGAGAACCCCAGCGAAAATTTATTGCCCTTGATGAACCGCCCGTCTTAAGGGCCCGGGAACCGGGATTGCACATTAAACTCGTTGCCGACGAACTGGGCTCGATAGACAGGGAAACACCGGTTTACTATAAAAAGATAGATGTGGGTGTTGTAGAGAGCTACGAGTTAAACAAAAAAACCGGCAAGATCGAAGCACAAATCTTTATTGAAAAAGAGTTTCAGCATCTCGTCATGACGACGTCACGGTTCTGGAATGCCAGCGGCATCAGTGTCACGGGCGGACTATCCGGTCTTGAGATCCGTACAGAGTCACTAGAATCGATACTGTCTTCCGGCATTTCCTTCTATACTCCGGAGGATCATCCGAATTCCCGCAGGGCCAAAACTGGCGATACGTTTACCCTGCATAAGGATTACAAGAGTGCCCATGTGACTGGAGTTCCCATAACCATCACCTTTGACAGCGCCGAGGGTCTAGAAGAAGGAACCAAAATCAAATATCATGGCATAAACGTGGGTATGGTCAACACGATATCCTTTGATCCGTCAATGGAAAAGGTTATTTTTTCTGCTCATCTAAACCTCACCGCGGGTATGTTGGCAAAAGAAGGCACCCGATTCTGGATCGTTAAACCCGAATTCGGTCTTGCAGCCATTTCCAACCTGGGCACCCTAATCGCCGGTGATTATATTGCTATCGAACCATCGGCACAGGGCGGCAAGCCTGCCAACGATTTTATCGGCCTTAAAGAGCCTCCTGTCAAGGAGCCTGCTTCTTGGGGCTTACCCATTGTTCTGGTCAGTGACCGGCTCGGTTCAATCTGCGTTGGAAATAATGTTTTTTACCGCAACATTGTTGTTGGGGAAGTCACAAGCTATGAACTGGCCGCCACCGGCGACCATGTACGGATATATCTCAACATTCAAAAACGCTATGTTCCTCTGGTCAGGGAAAATTCAGTTTTCTGGAATGCAAGCGGGGCTGATGTTGATTTCGGCCTTTTTAAAGGACTGGAAATAAAGACAGAATCCTTTGAAGCCATTCTTGCCGGCGGCATTGCCTTTGCAACGCCTGACACTGACAAAATGGGGGAAGTGGCCCAAAAGGATGCTGTCTTTAAGCTGAACCCGAAAGCGCAGGATTCGTGGCTGCAATGGAAGCCTAGAATTGAGTTACCGGAATAAGGGACCCTGCTTTATTTTGATGAAGATGTTTTTGTCGAATGGGCTGAAAAATTAAAAAATGACTACAAATTGTCGGGACCATGAGTCTGGTGCTGGAGCTAGACAATAACGAAGGGTTTATGTATTTCAGTAATAAGTTTTAATTTAAAAGTGGTGTATTTAATGTTTTTCCTTTTAAAAACCACCCTTACCCTCCAGCATAGGTTTTTATAGATATAGAACCCTTGAAAAAGTCGGTTACCCTATTGAAAAGGTTAGTTTGTTAACTATATATTGATTATGTATGATATATTTGAATAAACTAAGTATTGTTTGAAGAGGTGGAAGGATGAAAAAAACGGCATTTCTGTCAGTTACAGTATTTGTAATCTTTTTTATTGCAAATAATCTTTATGCGCAGGATGTCACCATTTCTCCGGCTCAACCGGATCCCCGTCTTAATGCGAATATTTCCCACATCAAAAAAATCAAATCCGATCTATTACTCACTCCACCAATTGAGGGCGGCCCGGTGATAGTTCGTGCTTCGTTTCATTTGCAAGATATTAACGAGATCGATGAGTCTGCAGAGACATTTGAATTTACAGGTATCCTTACACTCACATGGCAAGACAAGAGACAGGCTTTTAATCCCAAAGAAGCCCAAACCGAAGAGAAGATATATCAGGGCAGTTATCAGTTTAACGAATTATCGCCGGCCTGGTATCCTCAGGTAATACTAGCTAATGAGTCTGGCCTATATGAAAAACACTCTGTTCTTCTTCGTGTAAAACCAGACGGTACCTGCACATTGGTTGAGACCGTCAACGCAATAGCTGAAGTGGATCTGAATCTGAAGAGATGTCCGTTTGATAGGCAAAGGTTAGTGGCTAAATTCAAAGTCCTTGGTTTTGACACGAGTGAGGTCGTGTTTGAAACAGTATCCCTTCACCCACTCACAGACAGTCAAAAAATCAAAATACCACAATGGGTTCTGACAAACCTCAGTTCCCCAGTACATAATCGTACTCTCTCTCACGCCGGAGATCAAGATGCTTCCTCTTTGTTTGTTTTTACCATTGATGTACAGAGAAAATCCTTTTTCCTGCTGCGGCTTGTTGTACTTCCGCTTCTATTAATCGTCATGCTCTCATGGTCGGTGTTTTGGATGGATCGATCATCTCTGGGAGATCGTATCAGTGTTTCTTTCATAGGAATTCTTACTGCTGTGGCCTACCAGTTGGTGGTGAGTGAGAATCTCCCCCAAATCTCTTATGTAACCTTAATTCATGCTTTTATAAATATATCTTTCATTTTCATGTGTTTAACCACCATAATTAACTTGGTTGTTGGCTGTTTAGACAAACAGGGGAAATTTAAAGCAGGAGATCTGATCGATTACCGTTGTCGCATGATTATACCCCTTGTGTACTTTGGTACACTGTTGGTTGTTGTGACCATAGTGTTCATTTTTTTCTGATAATATTTTAACATAACCACGAGAAACCTTAACAAACCTCAAATTCAACATAACGTGCCAAACCTTTAATTCCGGAAAGAGTTAATAGTACTACTGGTAACTTTAATTTTTTGAGTCCTTTCACCGATCCAAACTTTTCCTGTGTTTGAGCAAGTCGTCTCATCACCATCACCTGTCCAGTTCAACCATCATGTAAAACAAATTCTGTTCTATTCTTAAATAACTTAAGATAAACTCTGGTAATCCGAAATACATTTATACAAGGATAAATGCTTTTAACTATTCAGTATATTCTTAGCAATAAGGAGATGATCTATGGATATCGAAAAACTTCAGGAATTCTTTTTTTGGTGCATGTTGATCAACCTCGGAATATACATATTTACTGCAATCATGATAATGGTCTTTCATGATACCGTTTTGAAAATACAAAGAAAAATGTTTCGGTTAGACGAAGAAACAGTCAGCAAAGCTGTATATAGATATTTAGCTAACTATAAGCTACTGATAACTGTATTTAACTTTGTGCCTTGGATTGCAATATTAATTATCAAATAAGCATTTTCTTTAGGGTGCTTAAAGGATTCAGTATAACTAAGTAAATATTGCATAATCATTCGGAACCTTAAAAAAACGTAGAGTCCACCTAATATATAAGTTATGTCTTAGGCAGTTAAAGGAATGAAATTATGAAAAAGATTTTGTCTTTCGCCACAATTCTCTTTCTAACTTTCGAAGCAACTGGTTGTAGCCTTTTGACCGTAAGACATGAACCTAAAGATATTATTATCTCAAATGAGAAAAGAGAGGATTTAGATGGTTCTAAAACTATAAAGGAAAAAATGTATTTGCAGTATCAGCAATGGAAAGATACAAAATATGCAAGAGGAGGCCTTAGCAAAAAAGGTATTGACTGTTCAGGCTTAGTTTATGTTACGTATCTTGAAAAACTAGGTATAGAGCTTCCCCGCTCAACTAAGCTTCAGTCTCAAGTTGGAAAAGAAATAAAACGTAGTGAACTTCGTTCAGGTGATTTGGTGTTTTTTAAAATAAGCGTTAAAGTCAGACATGTAGGCATTTATATAGAAAATGGTAAATTCCTTCATGCTTCAACAAAAGAGGGTGTAACAATTTCAAGCTTGAGTGATTATTATTGGAAAAACAAATATTGGCATTCAAGAAGAGTTGACATTGAATCTAGCCTTTCTTTTAATGTGTTTTGGCAAAGCACATAACAAATCGTTCAAATGGATAAATTATGAAGCGTTTTAACACTTAATTTAGATTACAAATAACCACGAGTACCCTTAACAAAATCTAAAGTCAACAGTACGTGCCATAAGGTTAAAAATTGCCAGAGTTCATATTACTTTCTGGTAATAGGGAGTATTTATTTTTTATTTTCAGTGTTGCTGAATAGAATAACAGATTGATGTTAGGTTTGAGCTATAAGGCGAGGTCTATCAGATCAAGTATAACTTAAAAAAAGTTATTATATTGCAACTAAGGTGGCTACAACATTTTAGTCTTCAAACATTGCATCTACAAAATCTTCAGCACTAAATTCACGCAGATCATCCATTTGTTCACCAATTCCAATGTACCTGACAGGAATATCAATGATTTCAGATACTGCGACGATCACTCCACCTTTTGCGGTACCGTCAAGTTTTGTAAGTACGATTCCTGAAATATCAATGGTTTCTTTAAATATCTTAGCTTGTGACACCGCATTTTGACCTGTTGTTGCATCAAGGACTATCAGAGTCTCATGTGGTGCATCAGGATGTTCTTTTTTAATTACCTTATATATTTTTTTTAGTTCATCCATCAAAGGTGCTTTTGTATGCAGTCTCCCGGCAGTGTCAATTATTAAAATATCAATATTATTGGCTTTCGCTGACTTTATAGCATCAAATGCTACGGCAGAAGGGTCAGCGCCAGGCTTATGTTTTATAACTCTGCATCCTACTCGGCTACCCCAGATTTCAAGCTGATCAATTGCAGCGGCTCTGAAAGTGTCAGCAGCAGCCAGCATTACAGAATGGCCTTCATTTTTAAATTTGTTTGCAAGTTTTGCTATTGTGGTTGTTTTTCCAGTACCATTTACGCCTACAGTTAGAATGATAAATGGTTTATTGTCTATATTAACATCTAATTTCTTATCATGTTTCTGGAGTATCTGCAGAATATTTTCTTTTAAAACTTCTTTAAGTTTTTCAGGATTTTTCAATTCATTTCTTTTAACCCTGAAACGTATCTCGTCCATCAGTTTTATTACTGTGTTAATGCCGAGATCTGAGGTAATCATGATTTCCTCAAAGTTGTCTAGAATTTCGTCGTTAATTTCCCTTTTCCCAAGGGTGGCTTCGTCTAAACGGCGTACAACAGCTAGGTGAGTTTTGGAGAGTCCGTTTTTTAATTTTCTGAAGAAACCGGGCTTCTTTTCAGAGCTAGTCATAATCGGATCGAAGTGTAAAGGTTAATTAAGGTCTACAGAGACTATCTTTGAAACCCCTTTTTCTTCCATGGTTACGCCATAAAGTGAGTCTGCAGCCTGCATGGAAAGCTTATTATGGGTAACAATTAGAAATTGTGATCTTTTTGCCATTTTATGGAGATGAGAAATAAACCTTCCGATGTTTGAATCATCAAGTGGAGCGTCAATCTCATCCATTAGGCAGAAAGGGCTTGGTTTTGTTAGGAAAATTGCAAACATGAGAGAGATTACTGTCAAGGCTCTTTCCCCGCCGGAAAGGAGATCAAGGCTCTGAAGTTTTTTGCCCGGAGGCTGAGCAAAAATGTCAATACCGGTTTCAAGGATGTTTGCTTCTTCTGTAAGCTGCATGTATGCCTTTCCACCGTTAAAGAGCAGTGGGAACAGTTCTTTGAAATGGTTATTTATTTCATTGAAAGTATCAGCAAATTTCTGACGAGTTATTTTGTTTATTTTCAATATTACCTTTTGTAATGAATCGATTGACTGATGAAGGTCGTCTGCCTGTTCATTTAGAAAATTGTACCTGTTTTCAAGTTCTTCGAACTCCTTAGCGGCACCAAGGTTAACATCACCGATATTCTCAAGACGGTTTTTTAGTTTATCAAGGCGTTCTTTTGATTCATCAATCTTAAACGAATCCTCTTCAGGAGGAGAGGGCAGGTGGGTAATGGATACTGCATATTTTTCCGCAAGAGCCTCCTCAAGATGTTTAGTGTTAAGGGAGGCTTCGTTTAGCTTAAGTTCGATTTCACGAACTTTTGGTTCTATCTCATCCCACCGGGTTCTTAAAGATTTTAATAGTTCATTGTCTGTATCGACCAGTTCTTTGAGTGAATGATAGCTGACTCTTTCTTCTTCAATGAGCTTACTAAGTTCCTGGCTCTTTAATATTTTTGACTGTTGATGATTCTTTATAGTTTCTATATTATTCGAAAGGGTCCCAGTGCTTGATTCGAGATTATATTTATCAATCTTTAGGTTGTCTATTTTCGTTCTTGATACAGTCAGATCATTGTTAAGCCTGGCAATATCATTAGTCAGGCTTTCTTTTTTTTGTTTTATAGATGCCAGCAATATCCTCAATTCAGTATGCTCAGTTTCAATTTTTAATAGAGATTCTCTTTGATCAATTTCAGAAGCTGTTAACTCAGAGAGATAGGCTTGTTTTTTTTGATCTTCTTTTTCAAGCAGATCGCTGTCAAGTTTCAACAGCTTAATATCATTTTGATGTTTAGCAAGGAGCTCTGAATTTTCATTTGCTTCATTTTTAAGCAGGGTCAACTTTTCTTCTTCCAGCAGGTTCTCACGTTTAAGTTGTTCATGAATTGTTGTTTCCTGTACAAGGAGGATGTTTAGTTCGTTTTGATCTTTTGTGAGCTGCTCTAAAAGTATGTTTGATTCGTTAAGCTCTCTTTCAATATTTTCTTTTGCTTCTTTAATTGTTGAGAATGCTACTTCAAGCTGATTGATTGATTCAGTATACTCTCTAATTTCTCTGTTTCTTTTCAGTATGCCAGATCCAGAGTTTACATTTGAACCGCCGGATACAGTTCCTCTTGAATCGATTAGATCGCCTGACGGGGTTACAAAGGTGTATTTTTCTTCGCTATTTTGCCAAATCTTTATTGCGCTGGATAAATTATCAACAAGGTATACGTCAGATAATAGTGAGTTAATGATTTCGTCATTATTGCTTTTTGACTTTATGAGTTGAAGGAGAGGGATGCAGTTTGAAATATTTTGACTGCTCTGGTTCTGTTTAACCGTTGAAGCGGTTTGAAATGAAATTTTACCATTATTCTGATTTTTTAAATATTCTATTGCTTTCAGACCATCTTCTGTTGAATTAAAAATGACAGTCTGAAGCTTTCTTCCGAGGGCTGACTCGAGAGCTGTTTCGTTTTCTTTTTCAGTTACAATAAAATCTGCAAGAAGACCGACTAAACCCGTTATTTCACTCTGGTCGTCATTGTTGATACTCATTAAATTTCTTACGCCTTCATCAAAACCTTCAAGGTTATTCTGAAGTTCCTGAAGGGAATTTAAGTGTGCTTTCTTGTTCCCCAATTCATCTTTTATAGCATTATAGGTGTTTGTTTTTTCTGTTAGATTGGTTTTTAAATCAATGATTTTAACGGATTGTGAATTAATGGATATATTTTTATTTTTAAGTTTAGATGAAATATCATTTATTGAATTGTTCTGCTTTTTGATCTTGTCATTAAGCTCATTGTTAGTTGTTAAACTAAATTTTGTTTCTTGTTCGATCTTCTGGTTTTTTTGACTGATCTCTTCCTGAATTCTGGTATTAAGTTTTATTGAGTTAACAATTTCAGTTCTTTTAATCATTATCTGCATTAATTCTTTTTTTTCATTTTCAATTTTATCATGTGTGGATGACAGAATACTTCTCGATTCAGAGAGAGCTTCCGATGATTTATTGAAATCGTCTTCAAGCAAGCTTATCTTTTGTGAAAGAGTTTCAAGTTCATTGTTTTTTTCTATTATCTCATGGTTAATATTTTCAAGATCTTCAGTAAGTTCTTTGATAATTAGGTTGCTTTTTTCAATTAAAGAATGGGTGTTCTGCAGTTCACTTTCATTTAGCTGAATGGTGCTTTCATTGTTTTGAATTGCTTCTTTATATGTGAAATACTCCTGGCTCGTCTCCTCTATCTTTTTTTGAAGCTCTTCTAGTTCAAAGCGGTTTTTTTCAAGATTCGCCTCAGTTGTATTCCTTTTGGCGGTTAAATTAATTTCTTCATCATTGAATTTGGTTAACTGTTCTTTAAGTTCAAGAGTGGATTTGTTAAACTCCTTAAGCCTTACGGCAGCTAGTAAAAGATCAATATTTCTTATTTCTTCAGTTAGTGTACGGTGTCTTTTAAGCCTCTTAACCTGGAGACCAAGTGTATGCATCTGAATTTTGATCTCGTTTAAAAGGTCATTTAAACGATGTAGATTATTTTTTGTGGAATTCATTTTGTTGACAGCTTCTTTTTTTCTTGAGCGGTATTTAGATATGCCGGCAGCTTCCTCAATTAGGATTCTTCTTTCATCAGGTTTAAGACTCAGGATATAATCGACTTTACCCTGTTCCATAATTGAATATGATTTAGTACCAACCCCTGAGTCGAGAAAAAGTTCAACTATATCTTTTAAACGGCAGGCGACTTTATTTATAAAGTATTCGCTTTCACCTGACCTGAAGAGCTTTCTCGTAACCATCAGCTGGTTGCTTAATGATGAACTTTCACATGTACCGGTTTCATGGCCATTACCGTTTCCATTGCCGTTACCATTACTATTTATGTTGGACAGTGTCATGGATACCTCAGCCATTCCGTTTGATTTACGGGTCTGGCTCCCGTTAAAAATAAGGTCCTCCATTTTTGACCCGCGAAGGTGACGAGCATTATGTTCGCCCATTATCCATCTAACCGCATCAATTATATTGCTTTTTCCGCATCCGTTTGGTCCGACAAGTGCTGTTATTCCCGGCTCAAAACTTAATTTGACTGGGTCTACAAATGATTTAAAACCTGAAATTTCCAATGATTTTATTCTCATTTACAAAACCTCATGTATTATATTTATTTTGTTTGTGTAACTATCTGATTAAACAGATAATATTTAATTAATTTTTTTTTATCGATAATAATCTTATCAGAGAAAATTAGTAGTGTAAAGAAAAAAACACAATATATTGTTATTATTATTAAAGATATTACTATCTGTTGTATAATTTTTTCGAACAGTTTATAAAAAAGTTTAAAATTTTTTTGTTTTTACTATGTATACCTAATTTTAATAGTAACATTCTTATATATATGATAACTTTTTAATATTAAAATATACTAATCCTTAAACCTGTGACATATTTAAAATGTACAATACTGAGATAATTAATAATTTAAAATACAGACTTCAAGATATCCTTACTGATAAAAAGGTGGAAACTGATGTTGATATCCTTGATAAATATTCATGTGATGAAACCTCTGATTTGCGCTTTATGCCAGACCTGCTTGTCCGTGCGGAAAGTGTTGAGGATGTGAGAAATACCTTGAAAATATGTAATGAATTAAACGTTTCTGTAACGCCAAGAGGGGCCGGCACTGGAGTTACAGGTGGTTCTGTCCCTGTCAGCGGCGGAGTTATTTTATCAACAGAGAAAATGAACCGCATATTAGAAATTGATAGAGATAATATGATAGCAGTGGTTGAACCTGGTGTAATTACTTTTGACCTTCAGCAAAAGGCATTACACGAAGGTCTAATGTATCCACCTGATCCCGCTAGTCTTGAGACATGTTCCATTGGGGGAAATGTTGCTGAAAATGCAGGTGGGCCAAAAGCTGTAAAGTACGGGATTACAAAGGATTATATCTTAGGCCTTGAAATAGTTCTTGCTGACGGTACTGTAGTTAACACTGGTGGTAGAACAGTTAAAAATGTTACCGGATATAATCTGACAGGAATAATCCTTGGTTCCGAAGGTACGCTAGCAGTTATTACAAAAATTTATTTACGACTTATACCGTCCCCCGCAGCATCCCGAGATATTTTAATACCTTTTAATTCTATTGAACGGGCTGTTGAGGCTGTAACTTCAATTCTTAAACATAGAATTATTCCAGCCACTATTGAGTTTATGGAAAAAGATGCAATTGATCTGGTTTCTAAACATATGGATGGGACTATTCCGTATGCTGATGCCGGGGCACATTTGCTTATTCAGGTTGATGGACAATCAGATGATGAGGTGTATTCGTTAATTAATAGAATTTCAGTTGCTGTTGATATTGTGCAAGAAAAGATACTGGTTGCTGATTCAATTAGTCAAAGCAACAGAATTTGGAAAGCCAGAAGATCTATCAGGGAGGCTATTGTTAAAACCAGTCCGATTTTTTTAGCTGAGGACTGTGTAGTTCCAAGAGCTGTAATACATTTTTTTTTAAAGTCATTAAAAGAATTTTTTATTTTAAAGGGGCTTTACTCTGTTATGTTCGGTCATGCGGGTGACGGAAATGTCCATATAGATGTATTGAAGAAAGATATGGAATATTCAGAATGGAAAAAACTTCTGCCTGATCTAAAAAAACAGATATATAGAAGAGCAATTGATCTTGGAGGAACGATAACAGGGGAACATGGTGTGGGGTATTTAAGAAAAGATTATTTAACTATGGCTCTTTCAGCTGAGGAAATTGCCCTGCAACAGAGAATAAAAAAAGCTTTTGATCCAAAGTCTATTCTGAATCCTGGAAAGATATTCCCCTTTTCATCTGAAGCTTAATATGCTAATTAAATTAGTATGTAGCACAAAGTTCATTTCTTTATATATTGTTCTTCTATGAATGAATTAAAAATAGTGTTTAAGTTTGGTTTGTAAAGAATTAATTAAAGTCTACATCGGCGTTAAATTTTAATTTTTATTTTATGATATTAAGGTAGCAGTCTGTAATTTAAATTTTTCATTAATTTTTTTAGACACACTTATAATGGCTTTTAAAAACGATAAAAATTCGGGTAATTTTTTTGAAGTAAAAGACTGCGCAATTATCACAAGAATGGGTGGAGTTGAGTCTGCTATAAATCTTAGAGAACTAAAGGAAAGACTGATTACATGTTCAATTGATTGCCTGTATTTTCATTTCTGTGAGACCTTAATCAGACCATCCTTTGATAATCCTGAATATAGAAATGATTTTGCACTCTGGGCTGCTTATAATTTAAGAGATAGGGCTCTGGCTGAACGGCTGGGTATCATTAACCCCTACAGTTTTAATAATTTGGAAGAACTGCGTGAAAAAATAATTGAGATAGTAGAAGACCGGTTAAGCCATCTTGATTATATGCCTTCCGTACCAAAGGGTGATGAGTTTATTTTTATGCGTGCGGCAACTGTTGTTTTTGATACGGGCATTGTTCTCAAAAAACCTTCAGACCTGCTTTTAAAACTGCCCTCAATGAGTAGAAGTACCCTTTATTATCATTTTATGGAGGCAAGGAGACGGACTCAGGACAGAGTAGACGATTTTACCTTCTGGCTGCAGTTTCATTCTGATAAAAATCAGAAAATAATTGATGCGTTGTCTCAAATAGATTTCTATTTCATAAATTTAAATGAGCTTAAATCCGTTTTAATTGAAACCTTAAAAAAGGTTATTTAAAAATTATGACTGAAACAAGAACCTTAGCAAGTTATGAAGAAATTGCCGGTAAAATTGCAATCTCTCAGCTGGAACAGCTTAGCAAAAACCTTAAAGGGGCTAAGGTTGTTCACGTCAATTCAACAAGGGAAGGTGGCGGTGTAGCTGAAATACTTAACTGGATGGTTCCTTTAATGAACGAGCTTGGTCTTGATACAAGTTGGGAAGTCGTTGAAGGGAATGAAGGGTTCTTTGATGTAACTAAGGCTTTTCATAATGGCATGCAGGGTAGTCCTGTTAAATTGACTGATGAGATGATTAAATGTTATGAGGATACCTTAAAGTCGAATTTTATCCGCTTACAAAAGAAGCTTGAAAAAGCAGATTTTGTGTTTATTCATGATCCTCAGCCTGCTGCTTTTCTTGATATGTGTCCTAATAGAAAAGGTAAATGGGTCTGGAGGTGTCATATAGATTCTAGCAACCCATCAAGGGATGTCTGGAAATACATAAAAAGTAAGGTTGAAAATTATGACGCAAGCATATTTTCGATGCCTAATTTTGCACAGCCCTTGCCGCATCCTCAGTTTGTAATTGCGCCGAGTATTGACCCGTTAAGTGAAAAAAATTGTGATTTATCCAGTGGGGAGATTTCTGAGACATTAAGTAAGTATAACATACCAGATAAGTTCCCGATCCTTACCCAGGTTTCAAGGTTTGATAAATTTAAGGATCCTTTAGGTGTTATAGACGCATTTAATGAATTAATAAAAACAATTCCGGCGGAGCTTGTTTTAGCGGGCGGAGGCGCTACTGATGATCCAGAAGGCAAGGTAGTTCTTGAGGATGTTTATAAGGCTGCTAAAGATAATGAGCATATTCATGTGCTTATGCTGCCAAGTGATTCTCACAAAACCATAAATGCATTGCAGCGCGCATCAACAATTGTAATCCAGAAATCAATCCAGGAAGGTTTTGGGCTGACCGTAACTGAAGCCCTGCTGAAAGAAAAACCTGTAATTGGCGGAAATGTTGGAGGAATAAGGCTACAGCTGCATAACCATTATACCGGTTTCTTGGTCGAAACACCTGAAGGCGCTGCGTTAAGAATTAGAGAACTGCTTCATGATGAAGAAAAATTAAATAGAATGGGTAAAATAGCAAAACAGTTTGTAATTGAAAATTTTCTACTTACACGTCACTTAAGAGAATACCTCACTCTTCTAGTCGGGCTAAAATGTGAACTTACAAATTATGTACTGACTGAATCCAGCAACTGTTAATATTCATATTTTATGGACACGAATAAAAAAAAAATAGTCATTGTCTCAAACCGGCTGCCGGTTATTATTGAAGAAAAAAACGGTAAGGTTGAAATAAAAGAAGGCACCGGTGGTTTGGTGACTGCTCTTGCCCCTGTATTGAGAAATAGGGGCGGGGTTTGGATTGGCTGGCCTGGCTCACTTTTTAATAAAGAAGTTGAGTCATTAATTTCTTCTTCAGCAGGAAATACCGGTTATCAGTTGAAACCTGTAAGTCTAAATAGTTATGAAATCGAAAAATATTATCATGGCTTTTCAAATGAAATAATCTGGCCGCTTTTCCATGATCTTCAGTCGAGGTGCCATTTTGATCCAGAATTTTGGCAGGTTTACAAGGATGTTAATAAGAAGTTTGCAGAGACTATTATTAAAAACATTACTACTGATGATTATGTCTGGGTTCATGATTATCACCTGATGAATGTTTCAAAAGAACTGCGTTTTAAAATTCCAGAAATAAAAATTGGGTTTTTTCTTCATATCCCTTTCCCGCCCCTTGATATTTTTCTTAAACTGCCGTGGAGACAGGAGCTTTTAATTTCTCTACTTGAATATGACTTGATTGGTTTCCAGACGATCAGAGACAGAAGAAATTTTATTCAATGTGTCAGAACGCTTATTAAGAATGTTGATGTACAGGGGAAAGGGCAGGTGGTATCAGTTCAGTCCGGAGATAGAAAAATTAAAGTGGGCCATTTCCCTATCAGTATTGACTATAAATTCTTTACTGATAAAACAGCAACACGAGAGGTATCTGACTGCGCCTGGTTTATTCATGAGAATATAAGTGAACGTCAGATTCTCCTTGGGATCGACAGGCTTGATTATACAAAAGGAATTGTTGAAAGGTTAAAAGCTTTTGAGATCTCTTTAATAAAATACCCGGAGTTAATAGGGAAGGCTTCATTTATTCAAATTGTTGTTCCAAGCAGGACCAGGATAAATGAATACATATCTTTAAGATCTCAAATTGAGGAGACTGTAGGAAATATAAATGGTAGATTTACAAAATATGGATGGGTTCCAGTATATTATATTTTTGGCTATCTTGATTTCTATGAGCTTCTTGCCTACTATAAATCTGCTGAAATCGCGGTTATTACACCGCTGAAGGATGGAATGAATCTGGTCGCAAAGGAATACTGCGCCTGTAATCTTGATGATATCGGTGTACTTATTCTAAGTGAGTTTGCCGGTGCATCTGCCCAATTACAACGTGGGGCTATTATGGTAAATCCTTATGATGTTGTTCAGGTTTCTGATGCAATTTATAAAGCTTTCAAGATGTCTGATGATGAAAAAAGATCAAGAATGAGAAAGATGAGACAGGGAATCAAGAAACAGGATATTTTTTGGTGGGTAGATACATTTTTGCAGGCAGCTTTTACTGAAAATCTTGATAATTTCCCTGTTCTTGAACCCTATGATTATATATCTCAAATAGAAATATCTAATTAGAAAGGCTTCTGAAATGATTAAAAGCATTTTAGTTCCAGTAGACGGGTCAAATAACAGCAGGGTAGCTGTTGAACAGGCTATTTATTTTGCGCAGCTTTTTAATGCTGAACTTTGCGGCCTTAATGTTGTTGATATCAGGTCTCTTGAAGGTCCTTTTTTAAGTGATATAAGTGCTTCTCTTGGTTTTGCGCCTTTTCAGAATTATCTTCCCAAATTTCAGGAGATTCTGGAAGAAAGAAGCGATCTGATACTTAATACTATTGAAGAGATGATTGTAAACTGTAATATAAAATTTAGAAAAAAAAGGCTTACCGGTGTAGTATCCACATTAATTTCTGATGAAGCAAAGAAGTTTGATATGGTTGTGATTGCCCAAAGAGGAGAACATGCTCAGTGGTCTTCTGGTCTTCTTGGTTCTACTACTGAATCTGTTGTCAGAAAAACACCGAGACCTGTACTGGTTACTGCCAAGACTTTTAGAAAAATTAAAAATGTAACGGTTGCTTATGATGGAGCAATCGAATCAAGTAATTCGCTTAAAACAGCATTTGAGATGTTTCTGGACGATTCTTTTAAGATTAATGTTGTAATCGTTTCAGACAATACAGAGGAAAAAGAAAAGCTTACTGCTGAAGTTAATGAGTTTTCATCTCCGTATAATAAAAAGGTTGATATTGCTGTATTGTCCGGGGACTCCGGTAAAGCAATTATTGATTATGCAGAAGCCAATTTGTCAGATATTATTTTTATGGGTGCTTTTAGTCACAGTAGGCTGCATGATATTATTCTAGGAAGTACTGCAGCATATATATTAAGGAAGTCAGAAATACCTGTTCTTCTAAATAGATAGTTTAAATATTCATACCGTTTAGTCATTTAGATTCTTTGTTGTCCCAGTATCGGCTATCCATAAGATGACGGGTATCCAGACTGGAAATAGAACTTAATATAGATGACTTGATTCCTGGAAATGCATGCGAAAGTTCAGCTAATAAATTCTTTATTTTAACCCTGTTTCTGTCTTCCTCCCTTGCCGGACATTTACTCTCAGTTATTGGAAAATCAGTAGTCTTGATGAAATCAATTATTTTTTCTTCGTTAACATAGCATAATGGACGGATGACAGTGTTTTTGCCGTTATCTGAATATAGTAAGGGCGTCATTGCCTTGATTCGGCCATTGAAAAACTGGTTTAAAAGCAGGGTTTCAATAAAGTCATCAGCATGGTGGCCCAGTGCAATCTTATTAAAGTTATTTTCAATTGCTATTCTATAAAGTACACCTCGTCTTAGACGGGAGCAGAACGAACAAATGCTCTTGCCAGGTGTGATGTGTTTATCTATTATTTCTGAAATATTTGTACTCTCTGTAGTAAAGTTTAAGTCAGGCAGGTTTTTTTTAATATATTCAGAGATCTGTGCTGTTATAAATCCCGGGAAACCTGGGTTTACGGTTACAGGATAAAGATCAAAATTGACAGGTGCTTTTTTTTTCAAATGATAAAGAACATGCAGTAGAGTCCAACTGTCTTTTCCACCTGAAAGTCCTACTAGAATTTTATCTCCCTCATCTATCAGTTTAAATTCACCAATGGCTTTACCTGTTTTTGATGCGAGGTGTTTAATGGAGTTCATTTCTGATAATATAAGAGTTTATTAAAAATCTTAGGAATAATCTATTTATTAATTTTTTCTTAGATAAGACAGTTCATCCGGAAGGGGGGTGCTATTTCCCATAGGGTCTTCACCGTAATTTGATTTTGCGAGATATTTAATATCTCGTACTGCATGTTTGTTACCACGGAATTGAATTTCTGTGATATTCTCTTTTTTTATCATACCGCCTGCCCACATTAGGTCTATTACACTTCCTGCATCAAATTCTTTACCATTGACTATCATCAAAAGATTTGAACTATAATGATTTGAAATTTTTGCTACTAATGTCGATGGCCTGAGATGAAATCCGAGTCCTTTAGGAACATTTACAGTCGCAGAACATACTACCGTGAATTCACTTAATATACGGTCAGCAATGGTATTCCCCTGTTTTATAAAAAAAGTATAATAGTATAAAGAAAAATTTATTAATGTTTCAATGACTTTGTTTCTTTTTATAATTTTTGATATTTTAAGTTGTGGTGACTCTTTACGGCTTGTCGTTTCATGGCGCTCTATAAAATGGCAGAGTTCTTTTGAAATACCCATTAAATGAAGAGTAATGGATATGTGCCCGCGAAGTGAGCGTAAGCTGTTGTTTTGCGATTCTAAAATTGTTTTATGAATATAAGTATCGTACATTGACTGGGCATTATGCGTTGTGGCTTCGATTTGACGGAGAGTCTCTTCGTTGATTTTGTGCGGAATGTATTTTGAAGCTAGGTTTTTGGCGGGTAGTTTCTTTGCAAATAAGATCTTAGCGGAAGCATTAAATGATTTTTTATATTCAGTTGCAACCCTGTTGATTTTTTCCTTAACGTCTGTTGTTTCAGACTCATCTATATTTTGAGGCAATGTTTTTACTGCTATGGAATCAATAAAGTATTCTTCTGAGACTATACCTTTTGGAACTTTTAAATTTAATGCTTTAGCTTCTTCAATCAGATTTATAAACAGAAGTACTATGGATTCATTTAGAAATGCTAATCTTTTACTTGCTTCGCTCGTAAATGATTTTACATGTTTTCCTTCAAGTTTATAATGGTTGATTCTGCGGATTATATGACTTATTGTGTATGCGGTTTTTGAGAAGTTTCTGATGGATGCTACCAGTTCGCCAAAAAAAACCCATTTTTTATTATTTCTCGCACCATGGTCATCTAAAAAGTCCTCTAGCTCCATTGATTCTTTTACAAGAGACACATAGTGTTTAATATTTAGTTTATTATTGTTCTTCCCTGTGAAGTATGCTGCATAATTGAGAATATTATAAGCTGGTTTTTGTGTCAGCTTTGCAAAGTCTTCTTCTGTGATTATTTCAGAAAAGAATTTCATGATCGTTTTATGTTATGGTTAGATTGTATGATTGACGGTGACTCATGTGGGGGTAATCTATGCAATTGTATGACCGGATGGGTCACGTTTTGTATGTGTAGCGTTTCTTAGACGCGCTGTACGGGTTGGGACAATTCTAATCGACTTTACTTCCATCTCCCTTTTGACGCATAGCTTTTTTTGCATTTATTCTTTCCAGAAGTCCAACTTTTTCAAAGTCTATATCGATTTTCTCTGCTTTATCTGATGAATCCGGCAGACTTTCTATTCCTTTTAGACGTATCTCAAGTTCTTCTTCAGTTAGGTGATTGCTTCGCAGTCTTTTATCTGTTTTATACATGCTTTGTTATCCTATTATAAATTAGTTGTTGCACAATGAATTGTATAAATTTTTTATTTCAACTAGAACATCTTCCAAGGCCTGTTTATATTTTCCCTGTGAAAAACCAAGTGGTAGCTGTTTCTCGGGAGTTTCGTATGATTTTATTTTTTTCTTTGCACCTGCGATTGTAAATTTTTCTTCATAAAGCATTTTTTTAATCTTTAGGACGGATTCTACGTCTTTCTTACGATATAGTCTTTGGTTGGATTTTGTTCTGTATGGTTTTACAAGTTTAAATTCTGATTCCCAATACCTTAGAATATAAGGTTCAACACCTGTTATACTGCTGACTTCTCCGATTTTAAAGTAGAGTTTGTCCGGTATTGTTTCAGCCATCTGAAATTACCCTAATTAATGAATGTATTTATTCGTTTAAAGCTTTTTTTAAAACAGGGCTTGCTTTAAAATTCAATACGCTTCGGGCAGATATCTCAATCGCATCACCAGTTTGAGGATTTCTCCCTCGACGTATATTTTTATCTCTAACATTGAAATTTCCAAAACCGGAAATCTTAACTTTATTACCTTTTTCAAGTTCAGCTCTCATTATCTCAAAAACCAGCTCTACGATCTGTATGGATTCTTTTTTTGAGAGTCCTATTTTCTCATATATTGAATCTACTAAATCAGCTTTTGTCATAGATGAGCTCCTTTATTAGTTTGGTTTTTAAATCCTCAGCTCGATTCCTAAAACAGTATAAAGGTAAGATACTAATTTGTCACGTATTTTATTAACCTCTTTATCTGTTAGGGACCTGCTTTCTGAGTGGAACTTTATTCTGAACGCTAGACTTTTTTTATCTTTATTTATGTTTTTTCCTTGATAAAAGTCAAATATTTTTATCTCACAGATTAAGTTATTTTTAAAGTCAGAAATTGTTTTTAATACCTTTTCAGCGGGTATGTTTTTATCAACTATTAATGCTAAATCACGGTATATTGATGGAGTTCTTGAAAATGAAATAAACTTTGGACTTTTTGAAGAATATTTCAATAATTTTTCAAAGTCCAGCTCAAACATGTATACATTGTTTTCAATTTCATAATTATCTAATATATCCGGGTGCGCTTCACCCAGAGAACCAATATTTTCATTGTTTAAGCAAACGTTTAGGGTTTTTAAGGGATGATAACAAGGTTCTTTATTATCACTTGTAAAGATATACTCTTTAATATTGAGTCTGTCTAATATTGTTTCTACAGTACTCTTTATATCGTAAAAATCACAATTTTCGTTTTTTACGCTCCAGTTTTCGCTATTCCTTATGCCTGAGATTATGCCGGATATCTTTTTTGATTCTATATGATTCGTTTCTTTTTTCCCTTTCAGAAAGACATTACTGATCTCAAAAAATTTAATGTTAGTGATGTTATTATTCTGATTATGCTTTAGATTTAACAGCAGGCTAGGCAGTATTGTGGTTCTCATTACTGACTGGTCAGACGAAATCGGATTTAAAATCTTAAGCGGATCATTCCTAGGGTCGGTATTTTTAAAATTAATCGCAGCCATGTTTTCAGGTGAAATAAAGCTATAATTTATTACTTCTGAATATCCGATTGATATGGCTATTTCTCGGAGTTTTCCGGCAAAGCTTACATTTTGATTCAGCTGTTTTGTGGTT
>JAHEEI010000277.1 GCA_024640785.1 Pseudomonadota bacterium
CTAAGGGAGTTATTGATGAAAGAAAACAACACTTATGCATTGTACTAACAAATAAGATAAAGGCCACTCGTTTCGAAGTGGCCGTAATGTTGTCTTCCTAAATATCCTGAGTTTTAAGAAGGCAGGAGACTGTGGATAATCAAGATCGAGAATCTTCCCAAAAGTCCTACTCCTGATTTTCTGGAATGTAAATTTGTAAGAGAGTAGGTCAATCTTGGAAACCCTGCAGTATATGAATGGCCCCTCCTTGGGTGGAAGGGCCATTTTTAATCCCCCGAAATATTGAGTATAAATATCTTAAGGATTCTTGCAAAAAGGTATTTTGACGGTTTAATTAATATAAATGAAGATTTTAAATACGGGTTAAAAGGAGGCTTTTATGAATGGAATTTATTTTCTAACAAATAAGCCCTTTCTAAAATTAATTATATCAATAGGAATATTTTTTCTTCTTTCTGCCTGCGGTGGCGGAGGAGGTGATAGCGACACCCAAAGCGATGAGTTACCTTTAGAGCTGGGGCTAGATGGACCCGGCGATACAGGTGGGTACTTCCCTCTAGAAGTAGGCAATTTGTGGGTTTTCAGAGGGACCTCATCTTCCTCGAGTGGGTCTTTTGATTACCACAATACAATCAGCATTAACAAAACCAAAAACATCGATGGGTTTGACGCTTTAGTATTAGAAGAAACAAATTCATACGGAGAGGGAGTTTTTGAAAGCTATATTTTCAAAGATCTTAATGGAATCGCCAATCTTGGGAGTAGTAATGAAGGAGCCCTAGGTGTCCAAATATCAAAATATTGGGAAGGCCGCTTCCCCTTGGTCGTCGGGGAAAGTTTTGTACAGCTTGATAGAACAGGACTAAATCTTGGGGAAGACTTAGATGGTGACAATATAAATGATTCGTTTGATATACGTTCAGTCGTTAAAGTAATTGGCTTTACGGACAACAAAGAGGTTCCTGTTGGAACATTTAATAACGTTGTTCATATCAGAAGAAATTTGAATCTCGACTTTATCTTGTCCTCTGAACCAGACTTAATCTCTGCAACCGCTCAAGAGGATTCTTATTTTGCTGCGGATATTGGATTTTTAGAAAGGTCACTATCTATCACAATTGATGGTGTAACTGAAAACTTCCTTGAGCAACTAGCTGCTTATTTAGTCAATGGTCAATCTGCTGGATTAAACCAAGTGGCAAATGCTGTAATCGCAGATCAAGTTGATTTAGAGGAAGAAATTTATTACTTATTTGATGTGTTTCCTGAAACAGACCAGACTGTTTCAATGGCAGGTTTGACTGGTAACGCAGATCTTATTCCCTTACTTCCTGGTCATTGCAAACAGGACTATACTATTAGACCTGATACATACCCTGAGGATTGTCAAATTACGTCAACGTCAAACCGTGTCATTTTTGCTGTGAGTGGATTGGAAAGTTCTGAATACGTACTTTCGATTGCTAAGACTCCAAATGTTCCTTTCCCGAAAAATGAAGGGCTAAGTAATGGCCCACGTCTAATAGAGCAAAACATTCCCACTGTTGGAGAAGTCGGCCCGAGAGGAATAAGTTATTACTACTCTACAGGTCTTCTATACGGGAATCATTTAGTGAGTATTTCTGGATTGAATGCTGATGCAGACTTAAGAGTGTATTCGGATGAGACTTATTCAACTGAATTGGGCTGCACTTTAAATCTGCCAGGGGATATCGATAACTCTCCTGAGGATTGTATTGTTGAAAATGTAAATAAAATCTATTTTAGAGTCCAATCTGGTGAGCTTAATGTAGATGGAGCTTCATACATTATTTTAGTTAGATAATAATTTGACTGGTTCATTTAAATTAAAAAAGACGGCTTAAGAGTAAATCTCTATGCCATCTTTTTTATTCTATAATATTTTAATGAAGCTCCCCGCAGCAAGCTACGGGGTATCAAGAGGATTAACAACAATCACATCGAAGCAAGCTTCGGGGAATAAAACCCTCTTTATGATTTAAAAATTCATAATCTCAATATCCTATTAACTGTCCTGAATTTTAAGATTCAACAGTAAATTCGAACACCTTAAATTTACAGCCATATGGGCGAATCCCTGGGAGGGCATTTTGATTTGCGTTTTTCTCTTGACATATATGACCAAAAGAGTAATCTATTAGCCAGAACATACTTCTTCGTGTTCTACCTCCAAAAAACCCATAGAACCCGTTGCCCCACAGTCCCCTCCAGGCTGTGGGGCATTTTCTTGGTTTGCAGGATCAGATAGAATCCAGTTCCTCTGCCAAGCTGTCATGCAAAATGATTTGGGGGGGATATAATAACATTTGAAGCATGTTTTCTTGAGAACCCTAACAAAAGGATACAGCTATGTTCAAAGCCAAAGCCTATTCAGCCTCCAGTGCCACCTCACCACTGGCCCTCGACAGCATTCAGCGTCGCGAGGCCGGTGAACGTGACGTGCAGATCGAGATACTGTTTTGCGGCATTTGCCACTCCGACCTGCATACGGCGCGTAACGAGTGGAGCAGCGTTATGCCCACCACCTATCCCTGCGTGCCGGGTCACGAAATTGTCGGCCGGGTCATCAAGGTCGGCAGCGAAGTCAAGAACTGCAAGCCGGAAGATATCGTCGGAGTCGGTTGCCTGGTCGATTCGGATCAGACCTGTCCCCATTGCCAGGCGGACGTCGAGCAGTTCTGTGCAAATGCAACGTTCACCTACAATTCCCCGGACAAGCACCTCGGTGGTGTGACCTATGGCGGTTATTCTGAGAG
>JAHEEI010000097.1 GCA_024640785.1 Pseudomonadota bacterium
TTTTTGTTTCTGGTATTCTAAACTTAATGTTTATGAACTCTTTATCTTTTTTCTCGCAGTTAACTTCCTGTTTTGGTCTTTACTTGCGATCAGACTTTTTTATAAGGGGGAGATTATTAAAACATTACTTTATTTGAATATTTTTCTCCTTTTAGTATTTGGGCCCAGTGCTGGATTGAAAACTTATAGGCATTATTTTATTAAAAAAGGAGTGGTCACGGCTAAAGAGATCCTGGTTCGTTCAGGAAGGACTATAAATGGCACAGTGCTTTTCAAGCTTCATGATGGAACTGAATTCGAGTGGGTTGAGGAAAATGAGGGGTGGGTTAAAATCAGGCTGTGCGACAATAAAAAAGGCTGGGTGCAGAGAAAGGTAGTTGGGTGTATTACACTTTAATAATAATTAAATATTCCGATTTTTTTATTACACATAACCTCGAGTACCTTTAAAAAAACCCAAAATCAACAGTTCGTGCCATACTCTTAAATATGGCAAAAGATCATGTTACTTCTGGTAATATGTACTTTACTATTTGTATTATTCCTTTTTGTCTGATATTTATGTTTTGATTATGTTCACGAGTAACCTTTACAAACGCAGAGTCAGCAGTTCGTGTCATAAGGTTAAAGATACCTTGTCTTTAGGTTGTTTAAGATAATATAGATTTGTTACTCACTTATTTTAAGGGATGATATATAGGATTATAAATCCTTATCAGAAGATGTCTAAACCCTTCTGGAAAGTTCTTTAGGCCAAATCTAAACTTTTATAAATATGATTCAGGTTCCTTTTCACCTTGTGAAGATTTCGAACTCTTCATGGTGAAAGTCAGTGTCTGATTTGATGATTATCTTTTTGTTTATTTCTTTTTCAGCCATTTCAATGCTGCTGCTTTCCTCGTCATACAGGAACGCGACAACATCAGGATGTGCCAGGACAAATACTTTTTTATCAGTACCGATACTGGATTCTCTTTTTATTGCCCGGACAATATCGTATGCCATAGAAGCCACTGATTTTATTAGACCTTTTCCTTCACAGTAAGGGCATGAATCACACATCTGACCGCTTAAGTTTTCTCTGATTCGTTTCCTTGTCATCTGGATCAGCCCGAGTTCTGACATGGGCAGTATATTTGTTTTCGTTCTGTCTCTGCTTATCGCTTCTTCCAGCGCATTTTGGATTTTTAGACGATCACATTCCCTTTCCATATCAATGAAGTCGATTATTATAATTCCACCAAGATTTCTTAGTCTTATTTGATAGGCGATTTCTTTGATTGCTTCAAGGTTTGTTTTTAAGATGGTGTCAGACTGGTTGCCTTTACCGACAAATTTGCCGGTGTTTACGTCTATCGCAACCAGCGCTTCAGTTTTTTCAATAATAATATAGCCGCCTGATTTTAGCCATATTCTTTTGCCAAGTGCACGGCTGATCTCAACTTCTATTCCGTAGCTGTCAAATATCTGCTCCTCTCTTTTGTAAAGTTCAACAGAGTATTTGAGTTGCGGCATAAAGGTCTCGATAAAATTTAAGATTTCATCATATGTTTTTTTTGAATCCACAATGACTTTCATGACATTTCTGCTATAAAGATCCCTTATTGCCCTTAGTGATACGCTAAGATCTTCATGGATCAAGGATGGTGCTGAAGCATCAATTGCTTTTTTCTGAATATTTTCCCAGAGCTTTACAAGAAATTCCATGTCAGCTATAAGGTCTTCTCTGCTGGCACCTTCGCTCGCTGTTCTAATAATAAATCCGGAGCCCTCAGGTTTTATTTCCTGAATTATTTCCTTTAATCTTTTTCTTTCGTCTTCACATGTTATCCTGCGGGAAATTCCAGTGTTATCAAGAGTGGGTAGGTATACGAGGTAGCGGCCTGGAAGTGATATATGAGATGAGATCCTTGCGCCTTTGCTTCCGATTGGCTCTTTTATTACCTGAACCAAAAGTTCACTGTTTTCTGTTAAAATGCTCTCAATCGGAGGAAATGAGGATTGTTTGTTTTGCTCATTTTCAGGAGAAAGACCTATTGCTTCGTTACCGGATTTGAAGTTTTCCATCATCTGTTCAAAATCTTTTTCAGTGGTGTTGTGTATATCACCAACATAAAGAAAAGCTGAACGTGCCAGGCCAATATTAACAAAGGCAGCCTGTATGCCGGGGAGTATCCTCTGAACATTACATTTATAAATGTTTCCCGAAACACTCTTGTTTAGTTCCCTTTCGATGTGAAGTTCTGTCAGAGTTCCGTTTTCAAGCAGAGCAACACGGGTTTCCAGTGAAGTCACATTTATAATTAGTTCTGAAGCCATTTTAAAATATTCTGTAAAATTAATTTATCATGTTCTGGGTTTTATTATTCGAAGCGCAGCAGTTTCTTTTTCATCAATTTGAAGAATTGTCTCTATAATCTTTGTTATTTTTGGCGATTTCTTCTGTGTATTTTTGGTAATTATTTGAAGGACATTGTGTTCATTAACAGTGATCTTATCAACTCCTTCCTTAATATCTATTTTATATGATTTATTCTTTGAAACAAGGGTAATTATCAGATCTTCTTTTGAGAGGAAGTCTTTTATTTTTTTCGCAGCATCGTTATTTTGTTGTAAGTATATCAAATACTTTTTGTTTTTATCTGAACCAGAAAGTTCTATCTTTTCCTGACCGATATTTTTAACCCTGTTGATAATAATTCCCTCAGGCAGATGAGGATTCACTTTTGAAATAATTTCATTAGTATTCATTTTATTATTAAGCTCAAGGTTTGCAGATTCTTCCAAACTTTCAATTCCCACGGAGAGTGCTTCGTGAAAAATGATACGTGGGAGAGGATGGAAACCTTTAGAGTATTTAATCGGAATACGGGCTCTTCTCATGGCCCTGGCAAAGCAGCGTGACAGTTCAAGGTGACTTATGAATCTGGCCGGGCCGGTTTTAGAAAATGAAAAGATGTAGTGAAAGGAAGGGGTGTCTTGCTGATCTATTAAATCAGAAGACGAGGTTTCATTCACTTTAGCCTTTGGCAAGATTCTTTTTTGAGGTTTTAATTCCGGGCTGGTAGTTTTTTCACATACACCGCATTGTGAGCAGTCTGCTGTCCGGCAATCGGGTGTGATTTGTTCGTTATAGGCTTTTCCCCGTTCTTTTAAAAGGAAGCTCTTTTTTATCCTGGCTGAAATATGTGCCCAGGGTAGGCATTCATCAGTCGTTCTTTCTCTTAGATAGTCTTCTTTTCTAATATTGCAGTGTTCAAAGGCCTTTGTCCATATGGTATTATCAAAAAACTCTGTCCATGCTTCAAAACCGGCACCCAGCTCATGGGCTTTTTGTAATACCTGACCAAGTGTTCTGTCTCCTCGTGAAAATATGCTTTCTAGTATGCTCAGCTTATGGTCATGGGTTTTGAAGTTTATTTTCTTTGATCTCAAGCCTTTCCTTAAGTATTCCTGTTTTTCAAGGATGGTTTCTTCTCTGTCCTGTTGTTCCCACTGGAAAGGGGTATGGGGTTTGGGAACGAAGGTTGATATGCTGACATTTACCTGCACCCTGCCTCTGCCTGTTTTACGTCCGATTTCAAGAACTCTTTTGGTTAAGTTTATTATGCCGTCAAGATCCTCTGTTGTTTCTGTAGGAAGTCCGATCATAAAATAGAGCTTAATCAGGTTCCAGCCCGCAGAAAATATTTTTGAAGCAGTTTCAAGAATTTCTTTCTCTATAATACCTTTGTTAATCACATTTCTTAAACGCTGTGTTCCGGCTTCGGGTGCGATGGTAAATCCGGTTTTTCTGACTTTTTTGATCTGATCGATCAGTTCAGCGGTGAGGGTGTCGGCCCTCAAAGAGGGAAATGAAACAGCAATCTTATCTTCCTGGTGTTCCTGCATGGTAAGGGACAGGAGGTTTTCAATGTCTGAAAAATCTCCGGAACTCAGTGATGCAAACGCAAGCTCTTCATAGCCCGTATTTTTTAATAACTCGGAAGCAAGCTCTCTTATTTTCGAGGTTTTTTTTTCACGGACTGGCCTGTAGATCATCCCGGCCATGCAGAAACGGCAACCCCTGGAGCATCCCCGGGTTATTTCAACTGTGGCCCGGTCATGTATAATCTGCATATAGGGTACAATCGGCGAGGTACAGAAAGGCTGTTCATTAAAGTTTGAGACTATGCGGCGTTCAACTTTTTTATAGCCCTTTTTTAAGGAAATTATCTCTTTTATTGTATTGTCCGGATTGTATTTGACTTCAAAAAATGAGGGGATATAAATTCCGGGTATCTCTGACAGTTCATTTAAAAGGCTTTTTTTATCACTTTTTTCTTTTTTCCAACTTTTAACCGTATCTGATATTTCAAGAATCACTTCTTCTCCGTCACCGATTACAATTGCATCAAAAAAATCAGCAACAGGTTCCGGATTTAAGGTGCTGGGGCCGCCTGCGATGATTAGAGGAAAAGTATTGGTTCGATCTTTTGAGAGAAGCGGGAGGCCTGAAAGAGAGAGCATCTTTAGTATGGTTGCATAGGATAGTTCATATTCAAGAGAAAACCCAAGAATATCAAAATCTTTAAGCTTTTTTCCGGATTCAAGAGAAGAAAGCAGAAGATTGTTCTGACGCATCTCTTCTTCCATGTCAGGCCAGGGAGCAAATACCCGTTCACAGGCGATTTCATCTCTTTTATTTAAAACATCATATAGAATATGCAGTCCAAGATGAGACATCCCGACTTCATATGTATCCGGAAAAGCCAGAGCAAAGGTAATCGAAGCCTTTGAAAGGTCTTTTTTAACAGAATTGATCTCGTTTCCAAGATATCTGCTTGCCTTGGTTACATATGGAAGGATTTGTTCAATATTATCCGGTTTTTTCATTATCTTTCTGACCATGTTTATATGAAACGAAAAATAGTAACATTTCCTGAAAAGTTAAACAATAAAAATAACTTAGAGGCTTAGTATTGTAAATAAATGGAGTCTTAACACAAAATTAATATTTTTATTATAGAATTATTTATAACCATAAGATGTTATTGTTAAAATATATTAAATAATATAAATTGGTCAGCATAATTAAATTACAATTTAAAAGAAACCTATGATTGTGAAACAAAGGATTGCAATAGTTGAAGATGAGCCTGACATCAGTGAGCTTGTTTCAATAAGCTTGCAAAAGAACGGTTTTAATACCCGGTGTTTTTTTAATGGAAAAGATTTTTTTGCTTATTTGGAAAAAGAGTCCCCGGCTCTTTTAGTTCTGGATCTTATGTTGCCGGATATGGATGGAATAGAGATATGTAAAAAAATAAGAGGACATCAATTGCAATCAGTTCTTCCGATAATTATGCTCACGGCACGTAGTGAAGAAACCGATAGGGTGCTTGGCCTCGAACTTGGTGCAGATGATTACGTAACTAAGCCGTTTTCTCCGAAAGAGCTGGTGTCAAGAGTTAAAGCAGTGCTACGGAGGCAGCTTCCATCCAGTTTTTCTAACAGGATTATAATTGGTAAAGATCTTATAATTGATCTGGAAAAATTTGAAGTTACGCTTTCAGGTCAAAAAATTGATCTGACGATTTCTGAGTTTAAGATTCTTGAAATTTTATCATCAAAAAAAGGCTGGGTTTTTACAAGAGACAAGATTCTTGATCATCTCTGGGGAGAAGAAAAGGCGGTCATTGACAGAACGGTCGACGTTCATATAAGGCATTTGCGAGAAAAACTGGGTAAGATGTCCTTTTTAATTAAAAATGTAAGAGGGGTAGGGTATAAACTGGAAGAATGAAGCAATCTATTTTTATAAAAATTGTCAGCGGATATTTCGTTATTATTCTTGTACTGTCGCTCACGGTATTTTTCTCTTCGTTCAGTATCATGCGGAATTACCATTTGCAGGTTTTGAAGACAGATCTGACTAAACTCGGCAGGACGGTATCTGTTATTATCGATCCATTACTTGAGATGGGAGAAAGAACTGAACTGGACAGGTTGGTTAAAAAGACCGGTGAGGCTGTAAATACCCGTATTACAGTTATTGACAGCGGAGGGACTGTCCTGGCGGATTCTGAGGAAGACCCCTTACAAATGGAGAACCATAAAGCGAGACCAGAGATCATTCGAGCTTTTCAGGGAGAAACAGCATCTTCTTTGCGTTACAGCACTACGATTAAGGAATCCATGTTGTATGTGGCGTTACCGTATTACAAACACGATAAGATTAAGGCAGTTGTCCGGGTGAGCTTGTTTTTAAGTGATATTAACTTGATGTTAAATGCTCTTAAAAATAGGTGTATTCAGGTTACCTTTATCATATGTCTCCTTGCACTTCTAGCGGCTTATATTGTTGCCAGGAATCTTACCCGTCCGATACTTAAACTGAGTAAAGCTTCAATGAGTGTTGCTTCAGGGAACTTTGAGACTCGGGTATTTTTAAAGGGCAATGATGAACTTACAGGGCTGGCAGACAGTTTTAATGTGATGACAGAAAAGATCCGCACACTTTTTGAGGAGGTTTCCATACAGAAAGAGGAACTACATAATATTATTTTCTCTATGAACGAGGGACTTTTGCTTATTGACCGGGGGGAAAAAATAACAGTTATTAATGATTCCTTAAAGAAAATAACCGGTGTTTCGGATATTGAAGGGAAATTTTACTGGGAAGTCATTCGGGAGCAAAAACTTGGAGATCTTATTGAAAAAGCACAGCAGGAGCAGAAAACGGCTCTAGCGGATATCATGTATAAGAACAAGACCTTTCTATGCAGCGCCACTTATATAAATGTAAGACAGGAGACACTTTTAACTTTTCTAGATATCTCCGAACTCAGAAATATTGAACGGATGAAACGGGATTTTGTAGTCAATGTCTCACATGAGCTTAGAACGCCTCTTACGGCGATAAAAGGTTTTATTGAAACAATTCGGGATGAAAATCAGGATGCAGGGTTAAGCCGTTATCTTGATATTGTAAATCGACATACTGACCGCCTGATTAATATTGTAAAAGACCTTGTATGCCTTTCAGAGCTTGAGGAAAAGCAGGACCTGGTACTACAGCCTACTGATGTGATTCAGCTTGCCCGTCAGGTCATGGATATTTATCAGGAAAAACTTAGAGATAGTGAGATTCTTATAGACCTGTCATTTGAAGGTAATCCTCATGATGTTTTAGTAGACCCTTTCAAAATCGAACAGGTATTCATTAACCTGATTGATAATGCTATTAAGTATACTGAAAAAGGACGGATATCGGTGAAGCTTGTCTATACTGAAGATTTTCTCGAAATACTTTTTCAGGATTCCGGTATCGGCATTGACAAAGAACATCTCGCAAAAATTTTCGAGCGATTCTATGTAGTAGATAAATCCCGATCCAGAAGTGTCGGCGGAACGGGCCTTGGATTGTCGATAGTAAAACATATAATTCTTTTGCATAAAGGCATGGTTGATGTGGAAAGTACTCATAGTAAGGGTACATGTTTTAAAGTTGTGCTGCCTAATCTTTCAGACTAGTCTGAAATAAACTTAATTGAGCTTGATTTTGTTTATGAAAGTTAATCAAAACTTAACAATTGTGTTTTAAAATTCGAAAAAATAAAACTTTAAAACATTAATGTAAGGAGAAATCTATGATCAGTTGGTCGATGACAATAAATATTCTCGGGGGCCTAAGTCTTTTCCTCTACGGAATGAAAATCATGAGTGAGGCTTTACAAAAGGTTGCCGGTAACCGCTTAAGAATGACCTTAAAGAAAATTACCAGCAACCGTTTCTCAGGCGTTTTTACAGGTTTCTGCATAACCGCTGCTATACAGTCTTCCAGTGCAACAACCGTTATGCTGGTTAGTTTTGTTAATGCAGGGTTGATGAATCTTACTCAGTCATTAGGGGTAATTTTAGGGGCCAATATCGGTACAACCGTAACCGGTTGGCTGGTGGCCATTTTTGGCTTTAAAGTAAAGATTGCGCTCTTTGCTCTGCCGGCAATCACGGCCGGATTTTTTGTTCGGTTTACCGGCAAGCAGCGCTTAACCGACTGGGGTGAGGTTTTGATGGGATTTGGGTTTCTATTTTTCGGGCTGACCATAATGAAGGATGCCCTCGGAGATCTTAAACACTCCCAGGACGTGATCCTTTTTATGAGCCGTTATCGGGCGGATACACTTATTTCCACCCTGGCTGTTGTGGGTATTGGAACCGCGGTGACCATGGTTATTCAGTCCTCCAGTGCGACCATGGCGTTAACACTTACCCTTGCCAGCCAGAATCTTATTGACTATCCCACCTGTGCGGCTCTTATTCTGGGTGAAAACATTGGTACCACCATCACTGCGAACCTTGCTGCTATCGGAGCCTCAACAATTGCTAAACGTGCAGCTCGGGCTCATATGCTTTTTAATATATTCGGGGTTATCTGGATGATGTTTTTTTTCAGGATATTTTTGTCCATGGTGGATAACCTTGTTCCGGGAAGTGTGACCGGTTCTGCTCTCCCTGATCATTTGGCAGCTTTTCACACGCTTTTTAATATAGTAAATACTCTGATTGTGCTTCCGTTCATATCTTCTCTGGCCTGGTTGGCCATAAAGATCGTGCCTGAGCCGGAGAAAAAAGAGGAGACGCATCTGACCTATATCTCATCAAACCTAATTAATACGCCGCCATTGGCTCTTGAGGAGAGTAAACGGGAGCTTTCCAGAATGTCGGAGAATGTTCTTTCTATGCTGGACACAGTGATGGAGTTGTTTAATCTCAAGGATAAAGTTGATGGAGATGTTGAGGCGTATGCTGATAGGGTCAATGAAAAAGAGCGGCTGGTGGATAGTCTGGAACATGAGTTAACCAAGTTCCTGGTGTTGGTCATCCGGAATACGACTTCAAACGAAATAAGTGAAGAGATTGAAGAGACTTTAAATGCGGTAAACAATCTAGAAAGAATCGGAGATCACGGGGAAATTCTTTTTAAACAGATTCAGCGTATGCATCAAAAGAAACTTACTTTTTCAGATCAGGCACTATCTGAGATGAACGGGATAGCCTCAAAAGTCAAGGAGCTGTTAATGCTTATTAACGAGAATATTACAAAGCGAAAAACCAATGTTTTAAGCAGGGCAGGTGCCCTGGAAGGCGAGATTAATAAGTTGAGGTCCGATCTAAGGCGATCTCATATTGAAAGGTTAAACCAGGGAGACTGCGATGTGGATCAGGGTCTGGTATTCATCGATATGTTAAGCAGCTTTGAGAAAATGGGCGATCACGCGTTTAATATTGCCCAGTCAATATCGGGTGTTCGTTAATAGCTGTAGTCAAAGAAAGCAAAAAGTTTTTAAAAGTGCTCAGTTTTATTCAGAGCACTTTTTCTGTCTATTATGTTTCCTTCTAAATAAATACTTTCCTCAGATTTTGTAAATTAACCCAATGTAACTCAATTTAACAAACCTTCCTTTTTCGCTTAACAGGATAATAAATTTGTTACAACCTTCTAAAAGGAAGTTTCTTGGTGCGTCAGTTCATAATATTGCATTGATTCTTGTCGGTGGGTCAGAAAAAAGAAAATAATTCTGAAGGTGAAGTTCTTGCCATTTATTATAAAAGCTTAAAATTCAATTTTTTTAATATGTTATTCTACCACTGAAATAACTACCTTTCCGCTAGCACGGTGAGAAGCAACATAGGCAATGCCATCTTTTACACTGTTTTCATCAAAAGGAAGTTTACGGTCGATAACTGGTTTTATGGAATATTTTAAGATAAAGTTTTGAATAGGAGCCGGTGAGCTTCCAATTCCTGCCATAATGTAACGGGGTCCTACAATCATGCTTATAAATGCTCTCAAGCTGATGTAAGAGAGCATTTTTATCATG
>JAHEEI010000098.1 GCA_024640785.1 Pseudomonadota bacterium
GAGCTTGTCGAAGATATTAAGATGCTGTCCTTAGATCAAATCTACGAAAAGCGGTACTAAAAGGAAATACGGGTGAAAATAACAAAAATAGAGTCCTGGCCGGTAACCATGCAGTTGACAGCGCCATATACAATTGCGTATGAAACAGTTAACTCTGTAACAAATGTGTTTCTTCGGGTAGAAACCAGCAAAGGGATAATCGGATACGGATGTGCAGCTCCCGATAAAATGATTGCCGGGGAGACCCCCAGCCGTGTATGTAAAACATTTCAGGATATTGTTATGCCGTTGCTGTTGGGGGCTGATCCGATAAGATCTGTCAGGCTTCTCACTATTCTGAAAAAATCCCTGAATGGATATCCTTCGGTTCTTTCGGCCGTGGATATGGCTTTAAACGATATAATGGGAAAATTCTCCGGCCTGCCGCTTTGGAAACTGCTGGGGGGATACCGGGATCGTATTAAAACCAGTGTGACGGTCGGCATTATGCCTGTAGCTGAAACTGTAGACTTCTCAAAAAAGTGGATTGAAAAAGGGTTCAGGTGCTTAAAAATAAAGGGTGGGCTTAATGTTGAGGATGATATTGAGCGGATGGTTAAAGTCAGAGAAGCGGTTGGCACTCGAATAGAGCTGCGTTTTGATGCAAACCAGGGATATTCGGTTGAGGATGCTGTGAGATTTGTTGATATGACACGGAAAGTAAAACTCGAAATTTTTGAGCAGCCAACTGCAAAAGGACACCCCGAGCTTCTTGGACAGGTAACCCGAAGGGTTCATGTTCCTGTGATGGCAGATGAAAGTTTGATGAACCTAAGAGATGCCTTTAGACTGGCCCGGAAAGAGCTGGTAGATATGGTAAATATAAAAATTATGAAAGTTGGTGGACTTTTAGAGGCTCTGCATATAAACTCTGTGGCTAAATCAGCCGGACTTGAGGTTATGGTAGGATGCATGGATGAAGCCGAGCTTAGTATTGCAGCGGGTCTTCACTTTGCTCTTGCACGACCTAATGTGGTTTATGCTGACCTGGACGGGCATCTGGATCTTGTTTCTGACCCGTCTCAGGGCGCAGTTATAATAAATAAGGGATTCATGTTCCCCACAAAAATTCCCGGTCTGGGTCTGCAAAAAATGGGGGAATAAATCACAACGGGTTTTTACAGAGAGATTAATTTACTGAAAATATATTTATTATGGAACAGTCAATTTATAGCGATAAGGCTCAGGGAAAGCACAGGGCGAAGAAAATCGAAGCAGGTTAGCCCTTATACATTTCAGGTTTAACTTGCGGAACAAAAACCTATATGTTATTTTGATAAAATGATCCGCGAAAACTCGAGGTTCAAGCCTGGCCCTTATACTTAGTCAAAAAGCCATGATGAAATTAGCCAGTATCAGCCCGGCAGTCAAAAAATTCCTTGTATTAGCCGAAAAGTTTCGGTGGCTGATTGCAGGGGCAACCCTGTGTGGACTGCTGAAGTTTAACCTGCCGCTGGTTTTCCCCTGGGTTCTCAAAGATATCATTAACCAGCTTCTCTCCCCTGCCACTGCCCAGCCTGACAAAATCAATCAGCTGATTTTTTTTCTCATACTGCTGTATCTTTTCTGGATGGCCATAACTTTTTTGCGCACGTTTTTAGCGGGTCAGGTGGAACAGCGGATCGTATTCGATCTGCGGCAGGAATTCTACAGTCACCTGCAGAGCATGTCTCTGAGCTTTTATGAAAAACGCCAGGTCGGTTCCATTGCTTCACGTCTTTTCGGGGACATTTCAATAGCACAGAATCTGGTTGGTACCGCCTTTACCAATACGGTTATGGACATCAGTACGCTGCTGGTTATTACAATTATTCTGTTTTACATGAACGTTGAGCTTGCTTTGGTTTCTCTGGTTATTTTGCCGGTTTATATTTATGCCAATAAATATTTCAGGGGAAAAGTAAAGTACAGCAGCAGGCGTGCACAGGAAACCATGGAAAAGATAACCGGACGTACAACGGAAAAGCTGAGAGGAATGCCGGTTGTGCAATCGTTCACCCATGAAGAAAACGAGACAGAGGAATTTTTCAAAGAGCATACAAGATATCTCCGTTATCGACTGAAAAATGTTACAAAAAATGCCATGGCCACAGCCGCAATCGGGTTTTTAACATCCATAGCACCGGTGATTGTCGTGTGGTACGGCACCGGCCAGGTTCTGCAGGGCCAGCTCAGTGTCGGCGAGCTGACTGCCTTTTATGCCTACCTGGGTATGTTCTATCAGCCTTTAAACAGACTTACCGAGCTTAATATTCAGGTTGCAAATTCAACTGCGGCGCTGGATCGGATTTTTGAAATTCTGAGTATAATACCGGAGATTACAGATGAGCCGGATGCACTGCCAATAGAAAGGATAAAAGGAGATATTTGTTTTGAAAGTGTCTATTTTGCCTATGATCCTGATAAACCCATATTGAACAACATCAATGCCAGAATCATGCCGGGGCAAACCATTGCCCTAGTGGGGGAGAGTGGTTCAGGCAAGTCAACTCTGGCAAAGCTGATTCCAAGATTTTATGACGTCTCCATTGGTAAAGTGAGTCTTGACGACATAGATGTCAGAGACATCAGGCTTCGAGATCTTCGCCGTAACATCGCCCTGGTTTCTCAGGACCCGATTCTTTTCTCAGGAACAATTTTGGAAAATCTGTTGCTCGGAAAACCTGAGGCATCAGAAAATGAGGTTCGAAAAGCTGCCAGGCAGGCAAACGCTCACGTCTTTATAAAGACCATGATAAACGGATATCAAACAGAAATCGGAGAAGGGGGTGTTAAGCTGTCCGGCGGACAGCGGCAGAGGCTGGCTCTTGCCCGGGCTTTTCTTAAGGATGCGCCTGTGCTTATTCTGGATGAGGCGACCTCTGCCCTGGATTCAGAGACAGAGCAACTGGTACAGGAGGCTCTTCAAAGGCTTGTGAAAGGACGTACGACAATCATTATTGCGCACCGATTTTCCACGATACAGCTGGCGGAAAAGATTTTTGTTTTCCAACGGGGTGAGATCGTTGAAACCGGAACCCGGGATGAATTACTCAATATACAGGGAGGATATTACCGGAAGTTATTCAATGCTCAGTATGGACAGGGGTTTTGCCAGAAATAGAATTTTACTCAGCCCCAAATTATAGATTAATGATGTTAAGGCCCATATTTAAGTTTTTATTTTTAACCGGGCACAGAACTTCAGAGGCAAGAGCTTTAAAATGTTACGGTAAGCATCTTCGTATTGATCACAGCAAAAACAAATTTTCCAAAGGTCGCAATCGTTGGTTTTCGCCCCAAATACTCAAGGTCAGACCTTTACTTGTTTCTCCTCGACTATAAAGTGCAATATCTAAGGGAAGGCTCAGTTGTATCGGCTTGCTACTGGCCATGGCTGTGGTTGCAGTAAAAACAATAGCCCGCCAAAAAAAGTATTATTTTTCATTTTCTATCTCTTATTAAATTAATTCTAATCTAACTGGCAATAAAAGTTTTTATTCATTTTGTCCCCAGAACTTCCACCATTTCTTACGTTGCTGTCTTGTCTTCTGCCCTTTTTCTGAACCTTTATCTAGCTCTTTTTGAACCTGAGATGATTTTCTCTCTCTTTGTTTATCAAGGCCCTTCATTTTATCTTCCTTAATTTTTTTGGCCTTTTTTTCTTTCTTTTCCTTTTCATCATCAGAATAAGCTTTCATTTCTTTTTTCTGAGCTTTCATATCCTCTTTTACTTCTTTATTTTTTGAAACCCAGTCCGGTTTTTCAGCAACAGCAGTTCCGATAAATGCAATACTAACAGCAATTAAAAAAACCAAACATTTCTTCATAATAACTCCTTTATTAAATTAATTATAACTAACAGCCTGAAAAAGTTAAGATTACTACTGGTATCTTTAATAATTCAGAAGCGTCCAAAAGTCAACATAAGCGATAATACCTTTAACTTTTTCAGAATCAATATATATTTATGGTCAGGGGGACGGTTTTTTGAGGGGTTAAAAATATATAAGTATTTTATTTTACTTTATTAGTAGTGGTCGGAGCGAGAGGATTTTAACCTCTAGCCCCTTTTTATTTAAAAGTTTTATTAAGTATTTACAAGACGCGCCCAAAACAAACTGGCAGTTTAGTGGTGGTTATGGAAACAGAGAAACCCCCTGCCATTTGTGATGGTAAACCTAAAGACCTTATTGCTGAGTGGTTAGGACATGGCGATAACAACACAATGAACAAGGATAGCCATGTGAACTTAGAAGGCATGAAAAAGATTTTAGATAAAGCTTAGTTGTTAAAAATCCTTTTCACATAACTAAAAAAACATATAATATATATTTATAAGGCTGCTAAAATTAAGATTATTATCGATAATATGGGCTTTTGAAAAACTCTTTAACTATCTGCATTACCTTTCATGCCATATACGATTGAAAGTTTATTTGACTTAGGAATTATTTCAGTAGATGCCACTGGTGCGATAAGTCAAGAGATGAGAAAAGAAACCTATTTAAAATCGGGATATGATCTTAAATCAGCTGGTTTCCATAAATTGCTAGTCGATGTTACAGATTCAACAATAAAAGATAACAATAAAAGTAGGACTATCAATACGTTGGATATGGTTATGTTTATGTATACGAATAGAGTCACCCTGAAAAAGCCACTTAAAATAGCTGTTCTCAGTTTAGACAGAGAGGGGAGTCACAGGAATTTTATTAGGCTTGCACAAATAATTGGGCGATTAAATATAAAATATTTCACTAGTCGAGATAAAGCAATAAATTGGCTACTAATGGAGTAGCAAATCAGCTTCGTGCCTTTACTAACATTATAACTTTATCATTACAAATGGTTATGTGAAACTTTAAAAGATAGGGATAGGTGTTGGAATTCCCCGTCTCGTATATTAATTTTAGGTTCGATCAATATCATGTGTAGGCATTAAGCTTTTACTTGACAAAAACATATAGAAGCGTTAATTAGTTGATTATGAAAATCATACTTAGAAGAATTCGAGAAAAAAATACCCCTTTTCTTAGAGTGCTGAAATATTTCTTTCATATCTATTCCCTGGTTGCTCTTGTCTGTCTTATGATGTGTCCTGCGGTCCATGCTCTTGGCAAGGACCCCATTGACCACATTGTTATTAAAGGCAAAAATGATATTCAGGGCGTATTGCATAAAACCGTTAAAAAAACTTATTCCTTAAAGCTTGTTCAATATCCTTGTTCAAAATCCGACGGTCTTGTTAGAGAAAACCAGAATCTTTCCGCACGTTCCTTAAAAAGAGTTAACCCTTCTATTGTATTTCTAGAAACAACCCGCCTTATTTTATGATTTGTTGTCTCGCAGATTGACCCGTCAAAAAAACAGATTTTTTAAACAGCAGTTTTACAGGTATGCACAAATTATAAAAGTGTATCGCATATAACGATTGTTTGTGATGTATGCTGCTGCAAGTTCTTATTAAAAAGAGATGTTTTGAAAATTTAAAGTTCTTGCTGGTTAAGTGACACTTCCTTATCTTGGCGGGCGGTTTGCTAACATTTGTTATTCGTAATATGTAATCAGTAAAACAATCGAATATGGAAAGGTGGATATTATGCAGCGAACATATGATTTAATTATTGTTGGCGCAGGCCCTGCGGGCTTGATGGCTGCCAAAGCAGCAGGTGAAGAGGGGTTGAAGACAGCGCTTCTTGAGAGAAAAAAGGACATTTCTAAAATACACCGCTCATGTGGCGGTGTGCTAAACATCAATGAACCGACCTTTGGCGAAGTGGTCCGTTTTAATGACGAGAAAAATACGATCACATTTTCGCAGTCCGGTTTTTCTATTTACTATGATGGTCCACATCAGGATGTGTACGGGTTTCAAGTTTATTCTCCAGGAGGCCTTCGTCTTGAATTCGGAGATTTCGCTCAGCTTCGCAAGAATCCCGAAGAAAATCGTCTCGGTGTTGCGGTGAGCAAAGGACAGCTTTTGAGCGACCTGCTTGTACAGGTCGAGAAGCTGGGAGTGGATGTTTTTCATAATACCAATGTCTGTTCGGTAAAAAAAAATAAAGATTCGGTTGAGGTTTTAATCGAAGATGATTCTTCATTCAAGGGGTCAATGGTTGTGGCGGCTGACGGTATTAACTCGCGAATAGCACGGTTCATGGGGGTGAACAGGGGCCGTGATTTTTTCGGTACTTCACGGGATACATCGATGATGATTGAGGGAACCGACTGTCCGGATCCGGACGGGTTTTTGTTCATGTTCACTCCCAAAGGGGTTTTTTCCATGATTCCGGTTGCTGAAAAGAATTGTTATCATATTTATGCATCCACTTTTCAGTGTGACGTAAAGCCTATCGATCTTCTCGAATATTTTGTTTATCAAGACCCCACATTTTCACCCTGGTACAAAAACTCAAAGATATTGAAGCATCGTACAGCCTGCGTAGTGAACCTGATGAGTCCCATTCAAAAACCATTTGTAGATAACGTTCTTTTTATCGGTGATGCATGCTGGCGCCGTGAAATGAGCAATGTGGGTTCCATGTGTACCGGCTGGAAAGCCGGAAAAACTATTGCTAAAGCACTTGATGATGGCATGCCGAATGAAGAGGGGGTGATGGAATATCTTGAATGGTACCAGGAGAACTACTACGGCCCAAAAGGAGATCGAAAGCAGGGCGGGCGTGACTTTAGCAATTATCTGACGCCCGATGATCTTGACTATCTGGTAAAGCTCTCGGATGAAACCTTTCCTCAGACCATGGATATTTTTAAGGTAGTCAACTGTATCGGCAAAACGTATGCGGAGTTGTTTCCCCGGATTTATGAGGAAAAACCGGATGTGATGGACCGGATGATGCTGGTACGTGAGAATATGGAGGATGACATGAAGCAGCGTATTTCATGGGGATTTCGCAATGCATAATAACAATATGAACTAAATTGATACGCGTTATAAAGAAAGGATTTTTTTATGTTTCGATTAAAATTAGATGTGGCCAAGAAAAATTATGACCCTTCGGTATCAAAGGTTCCTGAACTTATCGGAAAACACCCTGGAGCGATTGCACCGTTAGTGGAATGGAAACCCAATCCGCTTCAGTTTGTTAAACCAAAAAGTGCTGAAGCAGTATCCGGTTTGATGGCGATAGAACTGAATATCAGAGAAGACAATGAAATCCTTCTTCAAAATCTAAAAAAGGTTGTGATCACGATTGATGGAAAGCCGTTTGAATTTGACAAAGTTCCCTGTCAAATGGAATTTGACACCTCCCATATACACCGCCGGCTGATCAGGATTCAGGCTGAAGCGATCGGAAAAAATGAAGAGTCTGAAGAGGCGGTGCTGGCCAAGTTCTACACCCATATCATTGCGGAGAACGGACCTTTTGATAAAACCAGACCGCTTGTTCTTTTTAGTGGGGTTTTTGAACCCAAAATTGACACGCCGAGAAATGAGTGGACCCCTGATATGTTTAAGGCAGCCTTTGTTTTTTCCAAGAACATTATGACACACTTGATGCACTATGGCTATGTCCCAGATTTTCTGATGGATGTGGATATGTACACGGCACTTCTGGATCCCGATCAGCTGGATAAAGGTCTTCAGGAGTATAAGCCTAAACGGTTAGTGGATGTCCTAGGCCGGGAGTCTGGCCCAGGTTGTGATGGAAAAACCTATAATGACATGATTGATACTGCACAATGGATGGAGCCTACCAAAACCAAATTGGGCACGGTCCTCAGGGGATACCACTTTCCGGAAATGGGTCTTCCAAACGGAATCCCCAACATATTTGAAGCTTTTGCCGCTCATGTAATCAGCAACTACTGGAAGTTTGAGCCACAGGGAGGGATGCGAGCCATGGCTCAGGTGCCAAAGCTTTTTGAAGAGGTTATGCAGGATCTGGAGAAAGACGGACTAAGTCTGCCCTGGGATGTTCACTCCCTGCTGATCGGAGAGAAACCGGTCCATCTCAAAGAGATGATTATAAAACATCTTAAGGAGAACCGGATTACCGGTGTGGTGCTGTATGACCATATGACCGATCTGTCCGATTTCGAAGACACCAAAGGCATATGGGAGGAAGTACAGGAAGCAATTGATCTGGTAGCCCAAGAGACTGGTAACCAGCTACCTCTTTCGATTGTGCACACCACTGATGGAGATCTTCAAGGAACGCATCCGAATTTTGCGGAATCGGTTTTCAATATCACCCGAAATGAGCTGGAATCCTGTGATATTCCTGAGGATACCAGGGTGGGGATTATTTTAGGCGAGCATGGTTTCCCGCCGGGGAATGGTGAAGATGATATTATTGACTATAATATGGAAAAAGTTCGCCGAAATATCCGTGATGTCTATGACCAGCGGCTTGCCAGAATCAGAAAAGGGGTTACCGAGTACAGTCTTGGGATGAATGAGTTTAACAATCATCCAGACTCATGGCAGATCTCTTCAATGGAGTGTATGGTGGACTACCTGCACCGCGGATTTGACACGATTATCTTTCAGCCCTACTACTTTACCTATGAGACGATCGACCTGTTTGAACATCTTCGGCACTGGGCATTTGAAGTGAACGGAATAGACTATGAAAAGGAATTTCATGGTGGCCATGAGATATTGCCGAATTATCGGAGTGATTTTGATTTTAGGGGTACCCGTATCATTATTACGGGTTCTCTTCTTGGGCGCTACGAAAAAGATGGAGATCAGGTTAGGGTTAAAGAGGCTTATCGGCTTTTTAAATCCAGTATTGTTGAAACACTGACAAAAAAAATTCGGGCGTTGTAGAAATTATCAATAATAGATGGAGAACTATAATGGTTTTTATAGATTTGGAAAAATGTGTTACCTGTGGAGGATGTTTGGACCTTTGTCCTTCAACGGCCATAAGGATGCTTGAGGATAAAGTCAATATTGATCCGGACAAGTGTGTGGAATGTAAGATCTGTGCTCAGGTCTGTCCGGTAGGCGCGCCGTTTATGGATGCGGCCTGAGAAAATTGAAGGGAAAACATCTAAGGTCAGGAAATGTTATACGAGAACAGTATCCGCTGTCATTTGTCTCAAGGTTGTTCCAGGATTTATATTGGGCTTATGGTTAAGGGGTTGTTTGCGGTGATGTTCAGACAGGTGGAAGCTGTCTGGTTATAAATCATACAGGGAAGGAGGACTTTCCTATGTTATACAAACGAACGAAACAAAAAATAGCTGCTGACGGATACCGTACAAAAAGAGCCTTATCCCAGAGAGCTTTTATCGCAATGGCTATTCTGTTTCTATTAATTCCTAACGCTGTTGTTCTAGGACAAGGCGGAGGAGAAAAAACACTGATAATTTATTATTCCCGGACAGGGATGAGCAAAACCATATCCGAAACATTGCAAGAAAATATAAATGCGGATCTTCTTGGAATAAAAGATCTGAAAGACCGTTCCGGTGTCTGGGGCTATATTACCAGCGCCTATGACTCTTTTTTTGACCGGGAAACCGAGATTAAGCCTATGCACCCTGACCTTACACCCTATTCTTCAGTTGTAGTTGTTTCTCCCATCTGGAACTGGAAGATCTGTGTGCCGATCAGAACATTGCTTCAAAACAATAGCTTTAAGGGTAAAAAATTTGTGATGTATACAAATGCAAATATTGACATTAAAAAATATGATGCTTTTGGAAATGATGCGCCCTTTATTAAAAGATTTTTACGAGACTATCTCAGAGATAAGAAGGCTTTGATGCAGGAGTTGGGGAGAAAAACCGGTGCGAATATCACAGGCCACTATCACATTGCTACAAAGAATATAACAAAAAAGCAGCTTGTAAAAT
>JAHEEI010000278.1 GCA_024640785.1 Pseudomonadota bacterium
GCCTTACTTTTTTTGTGCTTTCAGAAGGCGGCGGTAAATTTGAAAATCTGAAACACAGCAAAAAAGTATCTTTTTCAATAGCTGAACCTTATGATTCAGAAGAAGGCTACTGGACCTACAAGGGTATGCAGGCCTGGTGCACCGCTAAAATCCACAGCCGCATCAAAAACCCAAAACATTTCTCGGAAGCTTTAAAAAAGATGGATTTGAAAAAGTCCTTACAGAAACTGGGGCTTAAAGAACTTCCGCCGCACATCAATTACAGAATCATCGAACTGGAACCGGACAAAATCAAATACGGAAATCCCACAGAGGGTGTTTTTAGAGTTACCTGGAATAAAAAAGGATGAGTTGATTGGGAATTCGGACGTCTTAACAATGATTAATTGTCCACGTAAAGGATAGCAGCAAAAAACTCATATTCCAATAATTGGTTTTTCATACTGCCTGCCATAGTTAAATTTTCTAGCTTTTGAACTTTTTAAGGCTTGACCTCACAAACTATGCTTATGGGGTTTTCTGCTGCCCGTCTAAACGGGTAAAGCCGATACAAAACTCAACATGAACCCCAGCACCCTTTGGCGGGAAATAAAAAACTGAATATTATTTATGAAACATAAATAAATGCTATAAATAAATATAGGCTCCATATTGCCCAGCGACTATAAAAGTTCTGTTTTCATGTTTATATTAAAATAAATACTTAATTACAAACTACTGAAATTAAAATGAGCTCCCTGATCATTTTTGACCTTTTAATCATCCTGACTTCAGGTTTTATTGCCGCACTTTTCTGCCGGTTTTTGAAACTTCCCATGCTGGTGGGTTATATTGCGGTAGGCACCCTGGTGGGAAGCAGCGGGCTTAAGTGGATCGGCAGCCAGCATCATGAAATTGAGTCCCTGGCTGAGGCAGGAGCACTGCTTCTGCTGTTTTCAATCGGACTTGAATTCTCGTTAAAAGAATTAATTCGTCTCAGACGTCATATTATGCTGGGCGGTTTTGTGCAGATGATACTTGTTGTTGTCCCGCTTACTATCTTCGGATGGACAACAGGATTGCTCTGGCAGCCCTCCTTACTTTTAGGCTTGACAATCGCCTTAAGTTCTACCGTGCTGGTCTTTAAGTCTCTGGCAGAATACGGCCAAACCACAAGCACAAGCGGTCGCACTTCACTTGCGATTTTATTGTTTCAGGATATTGCGATTGTTCCTATCTTATTGGTGGTCCCCTTTCTTGCAGAGCAAACTCCTGATAAAAGCATTGTCGATTATTTTTTTCTGGCAATTAATTCAGCCTTTATTATTTTAGCCATCCCTATTCTACGCAGAATACTGCAGTCTTGGATAACGCCCTTTCTCTACAGACAGCGCAGCCTCGAACTAATCGTCCTATTTGTACTGTCGCTGCTGGGAACCTTAATCACCATTACCTGGAAAGCGGGACTGCCACCGGCTTTAGGTGCTTTTGCCTGCGGCCTGATTCTAAACGGTAACCGTCTGACCGGACAGATCGATGCCCTAGTGCTTCCATTCAGAGAAACCTTTGCCGCAATATTCTTTGTCAGCCTCGGCATGCTGTTTAACCCTGAAATCATTATTCATGCACCGTTTTTTGCAATAGGCGCATTTCTTAGCCTTCTTATAATAAAATCTACTGCCGGATGCATTGCTGCTAGGCTGATTGGTTTATCATGGAAACCTTCATTCGGCATTGGGCTGGGTCTGGCACAGATAGGTGAGTTTGCTTTCATTCTTGCTTTTGCCGGATTGCAGGCCGGAGTGCTCTTAAAATCACACTATGACTATATCCTGATTTTTGCGACCGGCTCGCTTATGCTGACCCCGATCTTATTGAAAACCGGCTTGAGGCTGATGGTAAATGAGACCGATTCAGAGGCTTTTGGGGAAAGCCCGGCAGCACAATTGAAACTGGACGGGATCACCAGTGCCCTAGTTGTGGGAATCGGCTATATCGGAAAACAAATCTCACTTCATCTTGAGACCCGAGGATTTTTTGTGTGTGCGGTTGATTTTAGTCCGGTTAACCTCTACCCGCTGTCCCAACAGGGTATCACGAGCATTAGCGGAGATGCCAGAGACCCCGCAGTTCTGGGAAGAGCGCGTGTCAAAACTGTACAGCTGGCAATCGTATGTGTTCCTGATGACACTATGGCCATAGATATTGTAAAATCAATCCGGGCATCCAATCCCGAATGCACTGTTCTGGTTCGCTGCCGCTACCGGCTGACAGCAGAAGAGTTGCATAAGCTGGGCGGGGATATAATCATCACCGAAGAAACATCCACTACCAAAGCATTGATTGACGTGCTGACTGAAAAAGATATTCTTTAAAAGGATAAAAAACTCCTGCAATTTTTTATATCTCCTTTAAAACTTTTTCTGTTTCCTTGATATCTGGAATATCAGCCATTGATTTGCCGTAATGAACATATTTTAGAACTCCGAATTTATCAATCAGCATCTACGCTCCGCGAAAATATGTCTTTACAGAAGAAAAATTGAAAAAATCTCTCATCCCCTGGTGGCGGCAATTAACGGACTCAGGAAAACGAATGGTGTGAGGCCTGTAAATATACAAGCAATTGCGGAATGTGGATTTTAGGTCGTGAAACAACCTGTCCTGCAAGTGCATGGCTCAGAGAGTAAATTGCATTGTACACTTTCAAACTTTTATACTTCAAGAACTCTAAGCCTCTTAAATATTTAGATACGTTTAGATACTTTTCCGCTTCACGGAACTCT
>JAHEEI010000279.1 GCA_024640785.1 Pseudomonadota bacterium
TTTTCTGCGGTATCCCTGCCGGCCGAAGAGATCATCCCGGCGGCTTATTCTGCTGAGGAACTCGCAAAGGTAAGAGCCTGGGAAGAAACCTGGGCCGGGAAAACAATAGACAAAACAAATATTGATCAGGTGGCAGAATTTATGCCTGAATCCTATGTGGGTGTTTACAAGGAGCCCGAAAAATGGGGTGCGCCTGAAGGCAAGCTGATAACCGCTACCATTGCACCCTATCAGCGGATCATTCAAACAAAGAACTTCATAGAAGCAACGAAAAAATATGCGCCGCTGGTCCAGACAACTCCTGACGGAGGTATTGCCAACTATGCTGAAATTGCCGGGTTCCCTTATCCGAACCCCAAAACAGGTCTTGAAATGGCCTGGAACATGGACTTTAACAACCATGGAGATACGGAACACTATATGCGCAACGGCCCCAACATTAACCCGAAGCAGAGAACGGAACGCAAAAGTATTCAGGAGTCGTGGTTTGCCTTATGGGCAAACAGAACAGAGATCGACCCCAAACCGGCAATCTTAAAAAATAAAAAAGGCGTTCGCCGGGGAACTTTTGTTCATATGTGGGAACCGCCTGAATTTATCAATACCCGTTTTTATAACCTGCGCTATCTGGATTCAAAGAAAGATGACGTGACTTATTTCTGGTACGCACAGTTCAGAAGAGTCCGACGCATGTCAACCGCACAGAGAACCGACTCTATTGACGGTACGGATCTCTGCTATGACGATGAGTTTTTCTGGGACGGGCCTATTCAGCGCAACACCTATAAATATACAGGTAAAAAAGATCTGTTGTGTGTCCGTAACCAGGACATGTCAAAACTTAATCGCCCAAATGGCCAGGGCCATGGAAACGGTTTGATGTTTGAGCGTTGCAATACACTGGTGGTCGAGGCGATAAACAAAGACCCAAACTATCTGTACAGCAAGAGAATCTGGTATCTTGACCCGGAGACGTATACTATCCTGTGGACAGATATCTACGACCAGAAAGGCCGTTTCTGGAAAACCTTTATGCAGATTATGTCAAACTATAAAACATTAAAAGGCGCGACCACAAATAATATTGCCGGTTCTTCTTACCAGGATTTTCAGAGGACCCATTCGGGTTTCAGTACCAACGAGATGAAGGCGATCTCTCTTGACATTGGCCCTGAAATGTTTACAATATCCAACCTTCAGCAAACTTATTAACAGGTCAAACATTGTTTAACGAAAAAGCCCTGGCAGACACAAACCATCTGTCAGGGCTTTTTAAATTTTGCAGATATCGAATCGAGAAATGAAAATCAGAAAATAGCTAATCATGAACATGCCAAGTAAAAATAACCGCAAACCTTCACCTGAATATTCTTTTTAAAGTGTTATCGGAATCGATATCCGGAGCCTGTTGGATTAAACTAATAAATTTTTAAATAAATCCTAAACAAGTACGGTCATCTGTTTGGCTTGAAACCAAACTTATGAAAATTTGAAAGGAGGACACGGTTTATGAGGCTAAAAAATAAAATTTCACTGGTTACGGGCGCAGCAGGTGATATCGGCAGGGCAACGGTGCTGCGGTTTGCCGACGAGGGAGCTTTTGTTATTCTGAGTGATATTAATGCTTCCGGATGTGAAAAAGTTTTGGCTGAGGTCGAGGCTTTGGGCAGAAAAGGAGCTATTATTACAGCAGATGTAATAAAGGAAGATCAGATTATTTCCATGTTTGATAAAATAAAGGCTGATTACAAGCGTCTCGATATTCTGGTGAACATTGCCGGTGGTGACTATGAAAATGACGCATCAATCGATGGAATTGGCTATGAAAAGATGAGTTATAATATGGACGTTAATTTAAAATCCTGTATGCTTTGCTGCCGTGAGGCTTCTAAAATAATGATGGACCAGGTCTATGGAAAGATTGTAAATATGAGCTCACTGACCTGGCGAGGCAGCCCCATGCAGTTTTCCTATTCTGCATCAAAGGGAGGTGTCTATGCTTTTACCCGAAGCTCCGCATTGGCCCTGGGTATGTTTAATATAAATGTCAATGCCTTGGCACCGGCCTTAATTGAGGTGGAGGTGATTAAAAACGGAATGGATGCGGAGACTTGGGCAGCCTTGAAAGAGGACTGTGCTACTCGATATCCTATGGGCAGGGTGGGTCAGCCAATAGATGTAGCTAATTGTGCGCTTTTTCTGGCCTCTGATGAGTCTTCCTTTATTACCGGTCAGATAATTGAAGTTTCGGGTGGGGCGAGACTGTAGCTGATTGTCTAAATAAGGGAATAGAACTTATTATGAAGAACTTAAGTAAAGGGGAAAGCGTAAAGCTGTTTAACAAGGCAGCGGATGGTGTTTTGGCTCTCTTTGATGAATCAAAACCCTTATTTTATACCGAAGGATTATGTGTGTGTGAATGATAAGATTCTTTTCAAACTTTCCAAAGGGAAGAAAATGGAGCTTTTCTCAAAAAAACAGGAAAGTCTGATTTAATGTACACGGCTGGAATGATGAGCAAAATCAGTGGCCATCACTCGTCATTGCCGGAGAAATGGTTCCAGTAACTGTTCTGACTGAATAGAAGCTGTTGTTAAGAAAACTGTTGACAAACGGGGATTGATCCATAAGCATATCTTGAAAAGCGGATGGAATATTATAAGCTGAATATGGATAATCCTGAAGCCTTAAAGTTTTTTAAAATTGAAACAGGCTTCAAAGGCTTCAGAATCATTCAGCGACTGGAGA
>JAHEEI010000280.1 GCA_024640785.1 Pseudomonadota bacterium
TCACCACATCAAAGTTTGCAAGAGGACCTTCTGTAAAATCAATTTTATGTCTGAACCTATTATTAACAGCGCAAAGGATATTGCTAATGCCAGCTATTAGTTCAGAGTCCTTTGAGCTGGTCTTTGAAATGAGATTATTTCCACTGATCAATACGGAGAGAAAGTCGTGAAATCCTACAAGAGGGATATTACCCGCCATTATCACACCAACTTTCTCCGGAATTGTTTTCTCTTTGAGTTCAGGATAAGAATTAGTCCATATAGTTAGATTTTCTACGGTAAGTTCATTGGCTATGGCATTTATTGCTGTTTTTACATTTTCAGGAGTGAACCATGGATTGAGCCTGTGCTGATTGTTAATCATTAGGTTAACTTGCTCGGTGTATGTTCCGCTTATGCCATTTAATGCATCAAGAAGTATTCCTCCCAGCACAGCAAATGATTCTATTCTTTCTTCAAGTCTCATCAATAAATTAAATTGTTGAAGGCAAATTTACAGAATAAGAACTAGAGATAAAATAAAAGAGGCCGTCTCATAACATAATTTGAGACGGTCTTTTTATTTTGTTTTGATATTTACTTTTATGATTTTCAGATAATGCCATTTTTTTCAACCTGAGTTCGATAATTTTAATAGAAGGATAGCCTTCTTTTTAGTTTTTGGAGGCTATTTTGGCTAAGTTGTGTGCTAAGGATAATAAACCGACCTCGATTTCGACCTTTTCAAGACCTCTGAGCAAAAATTTCCTATAGTTTCTATTACCTTTTATGATTCCAAAAACAGCTTCCACATCAACCGGACGTTGACTCCGATATTTTCTTCCCCTCTCACTTGTCAGCCGTTCCCGTATAATTGATTTATAATGATTTAACCTTGGATTTACTTCTATTCTCTTGTTGTATTTGCTTTTATTACATATCTCTCTAACGGAACATCCCTTACAGTCTTGTACCTGGTATAACCTGTTGACCTGCCTGAACCCATTATCGGATATTCTGATTTTTTCTCCGATAAAGTTTATTTTCTGGCCCATTGGGCATGTATAACTGTCATCATTTTCATCATATTGTAGATTATCAGTTCTGTAAGGATCCTCTCGCCACTTTTTACTCAGTTCTTTGTGGAAGTACTGATATTTTACAAAAGCCTCTACATCATTGTTTTCCAGATACTCATAATTTTCTTCAGATCCATAGCCAGCATCAGCTACTAAAGTATCAGGCATCTTTCCCAAACTCTCTTTTAACGATTCCATGTGGGTTTTGAGAGTCGTTGTGTCATTTGTGGTTTGATGGATGGTATATCCTAAGATGCACTGATTTTCTGTGCTTATCTGCCAGTTATAACCAGGTTTTAACTGACCATTGAGCATGTGATCATCCTTCATTCTCATGAAGGTAGCATCAGGATCGGTCTTTGAATAACTATTACGATTACCCAGTATTCTTTCCTGCTGTTCATATTTCCTAAGGTTTTCCGGCCAGTTCTTTTTAGCATAGTTAAGCTTCTGTTTTACTTTTTTATCTACCGGTTTTCCTTTAAGCGCTTTATTAATACTTATTATAGTTCGTTCAATTGATTCCGGATCGATTTTATCAAAACCTTCAGGTTCATTATTCTCAAGCTCTTCCCTGGCTACAGATTCCGCATATGTCCATAGCTCGTCAAGCTGTTTCTTTATCCTTTCCTTACTTTTTGATATGCTGCGACCCCACACAAAAGTATATCTGTTGGCATTTGCTTCAATCTTGGTTCCATCAAGATAAGCCTCCTTCAATGTGATAATACCTTGCTCAACAAGCAATAAAACAACCTGAGAGAATACTTCTTTTAAAACACCCTTTAATCGCTCACTCCTAAATCTGTTTATAGTGTTATGATCAGGATAGCTCATTGCGCTTAGCCACATAAAGTGTATGCTTTGAGTAACAGCCTGCTCTATCTTACGGCTTGAGTATTGATTTGTAAGGTAACCATAAACAAGAATCTTCAGCATTAGTCGCGGATGATAACTCGAACAGCCTCCTCCCTGATAGTTCTTTATCAAAGGATCAATATCAAGGTTATCAATAACCTGATTTACTACTCTAACCGGATGGTCGGGCTTGATCATCTCTTCCAAAGTTGGTGGAAGAAGTAAAATTTGGTTGGGACTGTAGTCTTTAAAGACTATCTTTGGGTTACATTTTTGCATACCTCAAGTTACATTAACCTGAGGATTTTTAGGGGGGAGGCATCCCCCCTTTTTTCATTAGTTATCAACAAGTTAAATATCAAAACTGATCTCCTGTGAAAATGAGAAGACCTTTATAAAATTCGTGCGATGGCAAACCGGAAAAGGTGCGAACCTCGCCCTGTTTGGTGGAGCCAATATGGCTTTGTGTAGCGGGCAGACAAACAGGGTGAGGTTGTCTTTTCCGGCCTCCTTTTCTTTGGTTCATTTATTTTGGAGGAGCAAAAGAAATGAACATTCATCTTATAAAGAAAGAAGGTGTCCTTTTGAGACACCCTCTTTTATTTAGCTACATTCCTCCAGGAATTTCTGGGCAAACTTTCTGCCAAAATCTTTTAACAACTCCTCTTTGGAGCCTTCGGGTGAGAATTTAAATGTTGCTGTCTCATCAAAAATCTTCAATTTAAGAAGACGAAGATTTTCGAGTATTATCCTTGGTGACTCACCGCTCCATCCGAACGATCCGAAAGCGCCACCGTATTTGCCCTTGTCGCGTAAAGGATTTAATAAA
>JAHEEI010000281.1:0-2107 GCA_024640785.1 Pseudomonadota bacterium
TAACTGGAATGTTTTTGGATTAGGCATGGGTCCTGGCATAATCAAGGTCCTGCAGGTCACGTGTGCGCTGTTGGGCGTCCTTGCCTCCCAGGCCATTATTAACAGTCTGACCCGCGCGTATGAAGAAACTTTTTTGGAGCGCCAGCCCTGGAAAAAACGCGGAGCCATCCTCCTGCTGGGAGCTGTATACATTATTCTTTTCGTCAGCGCGGTGCAAATTAGCTAGAGCTACGACTATTTAGTGGAGATTCAAATTTCACCATAATAGTAGAAAAAAAGCAAAAGCCGGACCGTCTGGACTCAGGCTGTCCGGCTGTCTTAATAAGATCTGAAAAACAAGGGATACTTCCCACAATAACAGGTCTTTACCCCGCCTGTTCACATAGCCCGAGATAACTGCACCAATTCAGAAATCATCAAAAGTCAACATTAGATACTATGTAGGGTTTCCAGAATCACAGCCTTTTTGGTATAAATAATTTTTGACAAAAACCCAAACCAAAGGAGGCTACAATGAAAAACCTGGAAACCCTACATAGTATCAATAGCACAAAAACAGCCATATTGTACATGGCAATTGAGTTGAGCAACAAAGACTGGAAACTGGCATTTAGTGATGGAAAAAAGATGAGATATATTGGGATTGATGCTGGGAAACTCTATCAGCTGCAAAAGGAGCTTGGAAAGGCCAGAAAAGTATTTACTCTTGATGAAGATGTAAAAATAACCAGTTGTTATGAAGCGGGACGTGATGGTTTCTGGATACACCGATATCTATTGAGTTGCAATATAGAAAATATGGTGGTGGATTCATCCAGTATTGAGGTCAGTCGGCGAAGAAAGCGGGCAAAAACAGACCGGATTGATGCAAAAATGCTGCTGGTAAAACTTATGAGATATTGTGCCGGAGAAAAAAAGATCTGGAGTGTTGTGCGGGTACCTAAAGAACAGGATGAAGATGACAGACAGTTGGGACGGGAACTTGAAGTTTTAAAACAGGAAAAAACCATGCATATCAACAGGATAAAAGCACTCTTGATGCAGCAGGGAATCAAAATAAGTAGTCCGATTCGAAAGAAATTTTTAAATGAGCTGAATTGTGTTTTAACCTGGGACAGAAAAAAGCTGGGTGCAGATCTCAAGAATAGGATTCTGCGAGAGTATGAACGCTTAGAAATGGTACTTCAGCAGATAAAGTTCCTTAAGGAAACCCGAAAAGAACGGGTAGAAAGAAAAGACAGTCCCAGCCTGAAGCAGGTAGCCCGGTTGCAAACGCTGCGTGGAATTGGACCTGAAAGTTCATGGGACTTTGTAATGGAATTTTTTGGATGGCGGGATTTCAAAAACCGAAAAGAAGTTGCTTCTCTGGCAGGGCTAAGTCCCACACCATATAACAGTGGCCAGAGTCAAATAGAGCAGGGAATCCGCAAAGCAGGCAATCGACGAATCAGAAAGCTTAGTGTTGAAATAGCCTGGTGCTGGTTGAGGTATCAGCCTCAGAGCAAACTCAGTCGTTGGTTTAAAGATCGTTTTGCCAAAGCCGGAAAACGTATGCGACGAATCGGGCTTGTAGCTCTTGCCAGAAGGTTGCTGATTGCTTTGTGGAGGTATTTAAAATATGGAATCGCACCTGATGGGGCTATTATTAAAACAGAGATATAAAATATTAAACTCAGGCAGAGAGGTGCTTTTTATATAAAATGTCGGTTGGTAAAGCCGCCCGGATTATCGCTTGGTGATACGTTCTGCGCCGTAGCATTAGATGGGGCGTCTTTTAACCGGTTCTGAGGATCGCTCGCAAAGCGAATTATTATATGGTGCCTGACAAAACGTGTCAGCACGGATAGAAGCAGGTAAATTGGGTGAATATTCTTTGCCCAACGACCACTAAGAACCAGCCAACCATTATTTAATAAAAAGCTCTGTTAAAGCTTGTTAATAAAACTATATCTTGGGAGTATGAAAATGGATTAGAAATTTATATTGTGGATTTCTTTTGATCAAAAAGTGCTTGACAAAAGTTACCCTCATAGAAGCGATAATAACCTTAACTTTTAACAAGTCAAAAATAGTTCATATTACCAGAAGTAACATGGACTTTTGCCAG
>JAHEEI010000281.1:2117-2742 GCA_024640785.1 Pseudomonadota bacterium
CACAAAGATAGGGAATTCAAGACAATAAAACGCACCTTTTATTTTGCAATTAGTTCATGTTACCAGAAGTAACATGAACTCTGACCAAAGTTAAGGTTATGGTACGTAATATGGACTTTTGGGTTTGTTAAAGGTACTAATGGTTATGTTGAATAAATAAAAAAAGCGAAGCATTAACCCTTCTTCTATTGTTCCTTTAGGAACCAGAATTGTGTTAAAATAAAATGGCTGATTATTGAAAATTAAGAAGGTTTCTCTTTCTACAGCAACTCATACACAGCCTCAAGCAACTCACTGGTTTTAAAAGGTTTTTCAAATGTATATTGAACTCCAAAACTTTTGGCTGTTTCTAGATAATATTCAGGATTTCCACGGCCCCCACCAGACATTGCAATGATTTTAATATCTGGGCAGATCCTTTTCAATTCAATTATAGTTTCAAATCCATCTTTATCCGGCATAATTATGTCAGTAATAACCAGATCAACCTGATTTTCGTTAAACAGGGTCATACCTTCTTTACCATCACTGGCAGTCAGTACGTTAAACCCCTCATACATAAGCCTTTCTTTTAAAAGTTCGAGAATTGATTTTTCATCATCGATAATTAGTATGTTTGCCATTT
>JAHEEI010000099.1 GCA_024640785.1 Pseudomonadota bacterium
CACAGGTACCCTTAACAAAACCCAATGTCAACAGTTCGTGCCAAACTCTTGAATCTGGCAAGAGTTCATATAACTTCTGGTAGCCTTAATGAAAAAACTTAAAAAAATTTTTATTTTCTTACTTTGGTTTCTTTTCTTTGTGACATTTACGGCTGAAATCGTAAAGTTAATTTTTGAACAAAATCCAGAGATCGGACACAAGCAGCTTGGCCTGGCTAATGCTTTTTTCTGGTCAAGTCTTTTTCTCATAGAGATGATAATGGCCGGGTTTGTTATTACCTTTATAGTTAAATATCCTTCAAGAAGAAAAAGGCTTGTTATTCTTTCAGTTTGTCATTTTTCTGTCATATTGCTGTTCCCGGTTGTTTTTAATGATTGGAGTTGGACTTGTCTGTTATATCCTTGGCCCCATTCATTACAGGCCTTTGATCCGATGACCCCGAAAGCAGCTCTGCTGTTAAGTTCAGTAATAGGTTTTTTTATTGTTCCACTCATAACTTTAAAGTGGGGGGCTAAAGGGTTTTGTGGATATATTTGTCCACATGGTGCCTTCTTTTCAGAAACATACGGCAGGGTCTTTTCAAAACGATTCAGAGGCGTTGATTGGATGAAAAGATATATACCTCCGATTTACTTTATGTTTATGACAGCAAGCTTGCTATCTATTATATTTTTTCCATACACTATTACTCAACTCCGCACAGTCCAAAAGATGGTTTATTTTATAACGGCTGAATTCCTCTACTTTGTTGTCTGTATTCCGCTGTTTGGAGGAAGAAGCTACTGTACGTTATTCTGCCCCATGGGATATTATGTTAAAAGAATCGTCAAATTTAAAAATAGATCAGGAAAGTCTACGCTAAACCCGAAGTAAACATAGAATTTAATTGCATTTATATTTGGGCGATCTAATATTATTTATTAAATACAAAGGTAGGGTTTCGGCTCTGCCTTTTTAACATAACCTTACGTACCCTTAACAAAACCTAAATTTAACATAACATGTCAGAATCTTGAATCTGGCAAGAGTTCATATTACTGCTGGTAATATTAACTTTTTGAGTCAATTCGTAGTATATCGCAAAAGCTATAACATTTGACATGGTTTTTTTAAACTTATCTCTTCACATCATAATATTGGTCAGATCCCAGCCCTTCGGAATTATAGTGTCGACATTTCCAAATTATCAAAATTTCTACGGTAATAGCTCATATAGTCTACCTTGCGCTCCAGCGCATCAATAACGGCATGAGTAAAATTAGCTTTTTCAAATTTTTGAGCGCTACCCAGGCCCCCGGGGCTAAATACATTAATTTCCATTAACTTGTCTCCTACAATGTCCAGGCCCACCAGAAACATGCCGTCCTGCACCAGCTTGGGACGTACGATTTCTGCAAGCTGCAGATGTGTCTTATTGATTTCCGCCTGGCGCATTTTTCCTCCGGCATGAAGGTTGCTTCGCATATCATCCCCGGATCGAACCCGGCGAAAAGCGGCATATTTGCCTTTATAACGAAAGGGTTGACCATTCATCATAAACAGGCGGGTATCGCCTTCTGTCGCTGCAGGCAGATATTCCTGTGCGATGACATATCCATCGCGGGTTACTGCATCAATCATTTGGTTGAGGTTGGCGCTATCTTCTTTGCGCACCAGAAAAACCCCTGAACCGCCCGAGCCCTGAAGCGGTTTCAGGACGGCAGTGCCGCCTTCGCTTTTCACAAACTTTTTGATCTCATCATGGTCACGGGTAATAACTGTTCTGGGACGGACTTCTTCCGGAAAAAGCTGAAAATACATTTTGTTCATTGCTTTTGCCAAACCATTGGGGTCGTTGAGCACAATTACCCCGTGACGCATGGCAACCCTGCCGAAATTAATCCCGGCGGTTTGCGCCCAGCTGCGATAGCCGGTATCCGTAGACGGATCATTGCGCAGCATTAATACATCCAGGTCGTCAACTGTAATTCGTTCGGTTTTGGCTTTTTCCCCTTGCAGGTCTGCTAGGTAATTGGCGCCCAGTTTATACTTCGTTTTTCTCGCGCTGCGGGCGCGGGCGCGGATAACTTCATCCACATCATAAGAAAAATCGCCAACACCCATTACCCAAGCTTCATGTCCGCGATTAATTGCCGCCATTCCCAGACGTGTGGTTGTATATCCCGCCTCTTCTGTCTGGATGTCATTAACTACAAATCCTATCCTCATGCTTCCTCCTTTTGATCATATTAATTAGGCTAAGGCCGTTTCGTATATTATTCAAATTATCAACTGTTTTCTGATCGCTCAGGTAGCGGGGCAGCTGTGGGGTGGGGTGCAAAACTTTGCGCCATTGTAATTCCTGAATGATAGCAACATGATTGACCGCAATTTTTCCGATAAACAGCGGCTCCAGGGCACCGCCGTTTTTCAGGTATTCTAAAAGCTGTATCAGGCCCCGTAAATAAATGGCATCTTTGGTGAGGCCCCCGCCGCGGAAAGTCCGCATGGTTATGGTAAAAGCTGTGCGGCGTTCAAATCCGTGGATTTTGTTGAGCTCACGAAAAATCTCCACAAAGGAAGCCCCCTGAACCATGCGGTGTGCAGCCAACACCCGGGCAGCCAGCAGGCGCAGGCGGGGACGGGTCAGTCCGCCGACCAGATATTCTGAAAACACTGCCAGTCCCTCCTGCAGTTCCTCATAACCGGCCAGGCCGATATAGAGCTGTCGAAATGGCTGGGCTTTTCCGTTAAGATAGGTTAAAAAATGGGTGCCGACTTCGTGCTGTATCAGCGCTTCAATTCTGGTTTCGGGTATTTTGAGCTGTTTGCCGATGAGAAGATTACCCTGCGAAACCATCAGACCCGTTATGTCTTCTCTGACCAGAACTTTGTTGTTGATTTTAGGAAATTTTTTCCGAAAATAGTCCATTTCCTGTCTTGCTCTGACTGCAAAAGTCTGAGCATCAATAGAGCGGCTGTATGACTCATCCCGGCTTCGGGGAGAAAGCTGTTTTAGTAGGCTGTCTGCCTGATTTAACAGGGGCTCATCTATTATTCCATAGAGCTGCAGACTTCCGTATATAAAACGAGGGGTCCCTCGGTCGATCAAAAGAGTCAGTTTGCGGTCCAGCTCAAGCTGCTGTTCACGGAAAAGCTGAGCAAGAGTGGGGTCTTCAATCCTTTCAAGGGGAATTCTGTAGAGCCGACGCTTTGCCAGAGATGGATCTATGGGTATCGGACGGTAGATAAATTCTGGAGCGCGTTCAAAACGGCTTTTCTGGAATGCAGTCCAGGCAGAATCGCTGTTGACGGGCGTTACCTGCAGGAGAAAGTCGAACCCATTGTATGTTTCAGCAAGCTGCCGGTCAACCTCCCAAACGGCCTTCACCACACTATAGCGGCCGAGAGACTGGTAATGCAAAGGACGATGTGTGGTGTGGGTATGCGTAAACTGGAAAAAACCGTTTTTTAATGCCTGGGCAAACTTACGCATCAGCTCTCTGCGGATCAGCGGAAAGACCTGCAGGCTCACTTCGTTTTTATAGACAGGACGAACGCCGATGCCAATGTAGTGGCAGCCAATCTGTTTTAGCTCCTCGGGAGTAATGATGGGGGGCAGTGAGGGAGGGTTGATTTTTGAAGCAATATCAACTTCTACTATTGCAGGCTGTTTATGGAGTTTGATCTTTTTTAAAGATTTTTCAAGTGTTTCAATTGTCGAAGAAAGCGCGGCTTTTTTAGGCCGTATGATCTTAAAAACCGGCTGATAAGGTAAAAGGTTTCCGACACTTTCAGCCTCCGGCATGATCCAGACCTCAACAATTAAAAACGATCCGAAGCTTTCTTTTAACGTCCGGGCAATATTTTTAACCAGCAATGCCAGAGGCTTATGCAGACTGCGGTTTCCGGATGCTGTGAGGTAGGACGCCTCGACCGTTACCAGGCGCTCCGAAAGAGAATGATCCTCTTCATTCAGCTGCCGGTAAACACACAAAAATGGCAGCTGCCGGTCGATATGCACCCGGCCCCAGACAGGAAGTGCCCGCCTTACCTGCTGATTGTCTGCCAGCCTTTTGCAGACTGCTTCAATAAAATTATTTGAGATAGAATTGCTTTTTTCCTTTACCAAGCAGCCCCCATCTTTTTGAGTTCTTCCTGTAGCCCGGGAACAGTGGACAGCAAAGCCGAACGAATATTTCCTATCTGCTCATGGTTCGGTTTGCCGCTCCATTCATCCATGAAAAACTTTTTAAATTCAATGGAGAGGCAACAAGCGGATTCAGGGAAGGTCTGGTGGATCCATCCTCCGAATTGCCCGCCTTTGAATTTAACATTTTCCCGTACATCAAGTGAGTGTCCGGGTAGAGGATAGTCGCTCAGGTCTTTTATAAAACGGTCAACAAGGGGCGCCCATCTTTCCCGTTTCATGGTACCGGTACCGATATTCACTTCCGGGTTTTGTTCCAGATCTGCAGTCGGACCGTCAGGTCCCTGCCGGCGGTGATTGTAGGAGTGAAGGTCAAAGACCACAAAGCGCCCAAATTTATTTTCCATGTTGCTGAAGATCCTTCGGACTTCAGTATAGAACGCGTCATATTCTTCCAGGGATGCGGCGATTATTTCCGGTGCGGGTCTTGTCTTCCAGACGTGAAGTCCCCAGGCATCTTCCGGATCTATATAGACAGCCTTTTCACGCGGACGATTCAGGTCCACCTCGAAACGCGAAAGCAGAACATTTATTCGTGTGTCTCCCACGCTTGTCCACTCATTCGTGCAAGGGTCTTCTTCCCTTAGCCGGTCAGCGTCATCAAGCGCCATTAATTCTTTAACTTCTTTTCGTATCCTGTGACCACTGTGTATTGCTGTGGCTCCTATTGGACCTTTTCCTTCAAAGGATTCCCAGATTCTGTGTTTATTCATGACCTGCTCCACTTAGTTGTACCAACCTATAAGGTCTTGAGGTTTCTCTTGAAATAACTGGGTAAATGTCCCATAAGGTCTGAAATATCAAGCCCTATATCGAACACAGCTAATTTTTTTCAAAGCGCTTGGTTTCTATTGCCGGACATGCAGAAAGAGATAGAGGCCAAGGAATCCGAATGCAAGGTTTGCCGACCAGGCAGAAACAAACGGCGTCAGCTCCCCTCCCTTCCCCAAAGAAAGACAAAGGGCAAAAAAGGTCCAGTAAATAAAGCCAAGAAAAAGGCTTATTGCAATTCCCAGGGCCATGCCTCCGCTTCGACCAATCATTAATGAAAACGGAATGCCGAGAACCGCCATAATAATGCAGATAAACGGATAGGATATCTTCGAGTGCATATCCGCCTCAAAAGCTGCGGTTGGATATCCCTCCTGTTTTGTTTTGTTAATATAAGCCCGTATTTCAGTAAAGCTCATTTCTTCACTCTCTTTTTGAACCGAAATAAAGTCCTCAGGAATCTTGTCTAGAGCCATTTGACGGCTTTTAAATTTCTTTATTTCCAGCTCACCGTTTTTTTTAAAACTTATTTTTAACCCGTTATTAAAAATCCAACGGTCTTTTGTCCAGACCGCGTTTTCTGCTTCTATCTTTTTTTCTATACCGAAATCCGGATCAAAATAGAAAAGGGTTATGTTGTAAAGACTGTTTTTCCCCCTATCAAAATAACCTATCTTACCTATGCTGTTTTTGCTCCTGAACCAAAAATCTTCTTTTTTAAAAAAAGTTGGTTCTTTTTTTTTCTTAATGTGAATGTTTTTGATTTTCTTTACCTGCCAGTTGGTTTGGGGAAGGACAAACTCTTGAAGATAAAGTGAGAAAACACAAAACAGGGAAGAAATAAAAACAAAGGTTTTTAACACGCTGAAAAGACTTATTCCATGAGCTTTAATTGCGGTGATTTCATTGTTCTTTACAAAAATGCCAAGGGTAATAAACGTGCAGAGAAGAATACCTAGCGGCAAAACCTGGTAGGCGATCATTGGAATCTGATACAGACAGTATTGTACCACCAAAGAAAAAGAGACCTTATTCTCAATAATATCATCAAGTTTTTCAAAAATATCGACCAGAAGATAGAGCGCGACAAAAGAAGACAGACAAAGCGCGAGGGTCTTTAAGAACTCTTTGGTGAAATATCTGGTTATAACAGGCAATATTTATGTTTCCTGTCTAGGGGTTACAGCTTGAGCAGGGTTTAAACCCTGCTTTTGTAGCATCGTCTCTATTTTCAAAATATTCGGTATTGCTATTACTTTTATAATAGATGCAGTCGGCTTTGTGAAATTTTCCCGAAACTATATTTCCACGAAAAAATGCCTTTATCGGAGAAATCTCTTTCTTTGCCCGCTTTTCTTCTTTTCTTTTCGCCGGTTCGGGTAGGCTGTTCCCGTAAACAGCTTTGTAATAGCTGACCGGAATTAAAGTTTCCGGTTCTTTGAGTTTTTTTGATCTCTTTTCAAGCTTATTCTTTATCAGATCAAAAAACGCAAGTATTTTATTTTGCAGTTCTTTTTGAAAAAAGAACGGCTCTTCTCTTGCCGCTTTCCTGAAAAGCAGGATCCCGAAAACAGCGAAAAAAACATTGGGGAGCCATATTCCGATAAAAGATGAAACAATTTCATTTTTTGCCAGGTTTTCCCCAAAACTTAGAAGAATATAGTAAAAAAATACTATAAGAATACTTAAAACAAAACCATACGCTTTGCCGCCCCGGCGCCAGTAAATGCCCAGCGAAAGACCAAGTATTCCAAAAACAATACACGCAAAGGGAAATGCGAGCCTTTGCTGTATTTCAATGCCTGTTTCAGCAGAAGCATCTTTTTGTTTTGACCGCTTTATAAGTTCGGAAATCCCAAGTTCACGATTGCTTTTTTTTCTTTTCTTTTCCGAAGCATTTAGGCCTATTTCCATTTCATAGGTTTTAAAAAGAAGATATTGATAATCTCCCGATTCTTTGTTCAGATTGTGAAGGCTTCCGTTAAAAATACGCAAAAGAACATTTGAGCGATCTTTCCCAAAAAATAATTTTGCTTCTTTGCCGAAAATTTCTGCGGGCCGGTTCAGGTCTCTTTTATCGTAAATAAAGATTCCTTTTATAAGGTTGTTCTTCAGGTCATAATCCTTGACATAAAGCACCACGTCTTTAAAAGAGTCGTTAAAAACCCCGGGCTCTATTCCTGCGGCCACATTTTCTTTGGCAAAACTGATCAGTTGTTCCTTAAAGGCAAAGTTTCCTTTGGGTAAAAGGGAGAGGGTCAGTACATTGGTAAGCAAAAAACCGATAATACAAAAGACGGCAAAAGGGGGAATCATTTGATAGAGGCTGATCCCGGAGGATTTCATCGCAATAATCTCAGAGTCAGCGGAAAACCTTCCTAGCGCGATCAGTATTGCCAGAAGCACAGACATGGGAAGGGTAAGCACCAGAAAAGAAGGAAGAAGATATACAATAAGAGCGCCGATCTCGCTAATGCCGACACCTTTGTTTACGACCAGGTCCATAAGCTTAAGAACCCTGTTCACAAGCAGAATAAAGGTAAAAATTAAAAGCCCCAGGCTAAAGGGGCTTAACAGTTCTTTAAAAATATACAGATTTATTGTTCTGTTTTTAAACACGTTATTGTTTTGTTCAGATTGTCTCGTTTGTAAGTTTCCGGGACATTAGGTCATTAACCGCCAGATTGGGCTGTTTGTCCTCGAAAAGAATCTTATATACTTCATTTACAATGGGCATCTTGACCCCATGCTTTTCAGAAAGAGCCTGAGCTGCCCTGGTGGTGTAAACACCCTCCGCAACCATGTTCATTTCTTCAAGGATTTCGCTTAGCCTTCTTCCTTTTCCAAGCTCCTTTCCCACGCTGAAATTTCTGCTCAAACTGCTGGTGCAGGTTAAAACAAGATCTCCCATTCCGGAAAGACCGGCAAAGGTCCTTTTTTTTGCACCAAAAAACTTCCCCAGCCTGATGATCTCGGCAAGACCCCGGGTAATAAGCGCAGCCCTTGTGTTGTTTCCAAAACCAAGCCCTTCAACAATTCCGGAAGCAACCGCGATAACATTTTTAAGTGCACCGCCAAGTTCAACCCCAACCACATCTTCGCTTGTATAGATTCTGAAATAAGGTGTGGCTATTGCCCGCTGAACTGCTTTTGCTGTTTCTATATCTCTGGAAGCGACAACCACTGCGGTGGGCATTTTTTGGCTTGTTTCTTTTGCGAAACTGGGACCCGAAAGCATTGCAAAGCCCTTTTCGGAAAAATCAGAATTTGTTTCCTCCACAATTTGAGAAATTCTTTCCAGGCTGTTATTCTCAATACCCTTTGAAGCGCAGACATGAACAGTGTCCGGAGAAGAAAACTCCAGACCTTTTTTAAACATTTCACGAAAATTTTTAACCGGGGTTACCCAGAGAATTATTTTTTTTTCTTCAACGGCCTCCTTTATTGAACCGGTAAATCTGATCTCTTTTCCAATCTCAATATCTGGAAGATAAAAAGTGTTGCAATGTTTTTTGTCTAATATTTCAAGAAGCTCCTGCTCATATACCCATAGCGTGACATCGTGGCCGCTGTCCTTTGCAACAGCGGCAAGCGTTGTGCCCCAGCTACCGGCACCAACCACCCCTATTTTGCAAGTATTGTTCTCCATATACCTTCTTACCTTTTACGGTTTTTGAACCGGCTGTCTGGCTGCTTTATCTTTTAGTCTTCCGCAAGTCGGGTAACGCCGACAACCTTTTCTTCGGCATCAACATTAATTAGTCTTACTCCTTTGGTGTTTCGGCCGATAACAGAAATCTTGTGAACAGAAATTCTTATAATCTTTCCCTTGCTTGTAATTATCATAAGATTGTCTTCTTCTGTTACCTGCTTGATACCCACAACTTTACCATTACGTTCATCTGTTTTTATGGTAATAATCCCTTTGCCCCCGCGGCTCTGCCGTTTGTATTCTGCAATATTGCTCCTTTTCCCATAACCTTTCTCTGCAATAGTAAGAATGGTTGAATCTCCACGCACAATTTCCATACCCACAAGCTCGTCGTCTTTTGAAAGGGTTATGCCTTTAACTCCCCGTGAAACCCTTCCAATGGGACGGGCCTCTGTTTCTTTAAACCGGATTGCCATCCCCTTTTTTGTTCCTAGAAAAATATCTCTCTCTCCATCTGTTATTTCAACGGCAATAAGCGCGTCATCTGAATCCAGAGATATCGCAGCAATTCCATTTGCCCGGGGTCTTGAATAGGCCGCAATATCTGTTTTTTTAATGATACCCTTCTTGGTCGCCATAACAACATAGCCGCCTTCAGAAAAATCATTTACCGGAAGTACGGCTGAAACATTTTCATTTTGAGCAAGGTTCAAAAGGTTAACGATTGCTTTACCCCGTGCCGCTCTTCCGGCCTGAGGAATCTCATAAGTCTTTATCCAGTAAACCTTGCCTTTATCAGAAAAAACTAGAATATGTGCATGGGTGGATGCAACAAAGAGGTTTTCTACAAAGTCTTCTTCCTTGGTTGTCATTCCGGTAACCCCTTTTCCCCCGCGCAGCTGTGTTCGATAAAGCGTTGCTGGATTTCTTTTTATATATCCACTGTTTGAAACCGTTACGATCATATTTTCTTCAACGATCATATCCTCTACATTTATTTCTTCAGACTGGGCAATTATTTCAGTCCTTCGTTTATCAGCATATTTTTCCTTAACCTCTTTAAGTTCTTCAACAATAATCCCTAAAAGAAGTTTTTCACTAGAAAGAATCTGCTGCA
>JAHEEI010000100.1 GCA_024640785.1 Pseudomonadota bacterium
CGGTTTCCTATAGCGGACGGGACTATGCAGAAGGTAAAAAGATTGGCTGGAAGGACGGGGTGGCGGCATTCTTCTGGATTGTTTACTACAACCTGAACCGGAGTATGCACTAAAAAGAGCTAGCTCCGGAGTTTAGTATCGTATCTTTTTAAATGCCTAGACAGATGGCTTTTTAGCAAAGTTATAAATTTCCCAGCAATTTCTTAAGTATTTAAAAAATTAAAAAAGGATAATTTGTTGTCAAAAAAACCCTCCCTGACATCCAGAATCCGGGAAGAGGTCCGGGTACTTTCCTTCAGAAAAATATATAATGTGTTGATGGGAGCTTTTCAGCTTCGCATAAAAAACTCCAAGGTTTTTTTTATGCCGGCCCGCATATCCATAGAGACCGGCAATATTTGCAACCTTAGGTGTCCATTATGTCCAACCGGACGAATGGACAAAGGGGTTGAACGTGGATTTATGGATTTTGAAAAATATAAACAGATTATTGATGAGTTAAAGAATGATCTTATCCTGGTTCGGCTCTATAACTGGGGCGAACCGCTTTTGAATAAAAATCTGCTGCCCATGATTAAATATGCACATGAGCGGAATATAGGGGTCACCATCAGTACCAACCTGAATATCCTTGACATGCAGACGGCCCGGACTCTCATGGATGCTGGCCTCCAGAAAATTTTTATATCCTGTAATGGTATTTCGGACGAAACCTACGACAAATATCACATTGGTGGGAAATATTCTAATGTGATGGACAATATGCGGTTGCTGATTGAGGAGCAGAAAAAACATCCCAAAGGCATTACCCGTATAATCTGGCTCTTCCATGTTTTCCATCATAACGAGCATGAGGTTGAACCGGCGGTGGAGATGGCCAATAAGATCGGTGCTGAGATTAGAATCAATAAGATGCGTACTGATATGGGTAAGGAAATATTTGAAACTGCAGAGACGGCTATAAAACGAGACCGCGAGTGGATTCCCGATGATCCTAAATACTGTGCCTTTGATCTTGAAAAGAAAGAGAGCAGGCAAAAACGAAATTCTTGTGGTATTCCCTGGAAGGAGACCGTGATAAACTGGGAGGGTTCAGTACTGCCCTGCTGTTCGGTATATGAAGAGAAGTATACCTTTGGTAATGCCTTTGAGGACGGATTCAAAAAGGTCTGGAATTCAGAAGCGTATATGGCTGCCCGGAAAGAACTGGTAGACAAACATAACACTCTCAAAACAGTTTGTCACATATGTAAGTCAACCGGTTTCACGCATTTCTGAGAAGGACACGAACCTACTTTCCATAAATTATATAATCTGTGCTCTTCCGGCTATTATTTCAAAAGATGCAGCGATCTTGTTATTTTTTCCAAAGTTTTTTTCATATATGTTGAACATCTTCATCAGGGTTGTTCTTACCCCTGGAGTTCGGTTTCTTTTGTTCGAAGCATTTTTTGCACCCATACCGCGTATTGATTTTATCAAAGCACGAACACTATCATACTCTTCAACAACTGAGTATGACCTAATAACAGGGGTGACAAAGCCGGCAGAAACTAGGCTTTCCATTATGCTGTTTTTGGAGGTAGAGAGTTTCAGAGGTTCACCTGCTGAATAACCTGTTTCTGCACATGCTTTTATGAAGGATTGTCTTAACTCAAAAAATGTTTTTGCACCAAAAACAGAAAAAGCAAAAGTTCCTCCCGGTTTAAGCACTTTTTTGATTTCATTTATGGCCCTGCTCCAGTCATTCAGCCACTGAAAGGTAAAACTTGAGACAACAAGTTCAAAAGAGTTTTCTTTATACGGGAGTAGTTCTGCATCTGCGGTAGAAAATATCCCTTTTCCCCCTGTTTTTCTTCTTGCCTCTACCAGCATTGAACCCGCAAGGTCACATCCGTAAATCTTTGCTTTCGGGAACCTTTGGATGAGGCCTGCTGTCAGGTTTCCGGTTCCGGTTCCAATATCCAGTGCGCGACTAATTGAAAAGTCTTCCGGATTTATATGGTCTAAAAGCTCGGTTATGGTACTCTTCTGAAGGCTTGTGTGCTGGTCGTAGGTCTTTGCGCTTGTGTTAAAAGCTCTTTTTACAAAATTTTTATCTATTTCTGACATCATTTGTTTTTAAGAAAATTTTTATTTTTTCAAGAGTCTCTTTTTCTTTTGTAATGAATGGAAGATGTCCGGTATCTTCAAGTAGAAGAAGCTCTGATTTTTTTATGCGTTTGTTCATGTAATATGCGGCGCCTGACAGACTTATCCGATCATTTTTCCCGTGTATCAATAGTGTGGGCACAGCTATCTTATCAAGAGCATCTCTTAAGTCTTCATTTTGAAGACATTTAAGTAGTTCAAGCGTAGCTTCTTTTTTAGGGACATTATTTTTACCCGTAATGATTTTGTTGATACTACGCTGTCCAATGGAGGACTGTTCTTCAAAGCTAAAAAGTAAGCGGTGAAAACTTTGAAGACCTTTTTCAAGGTTACGCTCCATATTTTTGTAAAGGCGTTTTATCACAATTTCAGGAATACCGTTCTCATAATCTGCCCGTTTTACAAGAGAAGGGTTCCCGCTTATGAAAATAAGGGAGTTAAGTGAGGGCAAAGAATGTTCCAGCATTTTTAGAATGACAGAAACACCCATTGACCAGCCGATAAGAGTTAAGTCCTTAAGGTCAAGCGTATCTATTAGCAGTCGGATATCTTTGGCAAAAATCTCATAGTTAAAGGGTCCTTCAAGATGTTTTGATTTCCCGTGCCCGCGGAGATCTATGCTAATAACCTGATAATTAGATGACAGGTTAACTGGAAGGTCGGACCAGACTTCTGTGCTCATTGCCCAACCGTGGATAAGGAGAAGAGGTCTTCCATTGCCAATGGTTTTATAGTTTATCATTTGTTTATTATATCTATTAAGGCCTTTATATTATTCCAAATTTTTTGCCTGTTTTTTCTAAAACTGAAAGTGCTTTTTCAAGATCGCACTTCTTATGGGTTGCCATGACCGTTAACCTAAGTCTTGATGAAGATTCGGGTACGGTTGGAGGCCGTATTGCCTGAATGAAGAGCCCCTCGTCAAAAAGTTCTTTTGCCATATTTACAGTGTCAGACGGGCGGCCGATCAGAATAGGCATAATCTGGGTTTCACTTTCAAGGGTATTAAATCCAAGAGTGCCTAGGCCCTTTCTCATAAAAGAGGCGTTTTCCTTCAGACTGGAAATTATAGTTGGGGTTTTTTCAATAATATTTAGTGCCTGGATGGCAGCTGCAGGGACGGAAGGAGGTAGCGCTGTGGTAAAAATAAAACTCCTTGATTTGTTAACAAGATATTTTTTAAGATCTTTTGTCCCTGCGACAAAGGCCCCGAATGACCCCATTGCTTTTCCCATTGTGCCCATAATAATTGTTCTGGAGCTGTTTTCTATTTCGAAGTGCTCAAGGGTTCCTTTTCCGGATCTTCCTATCGCGCCTGTCCCATGTGCGTCATCAATGATCAGGGTTGCATCATGTTTTTTTGCCAGCAAAAGTAGGTCTGGAACAGGCGCAAGATCTCCGTCCATACTGAACACACCGTCGGTAACAATTATCCTGTTTTGATAGCCTGAATCCTGACCCAAAAAGGATTCAAGTGTTTTTACGTCTTTGTGGGGATAAATTTTAACCTTTGCGCGGCTAAGCCTGCATCCGTCAATAATGCTTGCGTGATTTAATTCATCGCTGTATATGATGCTTTCTTTTGTGCCGAGCGCTGAAAGAAGTCCTGCGTTTGCCATATATCCGGTACTGAAAACAAGAGCATCTTCTTTTTTTTTAAATGCGGCAAGCCTCTTTTCCAGTTCATCAAAAAGGGTTAAGTTACCGTTTATTAGTCTCGCTGCACCGGATCCGGCACCCCATTTTTCTATTGCATCCTGGGCTTTGCTTTTTATTTCCGGATGGGAACAGAAACCAAGATAGTCATTTGAAGCCAGCATGATAATTTCTTTTCCGTTCACCATTATTTTTGGCGCGGATCCGGATAATACAGGCAAGAGCTTTCTGTACAGGCCAGATTCTTTTATTTTGTTAAGTTCTTCTTTAAAATTAAACATTTTTCTAGAATATCTAAGCAAAACATTCTTGTCAACCTAATCAAAAAAAGGGGTTGACGTTAGAAAATCATTATAAAAAAGTTAAGGTGAAAAAAATATAGCGTTCTGAGGGGAAAGGATCTCGTGCTAAGATTTTTAAGTGGTATATCGTTCTTTTTGGAAGTCGATCCCTGAGATTATTTCGACGTTTTTAATTCCTTACCATCGGTTGTAGTTTAACAATATCTGTATCATCGGCCCCAAAATTTTTGCTGCTGATGAATTATTTTTAGCATCAAAACTATTGGAGTAATCTGGAATTCGTTGTTTAATTTCTGAATTTTAAAGGAATGGCTGTATGTTAGAAAGAGGTGAATAGATTTAAATAATTCTTAATAGATACAATAGTCTTATATAAAATGGCTCATCTTTGATTCTATACTGGATGTATTCTCTGATTATTTTTTTACTTTCACTGCTCATTTTATTAAATGAAATCCCGAACTTCAGGCTGTTTATATACTTGATCTTACCGAAAATCAGTATGCTCTGATTTATGGGATACGGTAATGAGAGAACCAGTTCAACCTCGTTGTTAATTTCGCATCCTTTAAATCCATGGGGGACACGAATTCCGACTCCTTCTTGACTTAGGCTGACTGCAGTAAGCATTTCTATAAAATTTTCACCGTTAATATCAAGGAGAACGGGATGTTTCTTTTCAGGTACAGCTCTGAAATATTTTCGTCTATTTTTGGACCAAAACATTTGATTAATATCCCCCATTAATTATAAGCCTGCCACAAAACTTTGATATCGAGAATACAAAGGACAAAACCTAAGCTCTGACCTGTGGTTAACGTTTAAAGCATACATTATTTAATTAAAAAAAGAAATCCCATTTTTTTGTGCTTGGCTACAACTAAAAGTGTTGGGAAAATCAAAACAGTGCCTAAAAATAAAAAGCTAAAAATAACCGGCAAAGCTACAAGAAACAACTTCTTATCATTTGTGAATTTGTTTTTACAGAGATATTGCTAGTAACAATATATTATGTACCAAAAGATGCTGAGAAAATAAGTTGCGATAGAAAGATGTCTCCTTCTGGGGAGGGGCGTAGCACATAAGGACTGTGTGTTCTGTGATACTGTTACGATGAAAAACGCGAAAGGCCTACCAGGAATATGGAAGTTTTTTGTTGATCGTGATCAATTTTTTGTCTACGGTTATGTATCCGCCATTTGACAATTCTTTTAGTATGAGACTGACCATTTCACGCGAAGATCCTATCATGTTTGCAATCTCCTGGTGAGTCAGTTTCTCTTCAATCACCATTTTCTCTTCTTGGGATTTTGCCAACTGATTAAGTACCCTGGCTATCCGGCCGTACACGTCAAGGAGCGCAAGACTCTCAATTTTTTTGTTTGCCTCCCTGAGTCTAGTTGTTAAACCTTTCAAAAGATTAAAAGCAATCGGGTTCGAAGAAAAAATATCCATAAAATCATTTTTGGAAATGATCAACAGCTGGGTAGTTTCTTTTGTTATTATGCTGGCTGATCGGGGCTCATCATCCAGGAGGGCCATTTCCCCGAAGTATTCTCCAGTTCCGAGCATGGACAGTATTATCTCTTTACCTTCATCGTCATTAATAGTCACCTTGACTTTGCCGTCACAGATTACATACAGAGAGTCCGTTTTGTCACCTTCGCTAAATAAAATGGTGTTTTTCGGAAACGTTTTTTTTACCGCGACATTTTCAATAGCGGTCAGTTCCGAATCATTAAGACAGGAAAATAATGGAATATTTTTGAGCATGGCGCTTTTGTTTTAAATTAATTATCGGTTCAGTAAAGTTTGAAGATTTGTTGAAAAGGTACGAATCGAATAAGCATATTTAATTATAGTATTTTTTCAAGAATTTAACAATAAGCAATTATACTTTCAAAAAAGTAAATAATTCACAAAATAATGGTAAATACCTCGCTGGAATCAATTAAAAAATAAAGCCATAATTAAATCAGGCAGAACTTCTGTCATAAGGGGTCTCACTAATGGCAGAAATAATAGATAAATTATATGTTATCAATAGTGCCTGAAAAAGGCAAACCGCACGAAAGTGCGGGACGCAAAGCTTCTGGCCTGGGTCCCGGATTCGGGATATGGCTGCAGGGCTGCCGGGCGGATGAAGCACTTTCTATGGGCGGACTCTTGCACGGAATATATTGAAGATTCAAGCTACAGGAGGTGCTGTAATGCAAAATTTTATTGGCCATTCTTTTTATTGCGTATTGTATTTCCTGCTCATTATTTTATGTCTGATATTTCTTGGAGCGCTTCTAGTTTATACCCCCGACGCGCGTGCTTCACAGAGCTTATGTGATGGAAATGAGAAAATGCATCACGAATTATTTTCTGGAAAAATCATATCTGACTTTGAATACAGGCAGAATTTCAATAACGGAGTAAACGCATCGGCCATCTTCAGCAACAGTTCGCCGTCTGCTGTGTCGGTAAAGCTTGAGAGCGTGTTCCCATTGTTTTTTTATGTGGGTACAAACCGTGAGTTTTTAAAAAAGACAAAATATAGGCTGTTTTTCAACAACAGTGAAAATACACCTCTAGACTCAGGATCTCTGACAATCCCGCTGCTGGCAATCAAGGGAACGATCCATCCAGGAGCAACTCAAATGGGTTTTTCGCTGCTTTCGTTGCTGCACCTGCCGTTTTTTCAATCAGGAAGGTTTGGCCTGGGCCAAAGGTAGGAAACCATAGAAAAACTGTACTTTGGCTAAAAGTATTAAGCTGCTGTTGAAAAAGGTATAAATAAGGGGTTTGTCAGTCCTCTCATGTCCTAAAGGCGTTCCGGATTCAATGTCCACTGCGGCAGGCGAATCTGACCCGATAATGAAAAGTCAATGGAGAATATTGCTGGCTGTATTATATGCTGCTCTTGCCCGGTTACTAAATGAAGTTTATGGGAATGTTATTTTTTCCCTGGCTCCTGTGGAAGAACCCTCCCGCTTACACGGTGTCCATGTCAAGTACGGCCTCCTTTTTCGGAGGCTGTACTGCTTTTAAAACCATAAAAAACGCTTTTCCCAAAGTAATTATTGAATTAAAATTTTTTTATTAGTATTACCTATAAGAAACCAAAGAAAAGATATTATATTTATGTAACCAATGGGGCTCACTATAAAGAAGGGGATAATAAAATGAGAGAGTTGACAGCAAGAGAACAGAGTTTGCTTGGCACACTTAATCTGTCACACAAGTGTGAACAGGAAGTTAAGAACGTCTGGATAGAAAGAGAATATAAACAGCAAAGAGAATATGCCAATTTACTTTTGTTTTTGATCCCGTTTTTTGTGATAGTATTTTTTGCTACCGCTAATTATGAATATCTGAAAACAATGAAATTTTACCTGGGAGGTATTGCCTGGACACTCTATTTTGCGGTTCCTGTCTTCTTCATATTAAAAATTTGCTATAAAATACTGGGTTCAGAAGACAGATCAGTGCTTCTTTCGCATTCCGCCATGTACATGTGGAGAAAGCCAAAAACCATTAAAAGGGTATATAATATAGTTGCAACAATCTTGCTGATGACCGTCCTTGCAAAAACCGGTCTGGAAGTTACCGCTGTCTGCCTAGCTGTAACCTTTATAGTTGTTATTTTGTGTACCTTAAAAATAAGAACAAAGGTTCAGAAGGTTCTAGACGAGATCGAAAGATCCTGAATTTGCAGTTTTTTTAAAGAACATCATTGTTTTAAATAGAAATTATTTTGCGTAGAGCTTTTCCATGCTCTGGGCTTTGCTTTTTTAGATTCTTGACATTGGTAATCACCCTGATTAAACTTATATAATTAAATACATTTTAGTTTAATTTAGTTTTCATAGCCATAAAATGACAGGAAAGCTGCTATGGTCGGACAGTTTAAAGTTTGAATGGTCAGGGAAAGAACTATGAACGGTTCATTATAAAACCGGAAAAGTTTAACAGCCGTCCTACCAAAAAGACGGTTAGATAGAGAAAAATATGAAACTCGATGTGATCTATCTGGACAATCACCTGATGGTGGTAAACAAGCCGCAGGGGCTTCTTTCACAGGCAGATGAAACCGGTGATATTGACCTGGTGACTTTGGCAAAGGAGCATCTAAAGAAAAAATTCAACAAACCCGGAAATGTGTTTGTTGGCTTAGTCCACCGGCTGGACAGACCTGCGTCAGGAGTGCTGGCTCTTGCCAGAACCTCAAAAGCAGCCTCAAGGCTTTCTGCCCAGTTCCGCGAGAACTTGCCCGAAAAACATTATTTTGCAATGGTTGAAGGTGACTGTGAGGGCAAAGGCGTATGCAGCAACTACCTGATTAAAAGGGATAAGAGAGTACATGTGACTTCAAAAAATACGATTTCTGCCCAGCATGCCGAACTTTTTTGGAGGGCTGTGGCCTGGAAAAGCGGATTAACCCTGCTTGAGGTGCTTTTAAAGACAGGCCGTCCCCACCAGATAAGGGCACAAATTTCTCATATGGGCTTTCCGATTCTTGGCGATTTCAAGTATGGGGCAAAAAGAGAGCTAGACGGTAAAAATCTGGCGCTCCACTGTTTTTTTCTGTCGCTTTTCCATCCGGTAAAGGATGAGACGATGAAATGGCTTGCCAGACCGCCGCGATCCTGGTCCGGAAAATTTGGGGATGAGATAGAACATATTATTAATGAAGCATAAAAGCTTCGTAAAAAAGTTCGACGTCTTCGTTTCGCACTCTCAGTCTCTGGAGTGTACATAATGTACGCCTCATTCCTTCTGATTTTCGCACCTTGAATTTAAATTTTTTGCTTTACTCTTCTTTATCCGTAAAATTATTTTAAGATTTGAAACCATGAAAAAGGAATTTATTTTTAAAGACAGTTTTGAAAACATTTTGATGTTGGGAAACGGTCATATCCCGGCATTTTTGTATTGCGGTGAGAAATCTATTCTGTTTGATCCGGGGGTGTCGGCATTCGGACCGTTTTATCTTGAAAAGTTAATACAGAACCTGAAAGATCCTGCCTCTCTTATTCTTGCTCTTACCCATTCTCATTTTGACCACTGCGGCGCAGTGCCATACCTGTTAAGAACTCTTGCCGGTATAAAAGTCGCGGCAAGTGAAAAGGCTGCAGAGGTTATTCTGAGGCCCAATGCGGTTAAGCTGATGGAAAAGCTTAATCAGGAGTATGAAAAAGAGATGCAGGATGAGCTTAAAGGCGAAGACGTGAGTTTTGAAACTTTTGAAGTTGATTTTATTCTTAAGGAAGGTGACAGGCTTGAGCTGGGGAAAGCCTCCTCTCAGGTGTTTGAAACTCCTGGACATACCCGTGACTGTCTGAGCTATTTCTTTCCTGAAAAAGGAGTGCTTTTTTGCGGTGAATCAGCAGGTGTTGCTGAAGGCAGCTTCATCCATACGCCT
>JAHEEI010000282.1 GCA_024640785.1 Pseudomonadota bacterium
CGGTACTAAAAAAGGGAAGGTTAAAAGCACTGAAAAGAGAAAAGTAAACTGGCTATTATTTTGCCTGGCTTTTTTTGGCTTTACCACCCTCTTTTCTTTTCTCAGCGTAATTTTAGCTTATTATTATTTCAGTTATGATCTCCCCCGGATTTCATCTTTGGATGATTACAGACCTTTCCTGGTTACCAGTGTGTTCTCAAGTGAAGGTATTAAAATCGGTGAGCTTTCTACAGAGAGAAGATATCTCGTAAACATTGATGATATTGCTACAGTTCTTGTGAATGCGATTGTCGCGGCAGAGGACGACCGTTTTTTTGACCACAAGGGGATAAATTACTGGAGTATAATACGTGCCGCAATTAAGAATATCCGGTCCTTTGAAATAAAACAAGGGGGAAGTACGATAACTCAGCAGGTTGTAAAATCCCTGCTGCTTACTCCGGAGAGAAAGTTTTCAAGAAAGATTAAAGAAGCTATTCTTGCCCTAAGGATTGAAAGGCATCTCTCCAAGAGTGAGATTCTAGCTCTTTATCTTAATCAGATTTATTTTGGGAACGGGGCATATGGTATTGAAGCCGCATCCCGGTCCTATTTCGGCAAACCTGCATCGGAGCTTAATCTGTCAGAGGCGTCTTTTCTAGCCGGTCTTCCCAAAGCGCCAAGCTTCTATTCCCCTTTCAAAACTCCAGATAGGGCAAAAGAAAGGCAAAAATACGTTCTGTCCAGAATGTATCAGCAGGGCTTTATCTCTCTTGAAGAAGCAAGGATTACGGAAGAGGCTCCGCTTGTTTTTGATAAGTCAAAAAGAGAGGATTTACCAAAAAATTCTGATTTTCTTGAACATGTGAGAAGAGAGCTGCTAAAAAAATATGGAGCAGACTATGTTTATGGGGAAGGTTTAAGGATTGAAACAACACTTAACCTTGCAATGCAGGAGGCGGCGGAAAAGGCAGTTTTAGAAGGGGTTGAGGCTTATGAAAAGCGGCATGAAGATAAGATCGACAATGATACCCGTGTTCAGGCGGCACTTATCGCCATGGATCCTGTTTCAGGATATGTAAAGGCAATGGTGGGTGGCAGGGGTTTTCAGGAAAGCCAATTTAACCGAGCACTCCAGTCAAGACGTCAGCCAGGATCAGCTTTTAAGCCTGTTATTTATGCGGCTGCGCTTGATAAAGGGTACACTCCGGCCAGTATAATTGTTGACAGTCCCATTGCCGCTTTTGAGATTTTAGAGAATAATGAATATAACTTCTGGGAGCCCCAGAACTATGACAAACAGTTTAAGGGTCCCACAACTTTCAGAACTGCTCTTACTAAGTCCTGTAATGCCATTACCATCAAAATATTAAAAGAAATAGGCATTGAATATGTAATTAAGTATGCCCGACAAATAGGCGTTGATGGCGGATACAATAAAGATCTTACCCTTGCGCTTGGAAGCTGTGGTATTTCTCTTATTAATATGGTCAGGGCTTATTCAACATTTTGCGCTCAGGGGGTTTCAGCAGAACCGATATATATCTCAAAGATTCTTGACCGGGATGGAAATATTTTGGAAAACAATACTCCCCGTCTTGTTTCAGCCATTAGTCCTCAGACTGCATATATTATGACTTCTCTTCTGAAGAGTGTTGTTGAAGAAGGAACCGGACGAAAAGTCATGGCTTTGAACCGTCCATGTGCAGGTAAAACAGGAACAACTAATGACGGAAAGGATGCCTGGTTTATGGGCTATACCCCTCAGCTCGTTGCCGGGGCATGGATAGGTTTTGACAATCTCAAGCCTCTTGGAAAAAAAGAGACGGGTTCCAGTGCAGCAAGCCCGATCTGGCTAAGCTTTATGCAAGCTGCGCTAAAAGATGAGCCTGTGAAGAATTTTGAAATACCAGAGGGAATTGTTTTTATGAGAATCAACCCTGAGACAGGGTATTATCCTGAAGGGAAAAATGATAAAACAATATTTGAATGCTTTAAGGAGGGAACGCTCCCCTCTTTATTTGAACAGGGATATATTCCGGGGAGACAGGTTTTTTATTAGTAAAATATCCGGGAACAAGCTGTCTGTTGCTGGGTCTATTAGCTCTTCAAAAGGTTTATGAAAGTAAACTATTAAAATTTTCAGTCAAGGCGAATTTTAACTATACGGTTTTTTAGTTGTCTTTGATCTTGCCCGTCATCGGGACAAAGCGCACCGGAATAAGATCCCCCTTTTTTATTGTGGATCCCTTTTTAATTCCAAGCACCAGATTTTGTATCTGAAATTCATCTCCCAGAGGTAGTATTATTTTACCTCCTTCTTTCAACTGTTCTATAAGTGGGGGAGGTATTTTTTCTGCGGCGCAGGTTACGATGATGGCATCAAACGGAGCATATTCTTCCCAACCATAGTAGCCGTCACCTGCTTTTACGGTTATGTTCATATATCCAAGGAAGCTTAAAAGCTCTGCTGCTTTTTGTGCCAGCTTTTCTTTAATCTCGATTGAATAAACGTCTTTTACAATCTCAGCCAGCACAGCAGCCTGGTATCCTGAACCGGTTCCGATTTCTAAGACCCGGTCACTGCTCTTTAGCTGAAGAGCTTGAGTCATAAGTCCTACGATGTAGGGCTGTGATATGGTCTGCCCTTCTCCAATAGGCAAAGGGTAGTCTCCATAAGCATTTATTTGTCTTCTTTTGTC
>JAHEEI010000283.1 GCA_024640785.1 Pseudomonadota bacterium
TTAAAGCCATATCCACGGCCGAAAGAACCGAGGGATATCCATTCAGGGCCTTTTTCAGAATAGTGAGAAGCCTGACAGATCTTATCGGATCAGCCCCCAACAGCAACGGCATAACAATATCCTGAAACGCTTTACATACACGGCTGGGGGTCTCCCCAGCAATCATTTTATCGGGAGCTGCACATCCGTATCCGATTATCCCTTTGCTGGTTTCTACCCGAAGAAACACATTTGTTACAGAGTTAACTGTTTCATACGCAATTGTATATGGCTCTGTCAACTGCATGGTTACCGGCCAGGACTCTATTTTTGTTATTTTCACCCGTATTTCCTTTTAGTACCGCTTTTCGTAGATTTGATCTAAAGACAGCATCTTAATATCTTCGACAAGCTCTACAAGATTTTTAATCATTATTTCCCATATTTTTTCTCCTTTTTCTTTGCTGGCTTTTGTGGGGTCACCCAGAACGCCCTGAGGAGACAACTTGGATGTGCGTGCATACCAGGTAACACTACGATGCGAACTGAAGTTGAGGTAACGGCTCGAAAATCTCGGAACAAACTTTTTCGCTTTGTCCATCTGGACCAGCTCCTGACGGACTGCAAGAGATGTGCTTGTCTCAATTTCACCGGCATGAACATCATTGAGTGTTTCACAGATGTTTGCCAGATCGGAATCGCTGGTTTCGCCAGTATCAACACATGTAAAAATGGAGGCATCCTTGTTTATCCGTTGAGCTGCAAGCTGAAGAGCAGGCTCGTTTCCGCCGTGCCCGTTTATAATAATAAGTTTTTTAATACCGTTTTGTGCAGCGCTTATACCAATTTCATAAACCAGCCGGGCAAGCGTTTCATTGTTGATGCTGATCGTTCCTTTAAAATCACTATGATGATAGGAAACGCCGTAAGGAATAAGCGGCAGCAAAATCGGTTTGGGATTATTACAGCAGGCTGCTACTGAATCCGCTAAATATTGTGCATCAAAGCTGTCCGTGTCAAGAGGCAGATGATGTCCGTGCTGTTCAATAGCGCCGACAGGCAGCAGAGCAATATCAACCGCCTTTAATTTTATACCAGCCTCAATCCAGGTTAACTCGCCAAGCACATAGTCCCGTTTTTTCTGTGGGTCACCCGACTGTTTTTTATGAGATTTTTTTTTTAATTGCTTTAAGTCCGTTTTATGTTTCATTTGTTCCCCCGGTTAAATTTTAACTGCCTTCCATGAATTGTGAAAGCGGTGCACTATACCTTCAGCATACTCCAAAAAAACAGCGGGCAACTGCTGGCGGATATCCTCCGGTATTTCTTCCAGCGGAGACCGCTTTGGATCAATCCTTATCTTCATAATCTCGGGATGCCGGCAGGGCTCTGGCAGTCCGGGAAGAGACGGACCCGTTAACCCTTTTTGACCGAGAGTCCACAGAAGATGTTCAACATCGGTATTTTCCTGATGCAGTTTTCCAGCCACAATTTTTTTCAGGCAAAAACTTATCTGATCTTCTGTGTATCCGCAGATACCGGGATCTATTCCAAGGGCTTTAAGCATACCTGTAATTCTTGTACATTTTTCACATCGGCCGCACGGCCGCACCCGGCCATTTTTAACATGCGCCGCATGACAGGAAACCTGATGCTGAAGCAAATGTGGATACCGTTTGGAAAGTATTTTTTCAACAAGCAATTCTGAAAGCGTTCTGAGAATTGAAAATTGAATAATCCCCCATCCTTTTCTGATAAAATAATCCGAAAGCGCCCGATCAAAATAGCGGCTTTGATCATACAGACCGTCATAGTGTGAAATACCCTGGTGCCGCAGTCTTCGGGTTGTATCAAATTCATCCCCGATTACCAGACGGCCGATACCCTTTTTTCTCAAAAGCGGCAACGTACCAAAAACCATTCCAGCAACAGTCCAGAGCCTGACGGGATAATCATCCGCTCTAATTCTTAAAAAATCACTTCTGACAAATCTCAAATAACGCAGAAACCATACAAAAATACGGTCTGAGTTTGTCCATACTCTTTCCGTATGGTGAAAATTGTTTTTAAAGTACCTGTAGGTATTCAGCGCACTAAACCAGTGACGCCCCGATTCATTAATAAATAGGGGATGAACTTCTTTTCCAAGTTCATCTAAGACTCCAAAACTCAGCAGGCTTTCCTTTCCGCCGCTTGAAAGAACGGCATAACGGTCATTCTCTGCTTTCCATTTCACTTTCCCCTTAGACGGTACTGACTGCTGTCCGGAAAATGAAACCTCAGACTGAAGATAAGCGGCACGCTTTAATGCCGGAAAACCACAAAAATCTTTTATAAGAAACGGATTAGGCTGCAAAATCTTTTTAACAAATATCTCCCGGGCTGTATTTTCAGCCATCTTTCTTATAAATGTTCTGTCCAGCTTATTAAAAATACCCTTAAAAATAATCTGTCGGCAAAAAAGACCGTAATTAATAGCAACCTGAGCGGTTATCATTGCACCTAGATTTTGAGATTCAATTTCTTCGGGATCAAAAACATCTTTTTTAAATGAGTAAATCAGCTCAAACGTTTCATTTTTTTTACCCTGAGTAATCGTGTATGGGGTAAATATCCGCCTTTTTTCAATGCGGGGAGGGCCCACTTCCAGTTTGTCAATAACCATAAGCTTTTCAATTCCACAGGCTTGTAGGCTTTCCGT